>DXGR01000024.1 GCA_019113825.1 Candidatus Stackebrandtia excrementipullorum | reverse complement strand
CAGAGGAGTACCGTATTGGTAATGCATCACTGACATTTCGCGGTGACGGTGGGATGCACGGGGCGCTCAACGTCTCGTCCCGGACCAACCGGAGGAACGCATGGACGGCGACCCTTTTGCAGGTGGTGAATGGTGCTGCCTCATCGTCATCGCGGTGATCGCGCTCATCGCCCTGTCCAGGAGCTCTAAAAAATCCGACGCCGGTGACGAAAACGACTACCCATTCGGGATGGACGACGACTAAGTCACTCGACGAGGCGTCCCCAACCACGAACCGACCAAGTGGTCAAACTTTTGACGGACGCGGTCGACGCACGCCACGGCAAGCCGGCGACACGATGTCGACCCACGTTTCAGGGTGCGTCGACCAGAAGTCGTGAGCGACGGCGGGTACCTCAACGAATTCGCCCTGCGGCACCAGGGCCGCCAGTTGCCGCAACGGCCACGACGGTCGGATGTCCTTCTCGGCGGCGATGACGGTGACGGCGACCGCGCAGTCGGCGAGGCGCCGGAACAGGTCGGGCTCATGGATCCACTCCCGGAACGAGTCCATGAGTGCACCGTGGACGCCGGGCTCCCACGGGATGTCGAGCGTGGGTTCGGTGTGTTTCAAGGACTTGTAGGTCTGAGACCATGATCGATCGTTGTGGAGACCATGGCCGGCTACGGCCACAACGGACCTGACGCGCGACGGATGGTCCACCGCATAACGAACCGCCAAATCCGCGCCCCACGAATGGCCAAGCACCACCCAGTTCTCCAGCCCCGCAGCACTTCTGACGGCTTCGAGGTCGGCAATCGCCCGATCGAGTGTGTGCGGTCCGCCACCGGAACGCCCGACACCACGCGGTTCCGGATACCACGCTCGCATGTGACGAGGTGCGATCGCGTCGTCCTCCAAGTAGTGGGTGCAGCCCGGGCCGCCCGATAGGACCACTACGTCGGGGCCGACTCCGGTGACACCGACGTGCAAACTCGTCCCGTCGTCGGTTTGTACCGTCGTCGAACGCACAAAGTCTCCTTATTGCCAAGCCACACAGCTTATCGGCGAGACTAAAACGGGCCCCGGCGCGGGTTTACTGCCGACGCGGGAAACGTTAAGCCAGCGTCGCCAGTCCCGTCCATTCGTCGGTGCCTTCGCGGATCAACGACGTGAGGAGGGCACGTCCCTCCACCGCCACGATGTCGATCAGCACCGGGCACCGACCCAACGGGACGGAGTTGCCCACGCACATGATGATTCCCGCCAGTTGGAGAACCCGGGCCGCGATCACGACCTCCGCCGAGCCGGGGAGAGGCAGCCTGCGCACGACGGCACTGACAAGTTCTTTCTCGTCCGCCACCACGAAACCTTCGGCGACGGTGGCCATGGCCGCGCGGGCACGATCCTCTCCCTTCAAGAGCAGCCGCGCAAATCGGGCGATACCGTGACATTGGACGCTTGGCTGACGGACGACACGATGCCAGGCTTCTGCGGCGTTGACGTTCGCGCGACGTTCGATCTCGACGAAGGCGCCCGCACGTTCGAGTCTTTTCACCTGCCGGGCTCCCACCCGAATTTGACGCTCCATGTGCGGATCGGCCGCGAACGGAGACACCGCGGGTCCGGGTTTGGTCGGCGGCATCGGTGTAGAGGGCGGTTTGGGGCTTCGGTGGGAGCTTTGACGCATCTTCGGTTTGCGTCGACTCTCGACGTAACCCGGTATACGAGCCGTCCCCTCGGGTATCCGCGGCTTCCCGTGGTGGTCGCGGCACGCGTCGCCGGTCCGGGTCACCCGCCGCCTACACGGATAGCCGTCCTTTCGGGGTCTACGGCAGTCGATACGCCTTCGGCGGTTCTTTCCTTTTCCAACCATGCCTCCAGGTCACCAGGCGATCACCTCGCCGTCCACTGGTTGCGATGTCGGATAGCCGATTGACAGATCCCCCACGTTCGATCGAGGACGATCGGCGCGACAGCCATGTGCCGCCTCGCCACTGCTCGGCGCAATTCTCAGCTGCTGATCTTGCCGATGGTGGCAAAGGTGTCGGCGGCGCTGTTGTCGTTGCCACCACGGACGTCCTTGAGCCACTCCGCGCCGAAAAATTTGATGGAAAACAAGACGGGGACAAGGCTGAGCAGTCCGGTCAAGTCCGACGCTTCGGTCTGTCCCACAAGGAAAAGCATGAGCGCGGTGACCAGTTGCAGTCCTGCGGCGACGGCGAGAACCACACCGGCCCACCCGAAAAAGCCCATCCTCCCCTTCTGGCGCCTCAGCATGACCCCTCCGGCGGCGATGAAACCGGCCGTGGCCAGGATGACTCCCCCGGTCGGTCCGGCGACCCACACCGCAGGGAAGTCGATCTTCGTGAGAGCAATCGTTCCCGAGGCAACCAAGCCGACAAGGCTGATCAGAGCGAAGACGAGTATGCCCCGGCGCACCAGTGCCCGACGCCTCTCGACCTTGCGGAACAGCTCCTTTCGGTACTGCTTCCTCTCCCGCTTGCTCATCGACATCTTTCGACCTTACTCACACCGAACCAACCCTGGCTCCAATGTGGCGGCGGCGTCGCTACGGCACAAGACCGGCGCACGTATGCCGATCGAAGAACCTGGCCTTTCCGCCTTCGCCGCCTCAACCTTCACCGGTCACGATCACTCGACGCGTAGCCTCAACCCTCTCCCAGCGGCCCGCCACGGCGATCGTGACGACGGACGACAACGCCACGGCCAGGCGTTCAGGTAACCGACACTGCCGACGTCGCACATAGACCACCGCTGAGGCGATGAGAGCCCAGACGGCAAACAATGGACCAACAATCCAGCCGAACCGAGCCGCCCAGTCCTCCACATTGGCCGTCAAGGAATCATTCGGGGGACTGCTCATGGCTTGGGTTGTCGCCTGACTCGTCGAGTCCGTGCCGACTTGTGGGGGCCCGCGCAGCGACACCAAAATGTGCCCCCTACGACAAAGGCCCTCCACTCCGGACTGCCCTGGGTTTCCGTACATGCCTTGACGCCCAAGACAACAAGGTTGCACACCTCGAGAAGCCATCACACAGTATCGTGTTAACGTAACGCTACGCGGACATTGTGCACTTTCGGCGCGACGGACATTGAGGACCTACAACCCCATCTACTTGCTCGAATGTCGTCATCCGTCAAGCCGGAACCGCACCCACGCGTACGGGCTGGGACAAGGCTCTTGGTGGGGACTGGGAGGTTTCGTGAAACGTCTACACCACGTCATGCTCGGTGGCCTGGTCGCGGCACTTCTTGCCGGCTGTTCACCTTCGGTAGGTGACTATCCCGTCACCGCAGAAACCACACACCAACGTGAAACAATCACCGATACCCGCCTCGAAGGCGACACGTTCACACGAGCAGAAAAAATCGAACTCTGCCACGGCACCGCCGACATCGCCGAAGACAGCGACGTCCTCACCGGACAACCACACGTCGACATCATCGAAGACGACGAATGGTTCTGCCACATGGACAACATCGACTGGACCGCAGCCGAAGAACCTACCGGCGCCACCATCAAACTCGGATTCCACGAATACACCGACGAAGAACTCCAAACCCTCCAAGCCACCGCCGACAACAAAGGCGCACGCCTCGGCCCCTGCGAACTCATCAGCTTCTACACCGGACACGTCACCCTCTCCGCAACGGGAGCCGGCGTTGCGTACTGCGAACAACAAACCGGCGTCGC
The DNA here is from genome assembly GCA_019113825.1 of Candidatus Stackebrandtia excrementipullorum. Taxonomy (GTDB): domain Bacteria; phylum Actinomycetota; class Actinomycetes; order Mycobacteriales; family Micromonosporaceae; genus Stackebrandtia; species Stackebrandtia excrementipullorum. The sequence goes on along the minus strand of DXGR01000024.1, from coordinate 1,065 downwards.
CGACACCTCATACCTCGTCCGCAATACCACCGCCATCACCATCCGCCTCGAACTCGAAGGAAGCCCCCAAGAACACAGCATGTACGATCTCGATCGAGATCCCTATAACCTCCGCGAGCAGATCGCCGCGTTCCTACACGAGTACTGACACCGGTCACTTGCCGAAACCCGGCGAGACCATACGCTGCCGCGCTTCGTCAGGTTCGACCATGCCCCACCGAAACGTTGTTTCCGTTGTCACGTCACGTGTTGTGTTTCTCGGACTTGATACGGAATTCGACGACCTCGAGCGGATCGTCGTGGACATCGGCGACGACAACCCGCTGCCGTGGGGAACGACGAACCTGTTTGCGGCGTAGCGGTTGACCGAAAAGCGGGCAGCGGACGCTCCCGGTTTCGGGTCGCCGATGACGTTCCGCAGCAGGTGCTACTCGGTGTGCCTGTGGCGGATCCCGACGTCTTCACATCCCGCACGGGTAGCGCCGGCCGCCTCACGACCGGGGCGAAGACGGTGTCTCCTCCCCCGACACGGCCGGCAATGAGGTCACATCGTGGCGTTTGTGTGGACTTCGGCGGTGTTGGGCAGCCGTGACAGTTGGATGAGAACCAGGAGAGCCGTTACGGCACTGAACACGAGCATCCACAGTCCAAGTTCGTTGAACACGCCCCCGATACCGATCCCCCAATCGCGGTACATCGGGAGATCATCGACGGTGGTTTCCACTTCGAACGGCATCATCCGGTGGTGTACGTCGTAAAACCACGGTAGGGCGTATAGCGACCCGAGCACCATCCAGATGATTTGCCCGACCTTGAGCACCTGCCGACTTTTCGGCGACATGACGTGCCGCCGGCTGAGGTGAACAAAGCTCGACGCGATGACCGAGACGGTCACGAATACAAGAAGGACCGCGGCAACGATCGCCGGAACGTCGTCGTCGACGATGGTTCCGGGTTTGGACAGAAAGTCGGCCCACCAGACGAACGCGATCAGTAGCGCGACGGTGGCGGTGGCGAGCTGAATAATCAGTGTGTGCTTCAGTTCCGTCAGGATTCGGGGCCGGG
>DXGR01000023.1 GCA_019113825.1 Candidatus Stackebrandtia excrementipullorum | reverse complement strand
AAGCCGAAGGCCGGAACCGGGTCCTCGTAACCACCCATGGAGTAGACGCGGGACTTGGCGTCCTCGGTGGGCTCGACCCGGACGTTGCGGTACTTGGAGATACCCGTACCGGCCGGGATGAGCTTACCGATGATCACGTTCTCCTTCAGACCGATGAGCGAGTCGGACTTGGCATTGATCGCCGCGTCGGTCAAGACCTTGGTGGTCTCCTGGAAGGAGGCTGCACTCAGCCACGAGTCCGTGGCCAGCGACGCCTTCGTGATACCCATCAGCTGCGGACGGCCAGAAGCCGGCTCGCCGCCTTCGGAGACGATGCGACGGTTCGCACCCTCGAAAGCCACCCGGTCGACAAGCGACCCGGGCAGGAACTCGGTGGTGCCGGAGTCGATGATCGTCACGCGCTTAAGCATCTGACGCACGATGATCTCGATGTGCTTGTCGTGAATGAGCACACCCTGCGACCGGTACACGTCCTGCACCTGGTCGACCAAGTGAGTCTGCACCTGGCGGGGACCGAGGACACGCAACAGCTCGTGCGGGTCGATCGTTCCCTCGGTGAGCTTCTCACCGACACCGATGTGGTCACCGTCGTGCGCCCGAAGCCGAGTACGGCGCGACAGCTTGTCCAGCACGATCTCATCGGAGCCGTCGTCGGGCGTGATGATGATCTTGCGCGACTTGTCGGCATCCTCGATGCGGACGGTACCCGCGGCTTCGGCGATAGGCGCCTTACCCTTCGGGATGCGTGCCTCGAAGATCTCCTGAACACGAGGCAGACCCTGCGTGATGTCGTCTCCGGCCACACCACCGGTGTGGAAGGTACGCATCGTCAACTGGGTACCGGGCTCACCGATGGACTGCGCCGCGATGATGCCGACGGCCTCACCGAGGTCGACCTTCTGGCCGGTCGGCATGGAACGGCCGTAGCACGCCCCGCAGACGCCCAGGTGCGACTCGCAGGTGAGAACACTGCGCACACGGACGTCCTTGACACCGGCGGCAACCATTTCGTCGATCAGAGGCTGGGTCAGGTCCACACCCTCGTTGACGATGATCTTGCCGCGGGAGTCCTTGATGTCCTCGGCGAGAGTACGCGCGAAGACCGAGGTCTCGGCGTTCTCGTGCACGCTCAGAGTGCCTTCCAGCTCGAGCGCGATCGGCATACGCACCGCACGTTCGGTGCCACAGTCGTCTTCACGGACGATGACGTCCTGCGCCACGTCCACCAAACGACGTGTCAGGTAACCGGAGTCGGCGGTACGCAACGCGGTGTCGGCCAGACCCTTACGCGAACCGTGTGTGGAGATGAAGTACTCCAGCACGCTCAAGCCCTCACGGTAGGAGGACTTGATCGGGCGCGGGATGATCTCACCCTTCGGGTTGGCCACCAGGCCACGGATCGCCGCGATCTGCCGCAACTGCAGCATGTTGCCTCGGGCGCCCGAGTTGATCATCTGCCACAACGGGTTCGTCGGCAGCAGGTCCTTGTCCAGACTCTTGGCGATCTCGTTGGTCGCCTTCGTCCAGATCTCGATCAGCTCGCCGCGACGCTCCTCGGAGGTCATCAGACCACGCTGGTACTGCTTCTCGATGCGGTCGGCGTCCTTCTCGTGACGCTCAAGGATCGCCGGCTTGGCGGCCGGACCGATGACGTCCTTGAAACCGATCGTGATGCCCGACCAGGTCGCCCAGTGGAAACCGGCCTGCTTCAACGCGTCCAACGACGCCCCCAGCTGCACCTTCGGGTACCGCTCGGCGAGGTCGTTGACGATCTCGGACAACTGGCCCTTGCGAACCTCGTAGTTGACGTACCGGTAGTCCACGGGAAGCGTCTCGTTGAACAGCACCCGTCCCAGAGTCGTTTCCAACAGGATCGACCCGGTGTCGTCGGTTTCCGCCGGGTTGGGGCCGTCACCCTCATCGATCTGGGAGACACCCTCCAAGCGAATTTTCACCGGCGCCTGCAGGTGCAGCTCGCGACGGTCGTAGGCCATCTGCGCCTCGGACACCGACGCGAATGTGCGTCCTTCACCGATCATGCCTTCACGACGGTGGGTCAGGAAGTACAGGCCGATGATCATGTCCTGAGTAGGCATGGTCACCGGTCGCCCGTCCGAAGGCTTCAAAATGTTGTTCGCCGACAACATCAGAATCCGAGCCTCAGCCTGCGACTCGGCAGACAGCGGCACGTGGACCGCCATCTGGTCACCGTCAAAGTCGGCGTTGAAGGCGGTGCAGACCAACGGGTGGATCTGGATGGCCTTGCCTTCGACGAGCTGCGGTTCGAACGCCTGAATACCGAGGCGGTGCAGCGTAGGTGCACGGTTGAGCAGCACCGGGTGCTCGGTGATGACCTCTTCGAGGACATCCCACACCGCGGGTCGAGCCCTTTCCACCATGCGTTTGGCGCTCTTGATGTTCTGAGCGTGGTTCAGGTCCACCAGCCGCTTCATGACGAACGGCTTGAACAGTTCCAGCGCCATCTGCTTGGGCAGACCGCACTGGTGCAGCTTCAGCTGCGGACCGACGACGATCACCGAACGGCCGGAGTAGTCGACACGCTTACCGAGCAGGTTCTGACGGAACCGTCCCTGCTTACCCTTCAGCATGTCGGACAACGACTTCAGGGGACGGTTTCCCGGTCCGGTGACCGGACGTCCGCGACGGCCGTTGTCGAACAGGGCGTCGACGGACTCCTGAAGCATCCGCTTCTCGTTGGCGACGATGATCTCGGGCGCGCCGAGGTCGATAAGCCGCTTGAGGCGGTTGTTCCGGTTGATGACACGGCGGTACAGGTCGTTCAGGTCACTGGTGGCGAAGCGTCCACCGTCCAGCTGCACCATCGGGCGCAGTTCCGGCGGGATGACCGGCACACAGTCGAGAACCATGCCCATCGGCGACGAACCGTTGGTCGCGAACGGGGCGACAACCTTCAAACGCTTCAGAGCACGGATCTTCTTCTGGCCCTTACCGTTCGCGATCACGTCACGAAGGTTCTCCAGCTCCGCGTTCATGTCGAGGTTGGACAGGAGCGCCTTGATGGCCTCCGCGCCCATGCTCCCCGTGAAGTACTCGCCGAAGCGGTCGTGCAGCTCCCGGAAGAGCATCTCGTCACCGATGAGCTGCTTGACCTCGAGCTTGCGGAAGGTCTCGATGACCTCTTCAAGCCGGTCGATTTCGCGCTGAGCCTTGTCGCGGATCTGACGCATCTCCCGCTCGCCACCGTCCTTCACCTTGCGGCGAACGTCGGCCTTGGCGCCTTCGGCCTCCAGCTCGGCGAGGTCGGCTTCCAGCTTGGTGGCGCGCTTTTCGACTTCGGCGTCGCGACCGTTCTCCAGCTGCCGCTTCTCGGCGGCTATCTCGTTTTCGAGGGTGCCGAGGTCACGATGACGGGCGTCGGTGTCGACCGACGTGACGACGTACGCAGCGAAGTAGATGATCTTTTCCAGATCCTTCGGCGCGATGTCGAGCAGGTAGCCCAGCCGTGAGGGCACACCCTTGAAGTACCAGATGTGGGTCACCGCAGCGGCCAGCTCGATGTGGCCCATGCGTTCACGACGCACCTTAGACCGGGTCACCTCGACGCCGCAGCGTTCACAGATGATGCCCTTGAACCGGATGCGCTTGTATTTACCGCAGTAGCATTCCCAGTCGCGGGTGGGGCCAAAGATCTTTTCGCAGAACAGGCCGTCTTTTTCCGGCTTCAAAGTCCGGTAGTTGATCGTCTCGGGCTTCTTGACCTCGCCGTGCGACCACTGACGAATGTCTTCGGCGGTGGCCAGGCCGATTCGCAACTCATCGAAGAAGTTGACGTCAAGCACTTAACTATTCCCCTTGCGGTGAACTATATATAGGGATTTCTATGGATGCCTTTGCTGACGCGGGCGGCGCCGGGGAGGCTTCACCTCGCCCGGCGCGCCGCTCACATCAAGCTCCTTCGAGGTCGACGCTGCTCGGCTCGTGCCGCGACAGGTCGATGCCCAGTTCTTCAGCCGCGCGGAAGACTTCGTCGTCGCTGTCGCGCATCTCCACGGCGGTGCCGTCACTGGAAAGCACCTCCACGTTGAGGCACAGCGACTGAAGTTCCTTCAGCAGAACCTTGAACGATTCGGGAATACCCGGTTCCGGAATGTTCTCGCCCTTGACGACCGCCTCGTACACCTTGACGCGGCCGAGGATGTCGTCGGACTTGATGGTCAACAACTCCTGGAGCGCGTAGGCGGCGCCGTAGGCCTGCATCGCCCAGCACTCCATCTCACCGAACCGCTGGCCACCAAACTGCGCCTTACCGCCCAGCGGCTGCTGCGTGATCATTGAGTACGGACCGGTGGACCGAGCGTGGATCTTGTCGTCCACGAGGTGGTTCAGCTTCAAGATGTACATGTAGCCGACCGCGATCGGACCGGGGAACGGCTCGCCGGTACGGCCGTCGAACAGCCTGGCCTTTCCGTCGGGGCCGACCATGCGTTCACCGTCGCGGTTGGGAAGCGCCGATTCCAGCAGCCCGCTCACCTCTTCGAGCTGCACGCCGTCGAACACCGGTGTGGCGACCGTCGAGTCCGCCGGAGCCTCATCGGCGCCGATGGCCTTCAGAGCCTTCTGCCACCCTTCGGTCTCACCGGCGACCTTCCAGCCGGACTTGGCGACCCAACCCAGGTGAAGTTCCAGGACCTGACCGATGTTCATACGGCCGGGTACACCCAGCGGGTTGAGAACCACGTCGACCGGTGTCCCGTCGGGCAGGAACGGCATGTCCTCGGACGGAACGATCTTGGAGATCACGCCCTTGTTGCCGTGACGACCCGCCAGCTTGTCACCGTCGGAGATCTTGCGCTTCTGAGCGATGTACACCCGGACGAGCTCGTTGACGCCGGGCGACAGTTCGTCGCCGTCTTCACGGCTGAAGGTGCGGACGCCGATGACGGTGCCCGACTCGCCGTGCGGAACCTTCAACGAGGTGTCGCGGACTTCGCGTGCCTTCTCACCGAAGATCGCGCGCAACAGGCGCTCTTCGGGGGTCAGCTCGGTCTCACCCTTGGGCGTGACCTTTCCGACGAGGATGTCACCGTCCCGGACCTCGGCGCCGATGCGGATGATGCCGCGCTCGTCGAGGTCCGACAACATCTCCTCGGAGACGTTGGGGATCTCACGGGTGATCTCCTCGGGTCCGAGCTTCGTGTCCCGGGCGTCGACCTCGTGCTCGTCGATGTGAACCGACGTGAGCACGTCCTCCTGGACCAGACGCGAGGACAGAATGATCGCGTCCTCGTAGTTCTGACCCTCCCACGGCATGAAGGCGACCAGCAGGTTCTTACCCAGAGCCATCTCACCGTGGTCGGTGCAGGGACCGTCGGCCATGACCTGCCCGGCCTCGACCCGGTCCCCCTCGTTGATGACGGGAACCTGGTTGACGCACGTGCCGGCGTTGGAGCGGCGGAACTTGTGCAACAGGTAGGTGCGGCGGTAGCCGTCGTCCTGATGAACCGTGATGTAGTCGGCGGACACGTCCTCGGCGACACCGCCGACATCCGCGACCACGACGTCTCCGGCGTCGACGGCGGCACGGTACTCCATGCCGGTGCCCACGAACGGTGACTGAGTCTTGATCAACGGAACGGCCTGACGCTGCATGTTGGCACCCATGAGTGCACGGTTGGCGTCGTCGTGTTCCAGGAACGGCACCATGGCGGTGGCGACCGAAGTCATCTGCCGTGGTGAAACGTCCATGTAGTGAACGGCTTCATGGCCGACCAGTTCCATCTCGCCACCCTTGCGGCGGACCAGCACTCGGTCATCGGCGAATTCGCCGTCCTCGGTCAACGGCGTGTTGGCCTGTGCGATGACGACCCGGTCCTCTTCGTCCGCGGTCAGGTACTCCACCTGGTCGGTGGCCCGACCGTCGACGACCTTGCGGTACGGGGTTTCGATGAACCCGAACGGGTTCACTCGCGCAAACGCCGACAGAGCACCGATCAGACCGATGTTCGGCCCTTCCGGGGTCTCGATCGGGCACATGCGGCCGTAGTGCGACGGGTGAACGTCACGGACCTCCATGCCGGCACGGTCACGTGACAGACCACCGGGACCGAGCGCCGACAGACGGCGACGGTGCGTCAAGCCCGCGATCGGGTTGACCTGGTCCATGAACTGCGACAGCTGCGAGGTGCCGAAAAATTCACGGATCGCGGCCACGACCGGGCGGATGTTGATCAGCGTCTGAGGCGTGATCGCCTCGACGTCCTGGGTCGTCATCCGCTCACGGACCACCCGCTCCATACGGGACAGACCAACGCGAACCTGGTTCTGGATCAGTTCGCCGACCGTGCGCAGGCGCCGGTTTCCGAAGTGGTCGATGTCGTCGCGGTCGTAGCCCTCTTCGCCGGTCTGCAACCGGCACAGGTACTCGATGGTCGCGACCAGGTCGGCCTCGGTAAGCGTGCCGGTGCCGATGGGCGTCGACAGTCCGAACTTCTTGTTCAGCTTGTAGCGACCGACCTTCGCAAGGTCGTAACGCTTCGAGTTGAAGAACAGGTTGTCCAGCAGCGTCTCGGCGTTCTCCTTCGTCGGAGGCTCGCCCGGGCGCAGCTTGCGGTAAATGTCCAGCAGCGCCTCGTCCTGGCCGGAGATGTGATCCTTCTCCAACGTGGCCATCATGATCTCGGACCAGCTGAACCGCTCACGGATCTGATCGTTCGTCCACCCGATGGCCTTCAGCAGCACGGTGACGGCCTGGCGACGCTTACGGTCGATACGGACACCGGCGGTCTCCCGCTTGTCGATGTCGAACTCCAACCAGGCGCCCCGTCCGGGGATCACCTTCACGCTGGACAGGTCGCGGTCGGATGTCTTGTCGGGCTGCTTGTCGAAGTAAACGCCGGGTGAGCGAACCAGCTGCGACACCACGACGCGCTCGGTGCCGTTGATGATGAACGTGCCCTTGGGCGTCATCATCGGGAAGTCACCCATGAACACCGTCTGGCTCTTGATCTCGCCGGTGGTGTGGTTGATGAACTCCGCGGTCACGAACAGCGGAGCACAGTAGGTGAGGTCTTTCTCCTTACACTCCTCGATGGGAGCCTTGACCTCGTCGAAACGCGGGTTGGAGAATGACAGTGACATGGTGCCCGAGAAATCTTCGATCGGGCTGATTTCTTCGAGGATGTCGTCCAGTCCGCAGGTGGCACCGTCCTCCGCGCGGGCGCGGTAGGTCTCGTTGCCGACCAACCAGTCAAAGGAGTCGGTCTGCAGTGCCAGCAGATTGGGAACCTCAAGATGTTCGGTAATCCTGCCGAACGAGATTCGGTTGGGAGCGAGCGTGCTCGAGGTCGAGCTGCTGGTCTTCGCAGGGCGGGAAGCTGCCAAGATTCGTCCTTCCGAGGACCTGTGGTGCGACGGCCGTGGTAACGCCACTCTTTTCGTAGCCCCTTGCTGCAATGAACGGCACACTCCGCATCATCGGTGAAGCCCTGCACGAGGACTGACAACCCGTTGTCCAGACTGTGGTCATGCTAAAGAGGGCGCGAGAAGGCAGCGCAAACTAGCAGTGTAGCCGACTCACCCGACGGCGTCTACCCACCCCGTTACATCCTTCTGCGAACGGTTCATTTCGCTCTTGCGTACGAAAATGGTACGCGTGCGTTGCCTGTGAAACAGAATGCCCCGCCGATCGCGTCTCGTCAAGGGCTTCAAGATATTTCGTTGGCCCAAGGTGACCATCCCGCCACATGACGGTGCCCTTTGGCATCCGGCGTCCTGCAGCGGTGCCGACCGGACCGCCAGCTTTGAGCCAACCTCTCGGCGACCGGCGCGGCTTCATCGTCACCGCATGCGATGTCGGCCACAGCAGCCACGGCCGGTCTCGCCGGTGAGGCCCGGTTTCACCGATATGCCAGGCGTCACATCTTCACGGAATCGCCCCGGCTTCACCGGCGAGGGAGGACCTCTCGGCGGCGTGAAACGGCTTCACCGTGCCCTCCCCCGCCGCAGATATCGTCCTGCCGGGAACACACCGGGCCCGGGCCTGTTTTCGTCACCGACGGCCCCTCGGCGCGACTACTCCACAATGTTGGAGCCTGCCTGTACCCGCTCCCGTTCCAACCTGGACAGCCTTTGAGTGAGCAACCTCCGACGTAGCCAGCTCGCGTCGGTCAGTTCCGACCGAATGCTGCGAATCTGCTTCTCGGTCTCGAGGGTACGCAGGGACAGGAATTTCGTCGCCTGACGTGGTATCGGTTCGCCCACCTCCCGCAGACCGGCGATCTGTTCGGGTATCAAACCGAACCGCTGCATCGTCTTCCGGTCCAGCGAATAACCGTATTTATGGTTGATGATTCGCTGATGCCGCTTTCCGTCCCCCTTGTCGGAATCCGAAATGGTGTGTGCCGCATAGAGCCACCACAATTCGGCGCCGTCGACTCCACACATGTAGCTACCGCGAGGGGTCAAACGCTGTTTGATATCGCGATGCGGGTGCGCATACACCGTTTCCACGCTCTCGGCCGGTTCCATAAGCGATAGACCGATACCGAGGCTGTCGTGATAGCGCGTATACCCGTGTCCCTTCGATGGCAACCACATGCATCCGACGTTGAGCGAAAACACCGCAAACCTCAGGTCCTCACGCGTGAAAAACCCATCCGTCTCCGCATGAATACGTTCAAACGCCGTGATGTGAAGGGCATCGTCGTCGTCCAGACGAGACGAGAGAACGAAATCGGCCCGCTTCACGGCGGCATACTCCTTCGACCATCGCGCGACCGTTTTACGGAAATCGGCCTTGAACTCGACTTCCAATACGACCACGTTCTTCAACGGTTTGATCACTTCGTCGAAGACCCCGCGCGCCTTGGGCGGCATCTGTTTGTCCACGACCAACAACCAGGTGAAGTCCTGGCAGGTTTGAGCCGCTATCGACGGCACCGTGACCGCCGAAAACAACTTCAAGCGATAATCGAACCAGGCTTCGTCATACACACCGATCCCCACTCGGGTGCTCAACACGTGCACAAAACCGGACGCCCCTGAGCGCATGGATGGCCCCTTCCCCGTCTGCTTCTTAAAAATGGTGAGGGGGGATTACCGAGGGGAGACATGTCGCACGGGCGACGGCCAAAGGATCGCAAGTCGGCTCCGAGTCTTCGGCCGACGGCGGACCTTGACGTGGCGCCCACCATGGTGGAGGCACCACGCTCCACGAGATTACAGGACCAAACACTCAACGCGTGTTCGGGTGCTCACTTTTCGACGGACCGATGGGCACTCCGACCTGCCACGGGCTCAGCGGTCCGTGGCAATCTCCCAGTCGGCGGGGTCGGGGAACGCCGAGGTGAAAAACTTCTCGAGATTGCACGCCTGAGCGGCAAGATCCACCTCGGTGTGTCGCGTCGTGTTGAGGCAGAAGAACTTCGGCGGTCGATGCAGGATCTGCTGAAATCGGTCAAGTGAATCGGCGCGGCCGGTATCCAGGTACACGTACTCATTTCTGGCCCCCGGCCACTCGACGGCGTGACCGGTCGCCATCCCGTAGTACTGCGCGAACATGCTGGGGACCGCCACGTCGGTCACCGAACGGAAGCGGGCCGCGCGAGTACGTTCGATCTCGTCAGAGTAACGCTCCTCGATCTCGGCCAACACGCTCTTCTTCTGCACCAGGGGAACGTGTTTGACGCGCCGGTCCAGTGTGATGTCGAAGTCCTGCCCCATCAGACTCAACGAGTTATACGCCGCCCAATCGGTGGGGATGGCCCCGTCCTCCGGCCGCCCCTGATAGATGTACTGCGATGGGGACAGGCGAACCTTCGCCTGACCGGCGATGGTGAAGAAGTCCGCGGGACCGACCTCCTGCCCCACGAACACGTCGTCGTTGAAGTAGACGAAGTTCTCCGACAGACCCTCGATGCGATGCAGGCAGGTCTCGATCGCGTGGGAGTTGAACGTCGGCAACACCGACGGATCGGGGAAAATGTCACTGTGCGGAACCACCGTGATCTTCGGGTGGCCCTTGGCCAACCACTGCGGGTGCTGATCTGCGGTGACGATGTAGATGTGCCGCACGAACGGCGCAAACAGCTCCAGAGCACGCAGCGAATACCTCAGCTCCTGCCGGTCGATGAAACGTTCGGCGTTGCTCGCGCTGGCGTTGGCCGTCGTCGTGTCGAACCGGGCCCGGTCGGCCTGCCAACGCGGATCGGCCGAGTCGACCCACGTGTACACGACGTCTATCGGTCCCGCCATGTGCGGTATCTGGTCCCCGCACACCCGGATGGGACCGGCTCCCGAGGCGAAACCGGAACCGGCGAACAGCGGAGTCCAGTCGACGCGGTGGGCGACCTTCTTCCGAGCAAGGAAACGATTGCGTTCCCGCTGGTGCTCCACGAACAGCACTTTCAGATATCCCATGGCGCCGATGACATATCGGCTGCGTTCGGCAGTGGTGCCGATTTCGAGCCAGTCTGCGTACGTGACATCGTGAAAACTGAGTTTGGACAGTGGCAGAGTGTCCACCAGATGCCATTGGTTCCCGACACGCACCATCAGTTCCGGATGATCGACTGCGGCGGACATGAGCACCTTGTGAAGTTTGCGTTTGTCGGCGGACAACACCGCGAGGTCGCTACCCGGTAGATCGTTGTCCCGGGCAAGAGACAGACCCCCTTGGGCGAAGAACGGCGTAAGCAGGTCGATAATCGCCTCTCGCCGGTTTGCCGGGGCCGCCGCCAGCGACACCTGAGGGTCGACGGTGATCGCCGGTCGACGCCTCTCGCGCACGCGGCGGCGAACCTTTCGGGCCACTCGCACCAGACGATCCGACCGGGACGCGATCCGTCGAAGCCTGCGGAATGCCCGGCGGCCAGGTGATGGAGTGGCAACCGCAGCCCGCGTCTCCGCCTCTCCCCGATTCTGTTGCCGGAGCCGGCGGTTCGCCGTGATGTAGCGACGGACCGTGGACTTCACCTGGTCGGCTCCGAAGTGCGCAGAAGGGCCGTAGGTCATCAGGCGCGTGATCTCGTCGGCACAGGCCTTGCCCGCGGTGCCCGGTTTGGTGAAGTACTCCTTGGTGAACACCTCGTACTCACCGGACTGCAGCAGCTGTTGAGCAGTGGCAAACGATTCCGCCAACGCCTCGACTCCGGCATCGGGCCGCCACGTGGCGGCCACCCCCGCCAGCACAGTTTGTTCGCGTTCGGCCTCCGACAGCCGCTGAACGTCCTCGCACTGTGGATCCAATGCACCGGTGACGACCGTCGGTACACCGGTGTAGAGGGCGTCGAACGCCGCACCGGAGAAGTCGCTGATAACACCGTCGTGTGTCGAGAGCAGCTCGTTGGGGTCGGCCTCCGCGCCGACGGTGCGGATATGCGACGGCAACGAGGCCGCGGTACCTGCGGCCTCGGCGTGGTGCAGTTTCACGGTGACGTCCCCGTCGAAACGCTCCAGCACCGGCATCACCGACGACAACGACGACAGATCACCGTAGGTCGGCATGTAGAGGAGACGTTTACGATCGTCGCCACCCCACGAGCGTCGCAGGGGTGGGGAGCCGTTCGAAAAGTACGGATCCAGCAGCGGATTGCCCACCGCGATGGCACGGCCGAAGCCTTCGACCCTACCGACCGAATAGTCCCCGTACATCAGGTTCAGATCGGCTTGAGCTCGCCAGATCCCGTACTGATAGTTCTCCTTGGCGAGGCTGTACTGTTGCGCCACAACATAACTGGAGTCGAAGAACTGCAACGGCAGGATAGCCGTCTGACAGACGACCACGTCGAACCTGCCGTCCAGGTCCTTGAGTCTCTCCGTCGACACCGTCTCGATCGGCACGCCCGGGAGATGCTCGACCACCACGTCCTCGGACAGGTGAAAATCGTGTTTGCGCACTTCCAACACCACGGTCACGTTGGACAGATGCGGAATGATGCGCTTGTAGTGGTAAAGCTGGTAAGCCGTGGTGACCACGAAGGCGACACTCACGCTGGGACCTCCCGTTGACGCTGTATTTCCTGGACGCGCATGGCGCAGGTAAACCGGGCGACGTTCACTCCCCGTGAAGACGACGGACCACCGGTAGAGCCGTGGACGCGTGAGTAAACGATAACGCCCAAAAGGGTCAAAACAGCGGAACAAACCGGTCAATATCGGATTATGTCACCCGCAGAGTCGCTTCAAGTGGCGTTGCCGCTACATCCCCACCACCGCAGTCATGTCACGATAGGACCGTCGGCGTCGGAAAACGTGGTCCCGGAGTGCTTTCCGCGTTGGTAACATGAGCCCGCCCCAGTCTTTCCCGAGGAAGTCCCTTGAAGCGTCAGCCCCTGGTCAGGCGTCTACAAACCGCCCCCCGTTACGTCTACTGGCACGCCCGCGCTCGACAATTGAGCCGTCGCCCTCGACAGTCGGCAAAGGACGCTGCACGGCTTGGTCGAGCCATGCGGCAAATCGGCCGATGGAAAGAGGCCGAGGCGGCATACGTGGCCGCGCTCGGTGGATACCCGCCGCTCCAAAGAGAGCCGTCAGTCTCCCAAGCTCTGTGGTGTCATGAACTGAGTGTTGTCCTCACTCACCGATCGAAGAGGCAGGCCGCCTACCTGGCGTCGTTGACGGCGTGCAGCGGAGACGAGGTGCCACGGGACCACCTTCTCCAGCTGCGTCGGCTGGCGCGTGAACTCAAGCAGCCGATCGGTGTGGCGACCGCGAACCGCGGGCTCCGGCGACTGGGTGACCACCGGCCGTCCCTCCTACTTGAACTGGCCGAGGCATACGAGTCGTTGGATCACTGGGCACGTGCGCACGAGGCGTTGACGAGCTTCCTCCGGGCGAAACCCGACCACAAGGCGGCTGCCTCGAAGGCGTTGCGCCTGGCGAACCTCGTGGTGAAATGGCGAGGCACGTACGGCGGAGATCTAAACGAACCGCACTACCGGCCGATCAGCGAGAAACGGCTGGACACGTTCCGGCACGCTGCTGTGGCTTCACTGGAACACATGGTCGCCGACCAGCCCCACCGCATCGGTCTTCGTTCGGCATTGGCCGAGGCACGTTTCGCACACCGTGACTACACCGGGGCCGCGCGTGAATACCAAACCGCGCTGGATCAGGCCGAGGGAAGCAACGCGACCTGGGTTTTCGCGACGAAGCACCGCTGGCAACACCGACTGGAGGCCGCCCACGCCGCCGCGGGTGCGCCACGCGTGGAGGACCCGCATTTCCAATGCTTTGTCGAACATTCCGACGACGGAACGTCGGTAGAGGCCGGGTCCGTTCCCGGTCTGTTCACCGCAAAGTTCACCTACTCGGGGCTGCACGTGTCGGGGCGGGTCGGTGACGGCGACGACGTGGTCGTGATACTTCTCGACACCATGGTGTTGCGTCGCGTCAACGTCGATCCGTCACGTGAGTTCGTGTACATTGTCGGCCGCGACAGCCTGCCCGGCTTCCCCGCCCGAGGGAAACTTCGTGTCACGACATCGTCGGGAGCCTCTTTGATCGCCGCCGGAGGCGGGACCACGCTGACCTTGAACGTCCCACACGGTGAAGGCTCCGTGGTGCCACACCTGAAAGCGGGGGGCAATTTGGACAAGAAAGGTGCGGTGGCGCCTTCGGACAACGAGGTCAAGGGCACCCACGGCGAATTCCTCACCATGTACGGCCGGGTACGCGACTTCTTCGACACCGAACTGGGGAAGCCGCTGTTCACCGTGTACGGAACGCTGTTGGGTTTCCATCGTGACAACGGCTTCATCCCCGGTGACGACGATTTCGACTGCGCGTGGCTCACCGACGCCGGTACTCCGCAGGAGGCCAAAGAGGAGGCCATGAACGTCATGGTCGAACTCGTCAAGGCGGGATTCGTCGTGAGCTTCAACCGTCGTGGTCGCCTGTTCCGGGTCGCGACACCGGGGAAGGCGGCACATCTGCACCTGGACGTGCACCCTGTATGGCTCAACAGCGGGAACGCCTGGCTGCACAACAACTGCCGCATGGAGGCCGACCGCGACACGTTCCTGCCGGTGAAGACCAAACGTGTGAACGGCGTGGACGTGTTGCTACCGGCCGATGCGTGCCGGTTCCTACGTCACCACTACGGTCCCGGCTGGGACACCCCCGACCCGGGTTTCATGTACTACTTGGACAGCACCGAGGAGTCGATCATGTCGGAGCTGAGCAAGGCTTTGATCACTCCCGAAGAATATCGAAGGCTCGGTGAACGGATCGTCTCCGAGACCGGCGACGAAAATGCCCGGCAACGACTGCAATCGGTGGGGTCGCCCGACTTCTATCCCCTCACAACGTTCGCACCTTGATTGCCTTACTCGAAGGTGGACGGCCCCGGGCATCGGGGCAGATGCCCGGAATGGTGGCAACAGTGCTGCCGGTTGGTGTTGGTGAGGAAGTTATCAAGGTTCTCGCCCGGGATCCCCAGCCGAGCGGTTTGTGTGGGCGGGTGTTGAGTTCGGTGGCGACGGTGTCGAGATATTCGCGGGTGTGGACGGAGAGGTCCGTGCCTTGGGGAGTATTGGCGCAGTGGTGCGTCGGTGTTCTCGTTCGAGCCGCGTCGCCGGGGTGAGGCGGGGTCGCAGGAGTAGACCGGGACATCGGTGGCGATGCCGAAGGAGCCGTGGGCGGCCGTCTCTGCGCCTTGATCCCGGGTCGGGGGCCGCCGAAGGTGGGATGGCAGGGTCTGGACTGTGGTGACCGATGCGTCGCGGACGGTCTCGGCGCCGTGGTCTGCGGGCGGGTTCAGGAGCATGACACAGCGGGTAGCGGGCTCGACCGGGGTGTCGATGGCCGGCTTGCCCTCCTCGCCGATGACGAGGTCGCCCTCCCGGTGACCGGGACGGCCCGGTCTTCCACTTCGACCGGTCGTTGGCTGATCATGACCATTGGAGTGACGAACCTCGGCCGACGTTGTTGAGCCTGTCGGCGGGGTTTGCGCCGGGCGCGGGGCGGCTCACGGCGCAGTTCTCCCCGGCCCCGGATGTAGAGGGCCTGGTAGATCGTTTCGTGGACCACGTGCATCTCGGGGCGGTCTGGGAAGGTCTTCTTTAGAGCCTGGCAGATCTGCTCCGGGCTTCACCGGATGTCCAAGTGGCCCTGGATGAAGTCCTGCTGCCGGGTTTCGGACACCGCCGCGGCGGGCATCGGCACGTGATTGCATGGCATACGGACGGTACTGGCCATTGCCGAGGGGCCGGTTACTGCGGATCGTCCGGCTGATCGTCGACGGCGCCCGCCCCGGCTCGGCGGCGATCACCCGCACCAATGCCTTCTGCCGCAACCGATCCGCGATGTGGACGGGGCCGGCTACCGCAAACGGCGCGACGGTCCCGCAACCGGCAATGGAAGCCGAACCGGCGGCACGGCCTTGTGTTTGCCCGAAGCGTTACGGCCGTTACGCCACCGTTTTCCTGTCCGCGTGTTAATTCCCACGCGCCGACACGCCTCAAAACCACTCGGCCCCGGTCCCTGAGCCGGAGGTATTCCTCTGCTCACGGACCAGGGGTCGAAGTCCCCGAACCACTGACCGATACCCGACTTCAAACTCGAACAGCACGAATCACAAAGCCCGCTGCAATCCCTTGTAGATCAAGGTGTTGCAACGAACCCTAGAATCCGTCGGTGATCCCGGGGCCGTCGTTTCACGGCAAAGGCGGCAGGCGCAGCGGTCAGATGATCGCCACAACCGTGTCGCTGTAGTCGATGTGGCCGGTCGAGCCGTTGGACAGAATGGCACGGAAGTAGATCGTCCGGCCTTCCTTCATGTTGTAGTTGCAGTCACGCATGGAGCCGGCGCCAC
>DXGR01000149.1 GCA_019113825.1 Candidatus Stackebrandtia excrementipullorum | reverse complement strand
GAGAAGCCGCCCGGGCGGGCTCGGGCTGACAGCACGGGGATGAATTGTCGCCCGAGCACGGATGCGCCGGGCGGACGGGAAACCACTCCGGGGCATCAGCACCATGGTGCGAGCACATCGTATCGAGCGCGCGCAAATCCGCACGATGGGCATCCACTGTGTTGGCAGGTGACACGCCGTCATCGGGCGCGCGTTTCGGGTGAATCAGCGAATAAACGACAAACCCGGCCCCCGTCGGTTCTTGCAACGCATTGCCATGTCCCGATGGTTCGCGGCAGGTGAGGTGGGGGGCACATTGTGGTCGCGCGGTGTGACACACCCTTCGGCGTGCATACGGGAGTCCTATGCTCACCATCCGAATCCGGCGCCTGTGGGTGTTGTCGGCCGTGGTCGTCCGTGCGGTCACCGGTCACCACGGCCGTCCCGGTTCGCTCCTGCCGCCGTCTGCTGCATTGCCGTCGGCCATGAGGGGAATCTCGTCGGGCTGTGGCCGTCTGGAGGGACGCAGCGCCCAACCCGACAACGGATCAACCGTGATCTACGCGATGACCGCTGAGGGAGCCCGCACCCCTGTGTGGCCCGGGCGGCGCGACTATCTACATCGATAGCCGAAACATTGTCTTCGAGCGCAACGCCCCACCTATCGTGTCTCACGAGATCGGGCACGGACATGGCTTTGCGACAACGACAACGGCATCCTCTTGATGTCGAGTGGAAGCGCGGGCGCCTCCGTACCAGCCGACCAGCGGTTACTACGACGCAGGACGGAGGGCGGTCGACGGTGCTCCCGTGAGGTGGGGCGTTTACGGCACTCCTGATAGATCCGGCCACGGCCGTGACCCGTTGCCGGGGTCGCCGCCGTAACCGATGTTCCGCTGCGGCGCACGTCCGCAGCGGAACGACACGTTGTGTCGGATTGGCCCTACCCCGGTGACCTTTCCGCCACGGCGATGTAAGACTTGTGCCATGAACTCGTCCGACCCTCGCCAGGCACCGCAGCGTCTCATGGCCGGTGCCGTGGATTTGTCATCGCTTGCGCAAGCTCGTCCGGCACCCGATCAACAGTCTGCCGCGCCCTCCACGGGAAGCGGGCCGGCTCCATCCGCTGGAGTCACCGTCATCGACGTAACCGAGGCGACGTTCCAGTCGGAGGTCTTGGAACGGTCGTTGAACACTCCCGTCGTCATCGACTTCTGGGCCGAATGGTGTGGGCCGTGTAAACAGTTGTCGCCGGTCTTGGAGAAACTCGCCAATGAAGGCGCAGGGTCCTGGGTGTTGGCGAAGGTCGACGTCGACGCCAACCCTCAGTTGGCGGGCGCGTTCCAGGTGCAGAGCATCCCCATGGTCATCGCGGTGGTGGGGGGAAGACCCGTCGACGCTTTCCAAGGCGTCCAGCCCGAGCAGACCTTGCGGCAGTGGATCGGCAAGCTGCTGGAGGCCGCCGGTGGTGAAGCCCCCGAGATTCCGTTGGATCCGGAACTGGAAGCCGCCGAGACCGCGCTGCAGTCGGGCGACCTGAACGGCGCCGAGGCTGCGTTCAAACGTTACCTGTCGAACAACCCCGGGGACGACGACGCCGAATCGGGGCTGGCGCAGGTGCGGTTGTTGCGTCGCGTGGGCGATGCCGACGTGGAGGAGGTCATGAAGAAGGCCGCCGCCGACCCCGATGACGTCGACGCCGTTTTGTCGGCCGCCGACGCGATGGTTATTTCCGGACAGGCCGAGGCCGCGTATGAACGACTCATTCAATTGGTGGCACGCAATTCCGGCGAATCACGCGATAAGGTCAGAAAACACCTTCTCGAATTGTTCCTGGTGGCCGAGCCGCAGGACCCGATAGTGACGCAGGCCAGAAGAAAACTGTCCGCCGTGCTTTTCTGAACCGATTGTGGTTACCTTGATCCGGTGAGACGCGTAGCCATTCTGGACGCTCCCTCTAATTTGGGGTTGCGACCGCCGACCCCCACCACGGTCCCCGGCTGCGCAAAGGCGCCGGGGGCTTTGCGTGATCGGGGTCTGGTTACCAGGTTGTCGGCGCGCGATGCCGGTTGTCTGACTCCGCCGCGTTTCGACACCGGTGATTGGCAACCCGGGGACGGGGTGTCTCAATCGGGCGAAATTGCGGCCTATTCGCGCAAATTGGCCACCCGCATTGAAGCGATCATCGACGCGGGTGAGTGGCCGCTGGTATTGGGCGGTGACTGTTCGATTCTGTTGGGTGGCGGGTTGGCGATGCGCCGCCGTTTTCCCGAACCCGGTAAGGCCGGTTTGGTGTTCATCGACGGCCATTCCGATTTTCGCCACCCGGGAAACGCTCCTTATGTCGGTGCGGCCGCGGGCGAGGATCTGGCTTTGGTGACCGGACGCGGACAGCCTGATTTGACGGATATCGACGGTCATCGGCCTTATTTCGAATCATCGCAGGTCGCGGTTCTGGGCATCAGAGATTCTGATGCCCACCGTATGGAGTTGACCGCTACCGGAATCTCTCACCGTACGGTGCCCGAGCTGCGTTCGGCGGGTGCGGTGCGTAGCGCGGAGTGGGCCGTCGAGTCGCTGGGGCCGGTCTCGGGTTTTTGGTTGCACGTCGACGTAGACGTGCTCGACGGCTCGGTCATGCCCGCGGTCGACAGTCCCGACTCCGGAGGTATCGCCTACGGGGAGCTGCAACAACTCGTCGAAGTCTGTTTCTCCTATGAGGAATGTATGGGGATGGAACTGACGGTGTTCGACCCCGATTACGACCCCGACGGCGAGTATGCCGAAGCGCTGGTCGACATCCTGGTTTCGGCCCTTGCTTGAAGAACACGGGCCGAAGGGACCCGCGGTGTCGTTATTCGTCGTCTTTCATGGCACCGGGTGTCGTATATATGCTCGAACGCACTGATCGGTGAGTCGTGCCTCCGCCCGACAAAGGCGATCGGTGAGGGTTGCGGTGTGACGTGCCACCCATGGCGGACGTGTTGTGTTGTATTCGCCGAACGCACGTAGTCTCTTTTATAGCGGTGCCCACAGCGGCGTGGGTACGCCGATCATTTGGGAGCTGGCGTAACAGTGTTGGCGATAGTGGCAGATGACGACGAACGCGATTTCGACGAAGAACTGCCCAACCGGGAGCGACTGATCTCCGAAGCGGCCGAACTGGCAGGCGACGACGAGAATCTCGCGAAGCTGGTGCGGCTGTATTGGCGTTTCGTCCCCGACGAGGATCTTGTCGGTCGAGGTGCTGCGGCCATGTTCAAGATAGTGGTCGACCACCGGAAACTCGCCGAGCAGCGACTGCCCGGGGAACTCAAGATCTCGGTGACGACTCCCGACATCGGTGAGGCCACCGGCGAAAACCCCGTACCGTTGCCGACGCGCATCGACGTCTGCACAGACGACATGCCCTTCCTGGTGGACTCCGTCACCGGAGCCCTCACCGCGAACAAACGCGACATCAACCTGCTCGTTCACCCACAGGTGACGGTCCGGCGTGAGGTCATGGGCGCGCTACAGGAGGCCCCGGCCGACGGCGGTGACGGTGAAGTGGTCACCGAAAGCTGGATGCACATCGAGATCGACCGGTTGCGCGACGAAGGCGCTGCCGACGAGGTGCGCAGTCAGGTTTCCAGTGTCCTGACCGACGTGCGCGAGTGCGTCGAAGACTGGCAGAAGATGCGTAGCGCCGCATTGGAACTGGCCGACGAGTTCAAGGGTGAGGGCCACCTTCTTCCGGTGCCCAACAAGGACCTTACCGACGCCGTCGATCTGCTCCGTTGGTTGGCCGACGACCAGTTCATCTTCCTCGGCTACCGCGAATACGAACTCGTCGACACCGACGAAGGTCTGGCGCTGAAGGCGAAAATGGGCACCGGTCTGGGGCTGCTGCGGGCAGACCAGTCCACTCCCAAACCGCTGTCGGCAATGAATCCGGACGCTCGACTGCGTGCGTTGGAGCAGCGACTGCTCATCGTCACCAAGGCGAACTCCCGTGCCACGGTGCACCGCAACGCCTACATGGACTACATCGGTTTCAAGGTGTTCGACGACAAGGGCAACGTCGTGGGCGAACGCCGGTTCCTGGGACTGTTCACGTCGTCGGCGTACCTGTCGTCGGTGAAGGAACTACCGGTCGTGCGGCGCAAGGTCGACGAAGTCATGGAGCGCTCGGGCCTGCCTCCGACCAGCCACTCCGGTAAGGACCTCCTGACGATTCTGGAGACCTACCCCCGCGACGAGCTGTTCCAAATCCGTACCGACGACCTCTACCGGACGTCGATGGCGGTGCTGCGGCTCGCCGGTCGGCGACGGTTGCGGCTTTTCGCCCGCAAGGACACCTACGGACGGTTCATCTCCTGCCTGGTTTACCTGCCACGCGATCGTTTCAACACCGACAACCGCCTGAAGATCCAAGACATCCTCGTCCGTCGGCTCAACGGTGTCGGCGTCGATTTCGCGACTCACGTCTCGGATGCGGTTCTTGCCCGTATCCACCTCACTGTGCGAACCGACCCGGCCAACCCGCCCGGTGACATCGACGTCGAATCGATACAGCGTGAACTGATCGAAGCGACACGGTCTTGGGACGTGGAGTTCGAGAGCCTCCTCGATCGCAAGGTGGGAACCGAACAGTCCAGCTACCTGTGTGGCCGGTACGTCAAGGGGTTCTCGAACACCTATAAGGAGGGACACACTCCGTTCGAGGCGGCCAAGGACATCGCCAAACTGGAACTGGTCGACCAACCGGGCGAGTTGGCGCTGCATCTGTACCGGCGCCGCAAGAGCGATGCCGATATCCGGTTCAAGGTGTTCCGTTTCGCCGAACCGATGATGCTGTCGGCGGTGCTACCCGTTCTGCATTCGTTGGGTGTGCAGGTCGCCGACGAACGGCCTTTCCAGGTCAACCGTGAAGACGGCGTCATCTACCTGCACGACTTCGGGTTGAGGTTGTCCGACCCGGCCATTCACGTCCCGAACGTGCGGTCGATCGTGGAGAACGCCTTCTCCGCATCGTGGCGGGGCGAGGCGGAGACCGACGACTTCAACGCGCTGGTCCTGAAGGCGGGCCTGACGTGGCGGCAGGTGGTGATCCTGCGGGCCTACTCCCGTTACCTGCGACAGGCCGGGAACCTTCACTCCTCGACGTTCATGGCCACCACCCTGGGGACACACCCGCAGCTGGCAGCGATGCTCGTGGAGCTGTTCGAGACCCGGTTCGACCCGGAGATGCAGCTGACGGCCGAGGCTCGCACGGATGCGGCCGCGCAGATTGTTCAGCGGATCGAAGCCGGCCTGGAAGAAGTGCCCAGTCTCGACGCGGACCGCATCCTGCGGGCCTACCTCGACATGATTCAGGCGACGTTGCGTACGTCCTACTTCCAGCGCAGCGCCGACGGACGTCCGAAGCCGTACGTGGCGTTCAAACTGGACCCGCAGTCCATTCCGGAGCTTCCTGCGCCGAGGCCGGCTTTTGAGGTCTTCGTGTACTCGCCTCGGTTCGAGGGCGTACATCTTCGGTTCGGCAAGGTCGCACGCGGTGGCCTCCGCTGGTCGGACCGTAAAGAGGACTTCCGCACCGAAATCCTCGGCCTCGTCAAGGCCCAGGCAGTCAAGAACGCCGTCATCGTGCCGGTGGGCGCCAAGGGTGGTTTCGTGGTGAAGAACCCGCCCGCCGAACGCGAGGCGCTGCAGGCCGAAGGAAAAGCCTGCTACCAGGCGTTCATTTCGGCGTTGTTGGACATCACCGACAACATCGACCCGGCCGGCAAGGTCCTGCCGCCGGCCGAGGTGGTGCGTCACGACGGGGACGACACCTACCTGGTGGTGGCCGCGGACAAGGGAACCGCCACGTTCTCCGACCTTGCCAACGAGGTCGCCGCCAAGTACAACTTCTGGCTTGGCGACGCGTTTGCCTCGGGTGGTTCGGCCGGTTACGACCACAAGAAGATGGGGATCACCGCGCGTGGCGCCTGGGAGTCGGTGAAACGTCACTTCCGTGAACTGGGTGTGGACACCCAGACTCAGGAACACACGGCTGTCGGTATCGGTGACATGGGCGGCGATGTGTTCGGTAACGGACTGCTGCGCTCGCCTCACACCCGACTGGTCGCGGCGTTCAACCACATTCACATTTTCATCGACCCCGATCCAGATACCGCGGCCGCGTACGCAGAACGGCAACGGTTGTTCAATCTGCCACGGTCCACGTGGGAGGATTTCGACTCCTCGATCATCAGCAAGGGTGGTGGAGTCTTCTCCAGGTCAGCCAAGTCGATCCCGCTCACACCGGAGATACGACAGGCATTGTCCATCGAGGACGATGTCGCGCACATGACGCCCAGCGAACTGATCCAGGCGATCCTGTGCGCCGAGGTCGACCTGTTGTGGAACGGTGGTATCGGTACCTACGTGAAGGGCGCCACCGAGACCAACGCCGATGTCGGTGACAAGGGCAACGACACTCTCCGGGTCAACGGTGAGGATCTGCGGTGCACCGTCGTCGGCGAAGGCGGCAACCTCGGCTTCACACAGCGCGGCCGCATCGAGTTCGCCATGAAGGGCGGCCACATCGCGGCCGACTTCATCGACAACTCCGCAGGAGTCGACTCGTCCGACCACGAGGTCAACATCAAGGTCTTGTTGTCGAAGGCGATCACAGCCGGCGAATTGCGGGCCTCCGACCGTGACCAACTGTTGGTCGAGATGACCGACGAGGTCGCAGACCTGTCTCTGCGGGACAACTACGAACAGAACTCGGCACTGGCCAGCGCCGACGCTCAGTCGGCCAAGTTGCTGTCGGTGCATCGACGCCTGATCACACACCTGACGAACACCGCCGACCTGGACCCCGAGCTCGAGGCTTTGCCGACGGAGAAGGAGATCAAGCGGCGGATCGCGGCGTCGAAGGGTTTGACCGAACCCGAGCTGGCGGTTTTGTTGGCCTACGTCAAACTCGGCCTGGCCGACGAGATCCTCCAGACGTCGCTTCCCGACGAACCCTGGACCGAACCGGTGCTCGTGGACTACTTCCCGACACCGTTGCGCGAACGCTATGCCCGGCTCATGCCGGAGCACCCGCTCCGGCGTGAGATCGTGACGACCGCAGTGGTCAACGAGGTCGTCAACCGCGGTGGAACATCCTATGTGTTCCGTGTGGCGGAGGAAACCAGCTGCGCGGTCCCGGATGTTCTGCGGGCGTTTGTGATTATCCGCGACGTCTTCAAGCTGGACGAGATCTGGCAGCAGATCGAGGACCTCGACAACGTGGTCCCGGCTGCGGCACAGACCGCGGCGAAGCTTGTCGTCCGCCGTCTGCTTGACCGCGGCGCCCGGTGGCTGGTCCAGAACCGTCGCGTCCCGCTGGACGTTCACGGTGAGATCAAACGCCTTCGGTCGGGGGTCTCCGCCCTTCTGCCGAGGATCACCGAACTGTTGCGTGGCAGTGAAGTCGACGGCATGCGTGAGTATGCCGGGCGTCTGATCACCAAGGGAGTGCCCGAGGAACTGGCCGACCGGGTTGTCGGTCTCATGTACGGCTTCGGGCTGATCGACGTGGTCGATGTGGCCGACAAACTCGGTCGGGACTTCGAGTCGGTCGCCGACGTCTACTTCACGATCACCGCTCACTTCCAAGCCGACGAGGTCCTGACCAAGATTTCTGCGTTGAGCCGACAGGACCGTTGGCAGACACTGGCGCGCATGGCGCTTCGCTACGACCTGTACGCGGCGATGGCGGCTTTGACCTCCGAGGTCATGACCTCCACGGACGCCGATCTTTCGGCATCCGACCGTGTGAGCCAGTGGGAGGGCGACAATGCGGCGACGTTGAGCCGCGTGAACAGCGCAATGGACGAGTTCGCGGGGTCCGATGCCGACCTGGCGGCACTGTCGGTGTTGCTGCGTCAAATCCGTACCCTGGTTCAGGCTTCGGCGTCCCGTAGCGGGGGACGTACGGTCTGATCCCCGACGATAACGATGCCCCGGCGAGACGCCGGGGCATCGTTGTTTTGTCCCGATGATGCGGTCACCGGAGATGCACGTGGCCCGTTACCGCAGGTGACGGGGGCATAAATTATGCATATTTCGTGACTCGTGGGGTTGGCCACGGTGTGGGGATCGTGGTACGAACACTATTCGGCCGCAGGGGCCCCGCGGCCGTGTACAAGTGATCGTTTTTTGATCCCTTACCCCCTGGGAGCACAACTCATGTCAACAAGCCCTCGGATTTCCCGGCGGAACGCTATCCGTGGCGCAGTTTTGGTCGGCGTCGGCGCAGCAGCCGGCGGCGGAGCTCTACTGACGACGAACGTGGCACAGGCCGATGTGGCCCGGCCGACGATCGCCGGCACCGCAGAATGGGGCGCTCGCGCGCCGCGTGGTCTGACCCAGTTGCCGAACAACGCCAACAAGATCGTCATTCACCACACGGCAAGCTCCAACACCACCGGTACGACACAGCAGGACGCCTATAACCTCGCCTACCAGATTCAGGGTTGGCACATGGATCCGCCGCGGAACTGGGCGGATTCGGGACAGCACTTCACGATCAGTCGCGGCGGATACATCATGGAGGGGCGTCACACGAGCCTCCAGCACCTTGACGACGGTAACGGCATGGTGCAGGGTGCGCACGCTCCCGGAGCGAACACCGACGGGATCGGCATCGAAAACGAGGGAACGTTCACCTCGATCCTGCCGCCGGACGAGCTGTGGAACAGCATGGTCGACTTCTGCGCCTACGTGTGCGTGCAGTACGGCATACCGGCCACGGAAATCTACGGGCACCGCGACTTTGTCGCCACCGCCTGCCCCGGTGACGCCTTGTATGCGAAACTTCCCCAGCTGCGTGAAGAGGTACAGGCGAAGCTGGACGGAGGCGGAGACCCGCCCGGGTTCTCTGTGATCGTCGACAACACTTCGGAGGGGTTCACCGCCGGTGCCGCGTGGGCGACCTCGACCTACTCCGACAACAAGCACGGTGCCGACTACAAGTTCGCAGACCCGGCGGACGAGCCGGACGAGGCGAAGTTCGCCGTTGAGATACCCGCCGACGGTGAATACAAGGTCGAGACCTGGTATCCCTCCGTCGCCGGTTACAACACGGCGACTCCGTTCATCGTCTACGCAGCCAGTGGTGCGGAGACCGTGGTGCTCAACCAGGCCACCGGCGGCGGCCGCTGGGTGGATCTCGGAACGCACACCTTGACCGCGGGTACACACGACGTGGTCGGCGTGAGCCGTCAAACCGGCGAAGCCGGTTACGTCATTGCCGACGCTGTTCGGGTGTCGGAGGCGTAAAAGTTTCGAACCCGCCGAGCCCGTTCGGGCTCGGCGGGTTTTCTATTCGGTTTTGTCGCCCAACAGTGGGCCGAGGAGCCGTTTTACCAACGGCGTCTGCGCTCGGGTGCGCAACCGGTCGCAGTGTTCGGTGAACTCCCGGTGCAGCTCCTCGTTGAAGGCGGCGAGAATGTCGACTGCCCGCCTGTACAACGGGTCTTCCTCGTCCAGCAGGATGTCTTCGATCATCGCCTCCAACCGACGGATTCGTCCGGCCGAGGCCAACTGACGTGTGATCACGATGTAGGCGGTGAACACGTCTCGCGCCGAGCGGGGTTCGTTGAGTCTGCCTATCAGTGCCATCGCGTACCGGTCTTGTCCCGCGTTGCTGCACAGGTGCAACAACGACAGGATCGCGTGTAGGTCCCGCGTCTGAGAGAACGCGTCGATCACGGTGGATTCGTGCAGCCGCAACAGCTGTGGCGTGGAGACCAGGTAGTCCGTCACCGATGCGAGGTTCTCGACCTCGGCCGGGTTGGTCGCCAGGTCGCGCAACGTCGCGTCGTGCTCGACCAGTTCCGCCACGTCGGGGTCGGCGAGTAGTTCCTTGCGGACGAGTTCCGCGGCGGTGTTGAGACGGCTGGGCTTCAGCCGCGACTGCGGATGCAGTAGTTCCTCGCACAGCACGCTCAACAGCTGTTGGTCGACGGCCAGTCCGGTCGGAGACCTGTCGGCGAGAACGTCCAATTCGGCCGTGTTCGGTGCACAACGACGCCACAGCACTCCTGCCAGCCAGTTCAGGTCACTCGATTCGGCGTGCTCGAGATGGTGGGTGACCAGACGGAGTCGTTCGTCGAGGGTGCCCACGGCCATCATGTGGGACAGGCAGGCACAGTACAGGGCATCGTCGATGTCCGGCGTGTTGAACCACAACCACGCACGATCGCTCCACTCACGACCGATACGGTCGGCCTCGACGTCGTCGGCTTCGCACTTGTGGCGGAGCACCGCATGCAGGCGTTCACGCAACGCATCCCCACCGGGACCCTGACAGGGATCGGGTGACAGATGTGGGTGTTCGGCCCACCACGTGATGAACCGCGCCGCGACCGCCGATTCCCACGTCGGTGTGTCCAATGTGAAACGGTCTGCAAGTCGAAGGACCAGATGAAAACGGTCGGAGTGCACCGTGTTGAGGGTTTCGGTCAACAGTTTGACCGCTTGATCGTGATGCTCGGTCTCCCATTCGTCGAAGGGGATCTCGTCGAGGCGGTCGGGACGGTAGATGCCGACCTCGGTGACATCACGACATTCGTGTTCCAGAAGCGCCAACCGGATGTCGGCACCGCGACCCGGGAGCCGCCCCATCGTGCACAGGTCGTCCAGGGCCACCAGTAGGTCGTACGGCGGATCCGGGTAATCCAGCAGCATGTCCGTCAGCGCGCGGCCGTGTGCGGCGTAACGATCGTCGGAGCCGTAGACCAGCCAGTTGGCGACCTTGCCGGCATCACGCCGCGGCGGCGGCTCATCGAACACACACGCCGCCGCCAACGAGACGGCCGGACTGGGCGGCAGGTCAGAGGCGGCGGCGAACTCGACGGCCTCGTCCAGCCGGTCGACGCCGTGTTGCATCAGGATCGACACCCACGCCTCCGAGGCGGGGTCGATGTAAACGAGGCTGTGCTCATCGGTGCGAAGATCGAACACGTGCATGCCGTGCGGGTCGGCGGCAGACAGGCCGGGCGGCGCCTCCTCGGGGGTTACGCTGACCAGACGGTGGGCGCTGCGTTGCAACGGATCCAATACCGGCAGTTTGAAGCCGACTCGCAGCGCGACGTGTGAAGGCAACAGGATTGTCACCGCGGCGATCCACGAACACACCTGTTGTAGGTCGTCGCCGACGAACGTGATGCGACGCTGGTCCTGTTCATCGGACAGGACCGAGTGAAGCGCCACCAGCCATTCGGTACCGTGTGGACGGTCCCGCACGAATTCGACGATCGTCTCCCCCGGAAGACCAGGTGTCCATCCCGCGGCGACGGGCTCGGTGGGGCCCGGTGGAACCGGTGTGGTCAACCAGAAGGGCGAACCGAGTAGTTGGGCCGGACGCACGTGCGAGTACGCCGCCGGGTCCGCGACCGCGACGGCGTGCGTGAGGTGGTTTGCGGCGCCGTCGGTGGCGGGACCGAGGTAGGTGCCCTTCGCGGTGGCGAACCACCCGTCGGCGGCGATGTGCGCCAACGATTCCGACGGTACCGATCTCAGCGGGTCGCCCTCGTGGAGGAGATTGTGGGCGACGAGCCGCCGCGCGGTGGTTCCCGCGCCGGCGGACGCGGCTTGGAATCCGAAACCACCTTCACCGCTGAGGCTTTCGCCTTCGGCGCATTCGGTGTAGGTCAGTGATTCCAGTTCGCCGGTCATGTCGGGGTGCCTTGGCGGCGGCTTTTGACGAGCGCAGCGAAAGAACAGGAGGGATCGTGCGAGGGCATAGGGGCATCGTAACCCCATTGCTCACACCGATGAAAGGCCACCGGCCATAAAGGATCCTCAGTGGTCGGTATGTCACCGGTTCACAAGAATCTCCGCAGCGGCCCGGGCGTTCGCCGATGCCGCACCATAGGTGGCCAGGTACCCGGTAACCCCGTCCGGCCGCCACGCCGCGGGCCAGCCCATTTCGACCAGAACCACCGATGTGACGGCAGCCAGGTCGTTGACCAGCGCGCGAGCGTCGGCTCGGCGATGAGTGTCTCGCGACACCACGACCACCGGCCGACCCCGGACGCTGCGCACCAGCTTTCGTGAGACCTCCGCATCGTTTTCGACGTAGTGCACCTCGGCGTCGGGAAGCAGCTTGGTCAACAGCGGGGTCACGCCCCACGCGGCGTCACCGACGGCGATGTTGGCGGGGGAGTCGATCTGCACGATCACGGCCCGGGACAGGTCGCCGATCACGCCCTCGAGCGTGATGGCTTGTCGAGCCGCCTCCAGTCCCAACTCCCGTCCGGCCTGTGAACCGTCGCGTTCGGCCTGCCAGGCGCGTAGCGCGTCACCGCGGGCCACGGCGTCCTCGAGCCGTTCGACGGGAAGCCTTCCGTCGGAGACGGCAGTGGTGATCGCGTCGACCGTCGCATCGATCACATCGGTCATGGGACCGGCTTTCTGCGTCTCGCCGCCGGTGCAGATCAGGTCGCACCCGGCCAGCAGGGCCTGCACCACGGCCTCCGGGATGCCCAGCTTCCCCGAAGCGCCCTGCATCTCCATGGCGTCGGTGACGATCGCCCCGTCGAATCCGAGCTCGTCGCGCAGCAGTCCGGTCATGGCGGCGCGGGACAAGGTGCCCGGCGCGTCACCGGTGACGGCGGGAACGCGAATATGCCCGCTCATGATGGTCCGAACCCCGGCTTCAATGGCGGCAACGAACGGAACGAGTTCACGTTCGCGCAACACCGACAGGGGAACGTCGACGGTTGGTATCGCCAGGTGCGAGTCGACGGTCGTAGCCCCGTGACCGGGGAAATGCTTCGCGCAGGCGGCCACGCCGACCTCCTGCAAACCTTTGACTGCGGCGGCCGCGTGCCGGGCCACGCTCCGGGGGTCGCGGCCGAATGAACGGGTACCGATCACCGGGTTGGCGTCCTCGACGTTCACGTCGACGGCGGGAGCAAAATTGAGGTTCACACCGGCGGCGACGAGTTCGTTTCCGATTGACCGGTGAATGGCGGTCGTCAAAACGGGATCGTCGACCGCGCCGAGCGCGGCGTTTCCGGGGTAGGGACTGCCGGTGACGGTGTGCAACCGGGTGACGTCACCCCCCTCCTCGTCGGCGGCGATGATCGCCGACGGTCCCGCGTCGCGCAGTGATGCGTTCAGCCGTGCCAGCTGCTCGGGATCGGTCACGTTGAAAGAGAACAGGCAGTAGCCGCCCAGGCCTTCGGCGAGCAGGTCCAGTGCCCATGAGGGTGCGCTTGTCCCGGTGAAGCCGGGGATAAGCGTTCGCAGCGCCAAGGTGCGAAGATCTGAACGTTGCGTCATGGATGTCCTATTCGCCGACCTATTAGAAACTAAACTATCGATTAGTCTATGGGACACCGACAAAACCGGTCCACCCCAGCGGTCGCCCGGGTTCGAACAGACGACCACCGCGCCTTGCCCGAGCCCAGGTCAATGGGGAAAGATGCAGATACCCGGCCGTCGTCACCGCCTGGCCCCTTGCAGAGCGGCGATACGGTAAGAAACTCGGCGGCTCCCGGCAACCGAAGGCATGAAAGGTCCATTTCGATGGCGCAGCGTCAGTCACCCGGTGTTCCACAACTGCTGAGGGTTCTCAACGACCGCGCCGCCTTGAACCTGTTGTTCGCCGAAGGCCCGCAAACCAGAGCACAACTGGCCGCCGCCACATCGCTCTCCAAAGTCACCGCCTCCCAAATGGTGGAAAGGCTGGAATCACGAGGTCTCATCGAGGCCATCGGCACCCGGGCCGGTAACCGTGGCCCCAACGCACAGGTGTACGCCGTCGTCGGCTCCTACGCCTACGTCGTCGGCATCAACGTCGGTCCCGGTTTCATCGTCGCCGCCTGCGCCGACCTCGTGGGAGAGATCAAAGGCCGCGTAGAGCTCGAACTTACCGACGGCGACCCACCCGTCGAGGTCGTCCGACGAGCCGTCGAAGCGGCGGCCATCGCCGCCGACACCACCGTCGACAAGGTCAGCCGCGTCATGCTCGCCGCCCCCGGCATCATCGACCCCGGGTCAGGCGACATCGGGTTCGCCTGGGATCTCCCCACCTGGCATCGAGGACTCCACGATGCACTCGAAGCCGACCTCGGCAAACCCGTCGTCATCGAAAACGACGTCAACCTCGCCGCCGTCGCCGAACACCGAGAAGGCGCGGCACAAGGCGTCGACGACTTCGTCTACGTCTGGTTCAGTCGAGGATTGGGCGTCGGCATCGTGCTCGGCGGCAAACTACACCGCGGAGCCAACGGCGGCGCCGGAGAGATCGGCTATCTCCCCGTCACCGGGACGACCCTCCCGGAAGGACCCGTGACCCGCCGCGCCAAAGGCTCGTTCCAAAGACTCATCGGTGCCGACGTGATCGAAACCCTCGGCGAGAATCTCGGAATCACGGGTAACGACGCCGTCGACAAGATCGCCCACGCGGTCACCGACGACGAAGGCAAAAACGCTGAATTCCTGGATCAGGTCGCCGACCGCATGGCCCTGGGCGTCTCCTCCGTCTGCTCGGTCCTCGATCCCGCCCTGATCGTGTTGGGAGGCGAAGTCGGCTACGCGGGCGGAGAAGCCCTCGCCGACCGCGTGACGGCGGCTCTTCCCCGTATAGCCCCCATGGAGCCGAAAGTCGTCGTGGGAACCGCGGACACCGAACCCGTCCTGCGTGGAGCCGTGAAGGTGGCGCTGGACACCGTCCGCGACGAACTCTCCCAATAACCCGCAACGCCCGGCCATCCGCGACGCGGTGTTACCGCCCCGCTTGCCTACACGGTTCGTAGGCGGCGCGGGTCGGTGCCTTGCGTCGCGGGGCCCGGGCGTTGCGGGCCTGTGGGTGGGTTGTCTGTGTCGTGGTGTCGGCCCGCTTGCCTACATGGTTGGTAGGCGGCGCGGGTCGGTGCCTTGCGTTGTGGGGCTCGGGGTGTTGTGGGCCTGTGGGTGGGTTGTCTGCGTCGTGGTGTCGCCTTGTAAGCCAAGCCGTCCCGGCATGGGAACCGACAGGGGGACCGGCCGCCGTGGTTCTTGTGCCGCCGTCCGGCACGGCGAAGAATGGACGCATGGTCTCACTGAACGACGTTTATCGCGCTCGTCGCCGACTGTCGGATCACCTCGAACCCACGCCGTTGCCCTCCTATCCGGCGTTGGACGCGATCGCGGGGACGGAGGTGTTCGTCAAGCACGAGAACCTGCAGCCGATCGGTGCTTTCAAGGTGCGCGGCGGTATCAATCTCTTGGCCACCATGGACTCAGCGGACCGTAATGCGGGAATCGTCGGGTATTCGACCGGCAATCACGCCCAGTCCCTGGCCTATGCGGCGAGGCGGTTCGGCGTGGAATGTGTCATCGTCGTTCCGGCCGATCCCAACCCGGTGAAGGCCGCGGCGGTTCGCGCGCTGGGTGCTCACCTGGTGGAGTACGGCCCACATCTTGAAACCGCCGCCGAACACGCGGCGGGGCTCGCCCGGTCGCGGGGGATGAGGCTTGTCAGTGCGGCCGATGAACCCGCGCTGATCGCCGGTGTCGCTACCGCCTACCTGGAGGTCTTCACCGAACTGCCCGACGTCGACGTCGTCTTGGTTCCGGTGGGGAGCGGCACGGGAGCTGCGGGGGCGTGCGTGGTGGCCGAGGCGCTGAACCCCGACTGCCGGGTCGTGGGTGTGCAGTCCGACGCATCGCCGGCCGCGCACGACTCGTGGCGAGCCGGTGAACTCGTGACGCGCCCCAACCTTACCGTCTGCGACGGTTTGGCCACCGGGGCCGGGTTCGGGCTGCCGCAACGTATGTTGCGCGGACGTTTGGCGGATTTCCGTCTGGTGTCCGACGCCGAGATCGCTCACGCACAGTGGCTTCTGCTCAGTCGTGCCAGGACTGTCGCGGAGGGCGCGGGTGCGGCTGCCACGGCGGCGTTGTCGGTGATGAAGTCGCAGTTGGCGGGTCAACGCGTCGTCGTCATGTGCACAGGAGGAAACGCGGCGGAGGCAGAGTTGCGCCGTTGTGTCGATCAAGAGCGTTGATTTTCACGAATCCATAACGGAATGTAACCGCGGTGGGCAGACTGTCGCTTATGCGGGGATTGTTGACGGCGGTATTGGCGGCGGTTCTGGTGACGGTGCCTGCGGTTGCGGCGCAGGCGGAGCCGGGCGGCCGAGGCGACGATGGCGGCGACGCCTTTCGTCCACACGACTCCGAGCCCGAGGCGGCCAAGGCCGACTACAAGGGTGCACTGTGGGTGCCCGCTCACAAGGGCAACTACACGAACGCGAATCGTCCGAAGAGCGATCCGATCGACAAGGTCGTGGTTCACACCATGCAGGGTTCCTATGAGGGCACCAAGGCGTGGTTCCGCAACCCGGATTCGGAGGTGACCACGCACTACATCATGCGTTCTCACGACGGTGAGATCACCCAGATGGTGCACGAGGCCGACATCGCCTGGCATGCGGGTAACTGGGACTACAACGTCACGTCCATCGGTATCGAACACGAGGGGTACGTCGAAAATCCCGACAAGTGGTACACCGACGAGATGTATGAGTCGTCGGCGGAACTGGTGCGGTGGCTGTGCGACAAATACGACATCCCGATCGACCGGGACCACATCATCGCTCACAGCGAGGTCCCCGGGGCGACGCACACCGACCCCGGCAAGGGCTGGGATTGGGACCGGTACATGGACCTGATTCGTGACGCCGGATCCGAGCCGGTGACACTCGACAACGATGACGCCAAGGTCGATGCGTCCGGAGCTTGGAACACCGGAGACATGCCCGGGCAGCTCGGCAAGAACCACGCGTGGACACGACCGGCTCGGCACTCCGATCCTCTGTGGTACAAACTCGCGGTGCCGGGCAGGGGTGAATATCGGGTCGAGGTCTGGTATCCCGAGGCCGACGATCACAACGACCGTGCTCCCTACATAGTCAACACCACGGGTGATTGGGAGACCGCCTATGTCGACCAACGCACCGGAGGAGGCACATGGCAGTCGATCGGGGAGTTCGAACTTGACGCCGGCGAGTACCCCGTGGTGGGGGTCAGCCGTTGGACCGGCGGCAGTGGGAAGATCGTCGCCGACGGGGTCAGATTGGTGAAGCTGTAGCGGTCGTTGCTTCAGGGGCCGTCGTTGGAGGGATACCTCGGGCGACGGCCCGCAGCATGCTTAGCGGTTGTTTCTGCCGGCGCGGCGGCGCGTGTGCGTCGCCTTTTCGGGATCGATGTCGTCGGCGTTCCAGCTTTCGGCCATGGCCAGGATGGGCTCGCGCCCGTTCTCGATGTGTTCGCGCATGAGTCGTTGAGCCTCCTGACCGTCTCGGCGTTCCAACGCGGCGTAGATGGTCTCGTGCGCGGTGCACTGGACGACGGGATCTATGTCGATGGCCAGGTGAAACAGCCAGCGAAGTCGTGATTCCAGTGGTCGCATCAGGGTTTCGAGCAGCTTGTTACCCGAGGCTTTGACGATCCGGCTGTGAAAGTCGACGTTGAGGTCGGTGAGCCGTCGGGGGTGCTCGTGGAAGTCGCGGCCCAGCGTCAGGATGTGGTGCAACTCGGTCATGTCCTGTGCCGTCGCCCGTTGGGTCGCCAGTTCCACCGCCGTGGTCTCCATGCTGGTGCGCACGTCGAACAGGTCGTTGACGTCGGTGGGAGTGAACGGGCTGACGATTGTTCCGCGGCCGGGGACGATGACGACAAGCCCTTCGGCCGACAGAAGTCGCAACGCCTCACGAAGCGGAATGCGTGACACGTCCAGTCCGGCGGCCAGGTCCCGCTCGATGAGTCGTTTTCCGGGTGGAAGTTCGACTTCGATGATGCGACGCCGAATCTCGTCGTAGGCAAAGTCGCGCAGCGAGCCGGCCCCTCCGGCTTTGGTGTGGGTGGTCATGTCGCCTTTCGTGCCGGATCGTGTGATAGCGGATACCTCGGGATCAAGTTTGGATCACCACCACGATCCCGTGGCCGCCCGCTGGAGGGTGTCCCGTTTTTGTTGGACGACGGCGGAGCGTCGGACGACGGAACGCGACCACATGGTGAGATGTCAGGCTCCGGTGGCGGAACGGCGAGTTTAGTCTCGTGTGGCAAATACGCCGGGTAGGGGTGGAGATATGGCGACGTACACGCATGGGCACACGCCGTCGGTGTTGCGGTCGCATCGGTGGCGTACCGCGGACAACTCCGCCGCCTATCTGTTGCCTCGTCTGAAGCCCGGAACATCCCTGTTGGACGTTGGATGTGGCCCGGGGACGATCACACGTGACCTCGCGCGACGGGTGGCACCGGGGCGCGTTGTCGGCGTCGATCCCGAATCCTCGGTGATCGAAGAGGCGGCGTCGGTGGAGTCAACGGTCGACTTCCGGGTCGGCGACGTTTACGACCTGGACGTCGACGGTTTCGACGTCGTTCATGCACACCAGGTTCTGCAGCACGTGTCCGATCCGGTGGCCGCATTGACGGCGATGCGGCGGGCGTGCAGGAAGGACGGCATCGTCGCCGCCCGCGAGGCGGACTACGGGGCGATGGCGTGGTATCCGGCCGTCCCGGGGCTGGACGACTGGTTGCGGGTTTATCGCGCGGTCGCGCGCGAGTGCGGCGGGGAACCGGACGCGGGCCGCCGACTCCTTGAGTGGGCTCAATCCGCGGGCTTCTCCGAGATCACCACGACCGCGTCGGTGTGGTGTTTCACCACCCCCGAGGAACGCTCGTGGTGGGGGCACACTTGGGCCGACCGGGTGACGTCGTCGCGTGTGGGGACCGTCGCGGTGGAATCGGGCAACTGTCGTCAAGCGGATCTTGCGCGGATGGCTCAAGCCTGGCGGTGGTGGGCGGATCATCCGGCGGGATGGTTCGTCGTCGTTCACACCGAGTTGATCTGTCGAGCGTGAGATGACGCGTGCGTGAACGCGGTGTGCCCGGTGGGCAAAGCCGTGGCGGACGACTCACGGGGCCCGGTTAGGATAAGTCGAAGATCCCTCGACCTTGTGACCTGCTCGGAGCCCCCACCATGTGGTACCCCCGCCGTCTCGGCGTCCTCGTGACCGTTGTGGCTCTTGCCTTGGCGGGTGTGTCGAGTGCTGCGGTGGCTCGGGAGCCGGGACTCGACTATGTGGCGTTGGGCGATTCCTATACCGCCGGTAGCGGTGCCGGTGACTACGACACGACGAACTGCCGTCGCTCGAACAACTCGTACCCGGAGCTCGTGGCGTCGTATCACGAGTGGGATCTGACCTCGGTGGCCTGCGCCGGCGCCCACATTCACGACGTCTGGGACAACCAGTTGGACGTGCTGGCCGACGACACCGACCGGGTGACGATCTCGATCGGCGGGAATGACGCCGGTTGGGTGGATGTGATCTCGGCGTGCATGGTGATCGAGGACGACGAGTGCGAAGGGCACGTCAACCGGGCATGGGACAACATACGCGAGAATCTGTATTACGACCTGCGGGCGCTGTACGCCGAGATCAAGTTGCGCGCACCCGATGCGGCGATCGCCGTGGTCGGTTATCCGCGTTTGTTCGGTGAAACCGAGTGCACCGACGCACCAGGTTTGAGCGTCACGGAGCAGCAGTGGATAAACCGGGCGGCGGACCTGTTGAACCGTACGACGATGCGCGCCGCCTTCGCGGAGGGACTGTGGTTCATCGACGTTCGTAGCCAGTTCACGCAGCATGGCGTGTGCGACGAGGTGCCGTGGATCAACGGGCCCCGAACCGCCGCCGGCGACTCCTTTCATCCGACCGCCGCCGGTTACCAGGGCTACGCTGACGCCGTCGACTGGCTGTGGGGCGCTTGACCGGTTGCCTTGGCCACATTCGACCGAGTTGAACGAAGGTTGAGCTTAGGATGGCCGGGTGAATTCCATTCGAGTACGTGTGGCCGATGTGGATGATATTCCGGCGATCGTCGACATGCTCGCCGACGACCCGTTGGGTGCCACGCGGGAGAACCCCGGTGATCTGTCCGCATATCGGGCCGCGTTCGAGGCCATTGACACCGACCACAACCAGTATCTCGTGGTCGCGGTCGACGATTCCGGTGTCGTGGGCACTGCACAGTTGAGCATCGTCCCGGGTTTGTCCCGAAACGGCATGAGCCGCGCGATGATCGAGGGGGTGCGAGTGCGGCGGGATCGTCGTTCCGACGGGGTCGGTGCGATTCTCATGGAGTGGGCCGCCGACATGGCGCGAACGCGTGGTTGTCGCCTGATTCAGTTGACCAGCGACAAGACTCGTACCGACGCGCATCGCTTCTACTCGCGGCTGGGGTATGTCGACTCCCACATCGGCTATAAGCGCCCATTGTAGACTTTTGCATTTTCTCCCGGTTCCTCAGCTGAAGCGAAAGTCGATGCATGCGCAAAAACGTCGGTAACGCCATCCTTGCCACGCTGGCGCTGGTCAACTTCATGGCCATCATCAACATCAGCATCGTCAACGTTGCCCTTCCGGCGATGGAACTCGACCTCGGTACCAACCTCGCGGGCCTGCAATGGGTCGTCAACGCCTTTGCCATCTGCCTGTCGGCGTTGATGCTCACCGGTGGGGCCCTGGGAGACCGCTTCGGTCGTAAGCGGGTGTTCCTGTTCGGGGTCGGGCTGTTCCTGTTCGGTTCGGTGCTGTGCGCCTTGGCGACCGGGCTGCCGAGCCTCATCGTGGGACGTGTGGTCCAGGGTGTCGGTGCCTCCATGCTCATCCCCGGGTCGTTGTCCATTTTGACCCAGACGTTCACCGACCCTGCGGAACGGGCGCGGCGAATCGGCGTGTGGGCGGCGGCGTCGGCGGTCGGATTGGCCGCGGGGCCGGTGATCGGCGGCTTTCTGATCGACGCGTACGGCTGGCCGGCCATATTCTGGGCGGGCGTACCTGTGGGGATCGTCGGGTTCATCGGCACCGTCCTGGTTGTCCCCGAGTCGTCCGATCCCGCCGACACCGCGTTGGACCTGCCGGGACAGGTGCTCGGCATATCGGCATTGGGCACTCTCTCGTTCGGGCTGATTCGGTTGGGCGAGACCGGCTGGCGTGATGTCACGGCCCTGATGACCCTGGCTGGGGCCGCCGTGCTGTTGACCGTTTTCGTGATCGTGGAGTGGCACCGTGCGTCGCCCATGCTTCCCGTGCGGATGTTCACCGATCGGCATTTCGCGGTGATGAACGTTGCCTCGGCGGCGTTGGGGTTCGCACCGTACGCGATATACGCGTTCCTGTCATTGTTCATGCAACAGGTACAACACTTGACCGCGACGGAGGCGGGCCTGGCGTTTCTCCCGATGGCGGTGGCCACCGGACTCGTGGCGCCGTTGGCGGGAAGGTGGACGGGACGTAGCGGGCCCCGTCCGGCACTGATGGTCGGCTACACCTTGTCGACCGTGGGGGTCGGCGGGCTGTTCTTGGTCCAGCCCGACTCGTCGTACGCGCTCCTGGGGCCGCTGTACGTGTGCATCGGGCTGGGGATCGGGTTGTCGATGACCCCCACGACGACCGCGGCCGTCACTGCGGCGCCCCGGCAACGGTCCGGGATCGCCGCAGCGACCATCAACACGACCCGGCAGACGGGTCTGGCCATCGGTGTGGCTCTGTTGGGGGCGATCGTGGCCGCCAACAGCGACTTCACCGCCGGTCTGCGCGCCGCCGCAATCGTTGCCGGCCTGGTAAGTCTCGTGGCGTTGGTTCTGATCTGTTTTACGGCCGATCCGGCGGCGTCGCGCGTCCGATCGTCACCGGGGCCCTTACCTCATGCGGTCGTAGATCCACTGGCCGGCCGGTTTCAACGATCCGTATTCGTATGGTCCGTTCGGGCAGGTGCCGGTCTGGAAGACGGCGCCCGATCGGAAGTCGTCGGAGAAGTTCCAGTTCACCCAGCTGATTCGTTTGGCGGCCATGAGGTCGATGTACCGCTGCGACATGGCGAAGTCGTTGGTGCCGTCGCCGCTGTCGGTCTGCGTGCCGAACTCGGTGACGAAGATCGGGAGGACGTCGGAGGCGCGGTCGAGCGCATCGAGGTATTGCTGCCCGTGTGACGCGGCGTAGAAGTGGAATGTGTACATGATGTTGTCGGCGTTGACGGGGTTGTCGACGATCTCGGTTTCGTCGCCTCCCTCGGAGAGCCCCAGGGACGACCACGCGCGGGTGCCCAGCAGGATCACCGAGTCGGAGTCGTGTTCGCGGATGACCGGGATGACCTGCTCGTGGTAGTCCTTAATGGTTGCCCAGGAGACGCCGTTGGGTTCGTTGGCGATCTCATAGAGGATGTTGTCTTTGTCGGCGTGCCGTTGCGCGATGGTGGAGAAGAACGTGCGTGCCCGATCGAGGTTGTGATGCGGATCGCCCGGGGTGAGCATGTGCCAGTCGACGATGGCGTACATGCCGCGTTGGTCGGCTTCTGCGATCAGTTGGTCGACGAGCGCGGTGAAGTGATCGGGATCGGTCTCGTAGCCGCCTTCCTGGATGTACATGGACAGTCGTATGACGTCGGCGTTCCAGTCGTCGGCCAGAAAGTCGAGGGACGCGTCGTTGATGCACTGGCTGTACCACTGGAGGCCGTGGGTGCTCATGCCGCGCAGTTGCACCGGTTGTCGGTCCTGATTGCACAGTCGGTTACCGCATACCGTTAGCGGACCGTTGGTGGCCACGGCCGTCTCCGCAGGTGCCGGGGGCGCGGGGACCGCCGTGTGGGCGGGGGCGGCGGGCGTGAGGAGGGCGATGACGACGGTGAGGAGAAGTGGTAGACGGATTCGCATGGATGTTCCTTCTTCCCGTAAACACTTAGCAAACTTCACTAATCGATTGTCCATGCATGAATCGAACAATGTCAATGGAAAGGAGGGCCGTTCGCAGCGTGTTGCACACGTCGGGGCGGTCGCCGACGACCACCCCGACGTGTGGAATCACGTCACGCCGATGCGTTCGGTTTCGGGTAGGAGTCCGACGTCGTGACGTGGCCACGATCGCCGAAGGTCGATTACACCGTCTTGATCAACAGGCCGGCGCCGACGACGGGCATCATCGGGAAAATGTATGTGGTGCCGCCCGTCGTGCAGTCGCCACTGCCACCAAGGGCGACCCCCTGCGCCTGCCCGTTGGACAGGAAGGGGGCGCCGATCATGCCGGGTTCACCGCAGACGTCGGTGCGGGTAAGCCCGGTGACGGTTCCGGTGGGAAAGTGAACGGTCTGGTTGTGCGCGGCGATGGTTCCGCAGTGCACGCCCGTGGTGGGACCAATGCTGCACACCGAGGAACCCACCGGTGCCTGACCGTAGCCGGTGACCGGCTGGTTGGGGAAAACATACGGTTCGGAGGTCCAGCCGTTGTACAGGTCGACATACAACCAACCGATTGTCTGCGCCGCAACGACGCCGACGGGTGTGCCGCCGGGGGACAGTCTGACCTGTTGGCCCACGGTCCCGCACGGGCCGGCGGTGACGAAGCCGTCGCCGTTGGCGGAGTGTTCGACGGAGAAGCCGATCATGCAGCGGTGTTGATCAAAGAAGACGGCTTGCCCACCTCGGACGGCCCCGTTGACGAGGTCGGCGGCGGGCGCGGTCGTGGAGCCGATGACGAGGGTTGTGGCGGCGAATGTGATGACGACGAGGATGCGACGTAGGGCTTGGGCAATGGGAGGCACGTTACTCTCCTTGGTGTTCAAGGGTTATGGGCAATTCAAGCTTATCGATGTGAAGTGTCGTGTGGTGTTGACGAGTGGACGCGTCGGCAAGAGCGCCGGGCTCGGTCCGGAGTCCACGCGACAGGCTTTCGAACGAGGCGAGGATCGAAAGACGACGCCGTTTTGGCCCCACGGCGATGTCGCAGCCGTTCCCTAGAATGCCGCGCATGACGACGATCGCTTTTGTCGACGAGACGACCGCCGGTGACCGCGGCGATGTTCGACACCTGGAGATATTCGAGGAACGGCTGCCGCTACGCGAGATCATTCGCCGCCGAATCTTCCAGGAGGTGGCCGAACACAACGCCAAGAATTCCACCGGGTTCACGGGCCTGGTTCAACCCGGCGAGGTGGAAGCCGCTCTCAACGGTAAGCGCAACACCAGCCATCGGGTGGAACCCCAGCGACAGTTCGAGCTGGCGGTCGAGGCGTTCGGTCGTAACGGCTTTCTCGTTCTCGTCGACGACAGGCAGGTGGAGGGCCTCGACGAGCCGGTCCAGCTCACCGAAGGCACCGAAGTGACCTTTCTGAAGCTCGTTCCTCTGGTGGGTGGCTGATGTCGAAGGATCTTCCGACCCCCGCCGAGATCACAGACCTCGTCGACGCATCCGATCTGGATGGTCTTGTGGGCGTCTACACCCGGCTGGCGACCTCATCACGGGTGCTGTGGATGTCGGTCGACGGTGAATACATGAAGCCCTTGGAGCGGTTGGCAGTCGACGACGTCCTGAACCTGGCACAGATGTTGATGTCGGCGCGACCGGCCGACGGAGGGGTGCGGAATCGCCTGAGCACGGCGGGAGAGTACCTCCGGGAACGGTGGCGGCGCGGTAGCGACCTCGAGATTCACGCATCGTTTGTGGACGACCTGGGGCGGGGCTGGGATGCCTGGGACACCGTGTCGATTCAGGTTTCGATGGAGCGGCTCGCCGCCGCCGGTCGTCCGATCTCCGGTGCCGCCGTGGCGACGGCCCGCCGTACTGCGACTTTTTTCACCCATAAAGAACAGTTCGGGCGTTTCGTCGAGACATTGGACGACCCCGTATTGAGCCCCGGGGAGATCTGGGCCGACAAGGTGTTGGAAGACCTCGCCACGTTGGGACCGCGGTGGCGTGACCTGGTCGTCCACTGCGCAACCGCGTCGACGGCCAAACCGACGAGGAAGTGGGAGAAGGAAACCCGCCGCCTGGTGGCCGATATCGGGGACGACGTGAGCCGAATCGTCAACGGATGGCTCGAACATACTGCCGTCGGCCGAAGTTTCCCGGTCGAGTGTAGATCCGATGAGGACGATCTCGAACAGTGGCTCGATCCCTACAATACGGTGGCCGCGCGAGGGCTCGTCTGGACGCTGGCACTGGTCGCCGACGACGCGGACACGGCTCGCCGCATGGGGCGGCTGGTCGACATCATGCTGAAGAAGATCCCCGGAGTCGGGCCCCGCGCCCCCAAAATCGCCAACGCCGCCGTATACGCGCTATCGCGTATGGATGGTGAGCACGCGCTCGGCCAACTCGCCCGGTTGAGCTCCGGTGTCAGGTTTAAAGGCACCCTCAACCAGATCAACACCGCGATGCAGGCGAAGGCGGAAGCCCTGGGTGTTTCTCGCGACGAGATCGACGAGATGGCCGTTCCCACATACGGTTTGACCGATGTCGGTTATCGTGCCGTTGAACTCGGTGACTGTCGGGCCGAGATCACGGTGACAACCGCGGCCGTACTCGCCTGGTTCAACGATGCGGGGAAACGAACCAAGACTCCGCCCGCCGGAGTTAAACGCGATCACGCCGACGAGATCAAGATGCTCAAAGCAGGCATCAAGGACATCAACGCGATGGTGTCGGCACAGGCGGGCCGGA
Source organism: Candidatus Stackebrandtia excrementipullorum (assembly GCA_019113825.1). Taxonomy (GTDB): domain Bacteria; phylum Actinomycetota; class Actinomycetes; order Mycobacteriales; family Micromonosporaceae; genus Stackebrandtia; species Stackebrandtia excrementipullorum. The sequence goes on along the minus strand of DXGR01000149.1, from coordinate 32,769 downwards.
TCGATCGGCAGTTTCTGCTGCAGAGGGAGTGGACCGGCGAATCATGGCGCTCTCGATACGACCGACACCCACTCGTGGGAACGCTGACCAGGCGGCTGTTGTGGCGGGTAAACGGCCAGACGTGCGGCTTTGCCGACGGTGCGTGGCGTGATCTGTCGGATAAACCGGTCGAGATCACCGATTCCTCCCGGATCGAGCTGTGGCACCCCATCGGTGAGGAGGTCGTCACGGTGACGGCCTGGCGGGAATGGCTGGAGCGGCATGAGATCGTTCAACCGTTCAAGCAGGCCCATCGCGAGATCTACCTGCTGACCGCGGCCGAGGAGAGCACCCACACCTACTCCAACCGGTTCGGCGCGCACATTCTGCGGCAGCATCAGTTCAACGCCTTGGCCGCGTCGCGCGGGTGGCGCAACAGGCTCCGGTTGATGTTCGACGACGTGTACGAACCGCCCTTTAAGGAGTTGCCCGCGTGGGGGTTGCGGGCAGAATTCCGAGTGGAGGGCGTCGGCGAACACGACGGCGTCGACTTCACCGACGCCGGTGCATATCTCCGACTGGTAACCGACCAGGTGAGGTTTTACGAGCTCGACCCGGCGCACAATGCGGCTCACGAGGGTGGGGGCGGCACCGGGTCTTCCCGTGTTGATGTTCCCGATCCGGTGCCGTTGAATCGGGTTCCACCGCTGGTGTTGTCGGAGATTCTGCGTGACGTCGACCTGTTCGTAGGCGTGTCCAGCATCGGAAACGATCCGACCTGGTCTGACGGCGGGCCGGAGGGACGCCATCTCGACTACTGGCGTTCGTACGGTTTCGGCGAGCTTGAGCAGACCGGGAAAACCCGCCGCGACCTGTTGCACCGCTTGGTGCCGAGGCTCGCTATACGCGAACGGGCGCGGGTCGAGGGACGTTTCCTCGTGGTGCGGGGCGACCTTCGCACCTACAAGATCCACATGGGATCGGGCAACATCCTGATGGATCCAAACGACCAGTACCTGTGCATTGTCCCCGGACAGCTCCCGAAGAAGCGAAGCCAGACCGGTTTTCTTCCGTTCGAAGGCGACGGAGTGTTGGCGGTGATCCTGTCGAAGGCGATCATGCTGGCCGACGACACTTCGATCACGGACCCCACAATCACGTCGCAGCTGCGACTGTGACACGAAAAACCGCCCGCGCCGGACGTATGCCGACGCGGGCGGTTTGCCCTCCCCCGTACGTTTCAGCGGGTGATATGAGGAGCTACATCGGGCGGACGTTCTCGGCCTGTGGGCCCTTCTGTCCCTGCCCGACCTCGAATTCGACGTTTTGTCCCTCGTTGAGCTCGCGGTATCCCTGGCTTTGGATCGCGGAGAAGTGGACGAAGACGTCAGGACCGTTACCGTCCTGCTCGATGAAGCCGTAACCCTTTTCGGCGTTGAACCATTTGACCGTGCCGTTTGCCATGTGCTGGTTTCCCTTTGTAACGAATGTTCGGTCCCGCGTTGCGTTACCGAGCGGCCCACGACGGACCGCATTGAGCTTACGGTGTCGACGCCGCCCAAGGTGCGCGAATCGTCACCGACGGTATTTAGTGTGTCATGTTTGCCCGATTTGTGGTTGACCTCGCCGTGTGTCTTTACCGTCGCACGAATGACGGATGATCACGTTGTGGCGCACCGGGCGTCGTAGCGATAGTCTTCGCCGAGTGAATAGATTGCGGTTGCGCGGATGTTGGGACGAAGTCATCGGGTTGCTGGCGGAAAGCGCCCCCGACAGTGCTGCGGACGCGGTCGAGCTGGCTGCGACCATGGTGGAACGTTCGGCGTTCACGATGGGGGACTGGGAGATCGCGGAGGAGGCCGTCGCACAGGCGGAGCGACTGGCCAAAGGGCATAACCAGTTGACCGGTGCGGCAGCCTCGGAGCGAGCGTATTTGAGCTACCTGTTGACCCGGCTCGGGTTGGCCGAACTCGGCGACGAGGCCAAATCGGCCATCAGACGAGCCGACGAGGTTTTGCCCGTGAATTCGCCGCGTCGACGGCTTCTGCTGTACCGGCAGGGCTTGATCACGCAGTACCTCGACGACGACGGTGAGGCCGCCGCCGAGCTGTATCGCACCGCTCAGATCGCGGCCGAAGCCACCGGTGACAAACTGCTGCTGTCACATGTGTTCGCCAATCTCGCCGAACACGTCCATACCGAAGGCGACATCGCCACTGCGGCGGAACTGTATGCCGACGCACTGCGACTGCGCACCGAGTGTGGATTCGTCGTCGGGCTCGCCCCGGTCATGGTCGCGTTGGCAGAGGTCAGCCCTCCGGAGGAGGCGCGGCGTCTGCGGGCCGAGGCACGGCGGCTGTACCTGGTTTTCGGGCGGGTGCCCGCCGGGTTGGCCGACGAGTTCGACAACTGAGGAGGCACCCGTGCGGCGTGCACGAAACTGAGGCCGACAGGCGAAAAGCCCCGCTCGACATGCCTTGGATCAAGATGTCGAGCGGGGCGTTGAGATGTGTGGCCGATCAGGCCAGTGCAGCCTCGGCGTCCAACGTGACCGCCGCCGCGTGGACGACGGCCGCGATGCGCAACGCGTCGTGCACGTTATCGCGGGAGATGCCTTCCTTCGTCAGCGTCTTCTCATGCGACTCCAGACAGACACCGCAACCGGTGATCGCCGAAACGGCCACCGACCACAGTTCGAAGTCGATTTTGTCGACGCCTGGACGGCCGATGATCTGCATGCGCAGTCTCGCCGGCAGCGACTGGTAGGACTCGTCACCGATGAGGTGCTTGGCACGGTAGTAGACGTTGTTCATGGCCATGATGGACGCAGCGCCCTTGGCCGCGGTCACCGCCTCGTCCGACAGGTGCCTGCTCGCCTCTTCGGCGATCTCCTGCAGCACCACCGCATTACGCGATGCCACCGCACAGGCCAACAAGGTCCCCCACAGCTGCTGCTCCGTCAGTGACGAGGTCGTCGTCACCGAACCAAGGTTCAGTTTCGTGTCCTTGGCGTACTCGGGCAATGCCGCCTTGATGTTGTCGATGGCCATTACGCCGCCATGAGTTTCGTTGCGTCGAGGGTCTCGCCGTCCTTGTTCCAGTTGCACGGGCACAGCTCGTCGGTCTGCAGAGCGTCCAAGACGCGCAGAACCTCGGAGACGTTGCGGCCGACGGAACCGGCGGTGACCATGACGAACTGGATCACGTTGTCGGGGTCGACGATGAAGGTGGCGCGCTGTGCGACACCGTCGTCACCGAGCACGCCGCAGGCTTCGGTGAGCTCGCGCTTGACGTCGGACAGCATCGGGAACGGGAGGTCGCGGAGGTCGTCGTGGTCCTTGCGCCAGGCGTAGTGGACGAACTCGTTGTCAACCGACCATCCGAGGACCTGGGCGTCGCGGTCCGCGAACTCGCCGTTGAGGCGGCCGAATTCGGCGATCTCGGTCGGACAGACGAAGGTGAAGTCCTTCGGCCACGCGAACAGAACGCGCCACTTGCCCTGGTGCGACTTGTGGTGGATCGTCTCGAAGGCGTTGTCCGGCTCGAGCGAAACGCACGCGGTCAGCTCGTACTCGGGGAATTGATCGCCAACGTTCAGCACAGTGTCTCCTTGCGGATCTCAAGAGTGTGTCATCGGCGGCTGCCGACGGCTTTTCTGGAATCAATCAAGAATGTACCCGTTCGTTGCGTAGCCACCATGGCCGGTCGCCGTGACTGTGGGGAGGGTCTCCGTCGGGTCCGCGTCACAGTGACGGCGCGACGCCGCACCGGCCGACGGTGGTGTCCAAGGGCACAGGTGAAAGGCTATGTGCGCCTCGACATCGATGCATTCGCGGGTCGAGACACGGGACGTGTGGGAGTGCCCGACCGTGAAAAGGACTTGCCGATGGCACCGTCGGGTCGGAGACTCCGCTGTATGGAAACACTCACCCTTGTCGTGTCCGCGTTCGTCGCCGTCGCCTTTCTCGGCGCGGGCATCGCCAAGGTCGTCGGTGCCGCGGCGATGCGGGCCGATGCCGAACGCTTCGGCTTCGACTACCGCGTGTACCGCGTCATCGGAGCGCTCGAGACGGCCGCGGCCGCCGGCCTGGGGGTCGGGCTGTTCGTCGACGGCATGTGGTGGCTGGGAGTCGCGGCCGCGGCCGGGCTCGTCGTTACGATGGTCGCCGCCGTAATCGTTCACGTGCGCGTCCGTGACACGCTCCAGCAGTCGTCCTCGGCGATCATGTTCGGCGCGCTTGCCGCAGCCGCCGGTGTGCTGCAGATACTGACCGCGTGATCGCGTCCGGGTTCAGGCCCGGGCCGCCGCAATGAAATCGGCGATCAAGCCGGAATCCTTGACACCGCGGGCGACTTCGACGCCGCTGGAGACGTCGACACCCCACGGTCCGGCCTCGGCGATCGCCGAGGCGACGTTGTCCGGCCGCAGGCCGCCGGCAAGCATCCAGTTGCCGGTCGGGGTGGACGGCAGTCGTGTCCAGTCCCATGCCTCACCCGAGCCGGGTGTAACGGCATCGACGATGAGCAGGTCTTCCCCGAACGCACCGCAGTTCGTGTCGGGATCGCGGGCTCCGGCGATCGCGCGGATCGTTGTCACCGGCAGATCCGCCAATGCGTCGAAGTCCTCACGCTTGTAGTCGCCGTGCAATTGGATCGTGTTGACTTCCGCTTCGGCGGCGTCCCGGCGGATCTGATCGGGCGTCTCTCGGGCGAAAACCCCGACGGTGAGGATGTGGTCGGGTACCTCGGCGGCCAGCTTGGCGGCCTCGGCGGGAGTCACCTGACGTGGGCTTGGGCTCAGTAGGAAACCGATCGCGTCGACTCCCGCGTCGACTGCGGCTTGCACGTGCTCGACGGACCGAAGGCCACAGATCTTCACGAACATGGGAAGACCCTACGCCTCGTCGTCGGTGCCGCCAAGCGGTGCATCGGAAGGACACCACGGTGGCGGTTTCCGTCGGTGACGGCGACGAACTTGTCATGTGGCCGTGTGCCGCCGTCACCGGGAGTGGTTACCCGTAAAGGTACTCGTAATAAAGGTGCATGTTGCGGTCACCCTTGGCCTGGGCCTCCGCCGCCTTCCGGTGGTCGCCGTCGCTCTTGTGCTTTTTGGATAGAGCGTAGTAGGAGGTGGCGGCGGCCTTGTAGTGCAGGCATGTGGTGGGGGTTGAGGCAGGAGCGGGAGCGCCGGCCTGTACTGCAGGGGTGGCTACCGCAAGGGTTGCCGCCGTAACGAGAGCAACGAGTGTGCTCGCTGCATACCTGCGCATGCGCATGGGTGGGTCTCCTTCGCAAGACATCCGCCGCCGGGTCCTCTTCGGTCGACGGCCCGCCGGTTGGGCGGGGGCACCAGGCTAGACCTACAGGTCAAGTCTCGAAAAACGACGGCTTCGGTAACCGGCGGTGAATCGAGGTGGAAGCCGAGAATCGCTGACGTGCGCCAAGTGCATCGGCGTTGAAACCGGCGATGCCGCGACATTGACAACGAGAGGACGTGTGGCGACACCCACAGGCGCCGCCACACGTGTTGCGGATTCAGCAGGTGGCGTTGTACAGATTCATCCAATAGCGGTACTGGGCCAAAGCCTGCTCGGCCAGGGTGAATTCGCCGATGGACCAAAAGTATTGATGTTGTTCCATGGCGGTGTTGGCCTTGCTGATGTAGGTGTCGCACAACACGTTCGCCGAGACGACCTCGGTTGGGGTTGCGGTGGCGGCCTGAGCGGGCGTGGCCAGCGCGATGGTTCCTGCGGTCGCCAGTGCGATGAATGCGCCGGCTGCGTACTTGCGCAGTTTCATGGAGGGGCTTTCTTCTTGGTGGTGTCGTCGGTCGAACCCGACGGCCGCCTGGCGGCGGCGTTTCAGATGGGTACCCAGCGTATCGATCGCTAGCCATGGATATATCGATGGGTGTTACGATTGTTCGCGGAGCCCGATGGAACACACCTCACCCGATATGTCGCAACGCACCACGGTTCGACCCCACACGGGACCCCTGGACGGGCGACTACGATGAAGAGGCTCACTACTGGTCACTCCGGCGAGGTGCCTGCCGTGTCGATTCGTCTCATAGGCGGGGTGGAGGTCGGCTCGACCGATCGGCAACATATCTCGGCTCCCAAATTGGCATGCGTCCTGGCCGTCCTCGCCAGCCGACCCGGGGTGCCGGTCGGTCACGTCGACCTGATCCTTCGAGTGTGGGGGGCCGAGCCGCCCGAGTCGGTGGTCGCGGTGCTGTACAGCTATGTGGCGCGGCTACGCGCACTTCTCCAGCAAGTCCCCGAAGCAGCTTTGCTCAGCGCCGGCCGCCAACGGTACGTCCTGAATATTCCCGCCGAACTCGTGGACGTGCACGAGGTTCGGGCACTGTCCGGTCGTGCCCGTCGACTGCGCGCGGAATCCAAAACGGACGAAGCCGTCGCGTTGTGGCGTCGAGCCGCACGGTTGGCCGGTGGCGAAGCACTTGTCGGCATCAGCGGCGACTGGGCCGAGGAGTTCCGGTCGGGTTTCCGCGCCGAGCGCCTGACCCTGTTGGTCGAACGTTACGCCGCGGAACTGGAGTTGGGCCACCACGAGACGGTCCTCCCCGAGCTGCTTGAACTGACGTCGCAAGAGCCCCTGTCGGAGCCGTTGATCGAACAGTTGATGCTCGCGTTGTATCGAGGCCGTCGTTCTACCGAGGCGTTGCAGGCATTCCGGGGCCTACGGGAGCGTCTTCGCGATCGACTGGGAACCGACCCGTCACCGCAGCTCCAGCGGCTGCACGTCCGAATGCTTCAACAGGACCCCGCGCTGGACACGCCCTCGGTGGAGTCGATCGCGGTCGCACCCGTGAGTAGACAAACCGTCCCGGCACAGTTGCCGGCCGACGCGAGGGGTTTCACCGGGCGCGATGCCGAGATCAAGATGCTGCACGCTCAAGTAGCAGGTAGTAAAGCGGTCGTGATCGACGGGATGGCGGGCGTCGGTAAAACCGCCTTGGCCGTTCACGTGGCTCATCAGCTTGCACAGGAGTATCCGGACGGGCAGCTGTTCGCCGATCTACGGGGTTACGCCGACGGTGTCTCGCCTTCGACACCGACCACAGTGCTGACTCAACTGCTGCGGTCGTTGAAGGTGGACGTCCCCGACGATCCGGATGAACTCGCGTCGGCATGGCGCACCGCGTTGTCGGGCCGCCGTGTCCTGTTGGTATTGGACAATGCAGCCAATGCCGACCAGGTGCGCCCGCTCCTTCCCGGCAGCGCGCGGTGCCTGACACTGATCACGAGCCGACAGCGGATGGTGGACCTGGTGGAGGCCGTCCCGGTGTCGCTCGACGTTCTTTCGCTACCGCAGGCCACGGCACTGTTCGCCGGGGAGGCCGCCGTACGGGTCACCGACACGACCACTCGTATAGCTCGACTGTGTGGACGTTTGCCGTTGGCGTTGCGTATCGCCGCATCCCGTCTCCGGAACCGACCGCATTGGACACCTGAGACTTTTCTCGACCGACTTTCCGGTCACCGCAACGCCATTCGGGAGATCGACGGCTCCGCACGTGGCGTCAGCGCCGCATTCGACCTGTCCTACGCGGAGCTGGGTGAGGCATCTCAGCGCCTGTTTCGAGCACTTGGGGTCTTCAGCGGGCCCGTGTTCGATCGTCATCACGCGGCTGTATTGGCCGGTATCGATGTTGAAGACGCCGACCTCCTTCTGGAACAACTCCTGGACAATCACCTGATCATGGCGGCCGGCCACGGGAAGTACCGCCTGCACGATCTGTTGCGCGGCTATGCGTCCAACACGATCAACGACGACGCCGAACGTGACACCGTGTGGAGGCGGCTGGCCGAGCACTATGCGGCGGCCGCGTGGCATGCGCTCGGACAGACCGAGAAGCCGGCGCTACCGCGGCGTCTGGCCGTCCGTCGGTCGTTGTTTCCGGTGCCGAACGGTCCTTCCGAGGCCGAACGCTGGTTTGGCGACGAGCTTGTAGTGCTCGAGCAGCTGATCGTCGAGGCGGACGGCAGGGGCCACGACGATCACCTGATCGACCTGTGTGTACCGGTGCAGGCTCATTTGATGCACCATGGTGCCGCGCGCTCGCGGCTGCGCCTGGCGGAATTGGGGGTGGCAGCAGCCCGACGTGCGGCGGCGGTGGACGTACAGGCGCGAATGCTGGCCTATCAGGGGGTCGCGCATGAAAATCTTGCTCAGTTCGATCAGGCCGAAGCGCGTACTCGCGAGTCGATTGAACTGGCACAGCGAATCGGCTCGGCCCGTGGGGAGCTCGTCGGCCTTAACAACCTTGCGGTCTTCGCAGAGCGGCGTGGGGACCTGCGCGCCGGCGAGCAGCTGACACTGCAGGCCATCGACTTCGCCCGACAGTCACAGGCCAAGACCGAACTGGTGTACCTGCTGTTCAACATGGCGGGAGACCTGGCGCGTCTACGGCGGTACGATGAGGCCGACGTCTATCTCGATGAGGCTCAGGCTACCGCGACCGAACTGGACTCGGGGCGTATGTTGGCCTGGATCCGATCGCGCCGTGGCATTGTTCGCAACGGCGCCGGTGATTACACAGAAGCTCTGGGACTGCACCGGTGCGTCGTCGAGTACGCCGAGCGGCACGAGCTCAGCAATATGAGGCATATTGGACACTGGGGTATGGCCGGTGCGTATCTGGGGCTCGGCCGTGCCGCCGAGGCGATGCCGCACATCAACCGGCAACTGGAATCGCTGGAACGCCTGAACGTGGCCTTCCATCAGGTGGAGACATTTACTCAACTGGGTGTGACGCAGCACCATCTCGGTCGGTGTCGCGAAGCCGTCGAAACCCTTCGGGGGGCCGTCGACATCGCCGAACGGATCGGTGCTTACTGGTTCCTCGCGCAGGCGCAACGCGCGTTGGGGGAGTGCCTGTTGGTCTCCGGGGACACGGCCGGTCGTGACGTGTTGGTCGAGGCGCTGGACTACTTCGGGCCCGGAGGTTACCCGGACGCGCGGGACGTGGAGGAGCTCCTTGCCGGGGTGCCGTCGCTTCGGCACGTCAAGCCCTGACGGGCGCAGGCGAGAATAAGGCCACTGTGGTTAGGCACTATGGACACAATTGCGAGTGTCGGAATATGTTGTGGTGTAACGGTACTGTCGTTGTGTGACAGGCAATCTCAACCCGTGATGGTGCAAGAAATGCCCGGCGTCGGCGCCGCAAGATCGTTTCGAGTCGAGCACGGTGTGTGACGCGAGGGTAGAATTACATGTAGCCCACCCAAGGAGGCTGCACCGACGATGAAGTTGCGCCCGATGGCCACCAAAGTCGACATCGCAGGGTCCACAATCCTGCGTGAACGTCCGCTCGACGAAATACTGGAGGCCTGTCGGCGGGATACGGTCAGGGTGGAGAACCTTGTGGTACACGGTCCCTCGGGCAGCGGAAAGACGACTCTCCTGACACAGTCCAATGACATCCTCCGCCTGGTCACGCCCACGGCGTTCGTCAACTGCAACGAGTACCGGCCCGAAACCGTGCCGGATCTGTTCCGTGATGTACAGGACCAGTTGACCACCAGGATTCCGGGGCTGCCGCGCTGTCACTTCCCGCGACTGGATCTGGCACTCACGGCTCTACACAACGACTTCACGCCTATAACCGACTACACCAGACACTGGCCCGACCTGGTGCGACGGTGGAGGCGACGCCCCCGCTTTGATCGCGTACATCGGCGCGGGCGCCGCAACGGGGAGGCCCCGACTGTGAATGTCGCGGTCGAGGTGAACCTTCTCTTCGTGAAGTTCCAGGTCGGCGCCGTCCGTCCGTTTCGTCCGGGACTGATTTCGCCGCGATGGAGGATCGACCCGGTCGTGGAGCGGTGGTTTAAGAACCGCTCGTGGGGTTCGCTTGTCAATCCCTACCCCGAGCACGTCGTCGGCGAGCGCGCCGAGCACGACCAGGAGGCGGGCTGGATGGCGCAGACCAGTCGCAACGAGTGGCTTGTTCACGCGTTTTTCGCCGACCTGCGCGAAGCCACCGGTGCCGACCAGTATCGCCGTGTGATCTTTTTGGACGATGTCGACGCGTTGAAGCAACCGGCGGGTAAAGGAGGCGGACTGCTGGCGCTGTTTCGATCCGTGCACTCGTCACCGACGCACAAGGACACCGACCGAATCCCGTTGTTGCTGGTCAGTAGTACTCCCGAAGAACCGCACATGGCCAAGACCAAGGCGGTCCCGGTCCCGGATTTCAGCCCTACCGAGGTGCGTCGGTTGGCCGAGCGGACACCGCATCACATCGACGACTACTTTCCCGAACTCGTGTACGGGCTCACCGGCGGTTATGCGACGGCGACCAGCCAACTGCTGCAGGATCAGGCGATCGACGGGATGCACGCCCACCACGGGCTTCAGCGGCTGTTGGCCAGACAGCGCAGCGGCGTCGACGGTCTCACGCTGAAAGAACACCTGTGCAACACGCTCGTGAAAGCGCTCCTCAAACACTCTGAATTGGACTTGGCCAGTCATGCACTCGAGGCGTTGACGATATGTTCTTTGGCCAAAGACATCGAGGACGTTGACTATCTGATTCAGACATACGGGCTGAGTGAGGACCTCACCGGGCTCGACGATCGTCGGTGGCTGGCCTGGAACGAGAACTCGGGGGCCGCGCGGTCGGCTCGTGCCCTGTTGATGCGGTTGCTCCTGCATCGTTGGCCCACGGAGCCGACATGGGACCGCTGTGATCGTGACGGAGCGTTCCGTCGACTCGCGAGACGATCCGGGAAAAAGGGCCGCGAATACACCCGTAACTGGTACTACTACACGCTTGGCGCGGGTGACCTTATGGAGGTGTGTCGACAACTCGATGCGCTTCTTGACCAGCCGGGACGTGAAGCCGATGTTCTTGATCTGATTCGTCACGCTGCCTTTGTGCCGCAACCGCCGATCGACGACGAGGACGTCGAGACGTTTACACCGTTGCAGCGGTACGCGTTTCTGGTCCGCAACCGCGGGCCGCGTCGCGGCGGCGGTACGCCCCCGTTGGGGCACAGGTTGTCAAGACTTGTCCGCATCGTCGCCGGTAAATGGGTCATCGAGGACCCCTTTGAAAGCATGTACACCAGGGATGTTCATCTGCGGGTTCGAACGGCGCTCCACGATCTGGGGGCGGTGTGCGAGGACGCCGGCCCCTTCCGGGCGGAAGCCGAGTTTCACGAGAACATTTCGCTGGAGCGTCCGGTCAACCCCCTGGACTCCGACATCGACGTGTGAGGTACACCTGTGGAACACGGCCGGTCCGTTATCAGCGATCTCGAGTTTCCGCTCACTCGCTCGGAACTGGTGCGTAGTATCGGCTCACCGCTCCAGCGAAGCCGGTTTCGGCGCAGTCGTCTGGCGGTGGCGTTGTCGACCGTGGTCGTGATCCTCGCCGGTGCGATGGGAGGAGTGTTCGGTTGGCCCTACCTCGTCTGCGGTAGCGGGTTGAAACAGGTTGACGGTGAATGTGTCGGAGTGAACGACGGGTCGCAGTCCTTCGACCCGGGCCTGGATTGGATCACCGACCGTATTCACCGTATGAACACCGCGGTGGAGGACCGGGCCGCCGAAGACGACGTCGAGGCGTTTCGCATCGTCCTCATGGGTTCGTTTTCCCTCAGCGGTGAAGCGGATCTGGACGAGGAGCAGATCCTTCACGCCGTGGAGGGTGCCTATGTGGGCATCATGAGACAGAACGGTTTTGTGGAAACCGATTCCGGCATCGAGGCGGCGACCGAGCACAGCAGAATATTTCAGCTGTACCTGGCCAACGAGGGTGCGATACAGCAGGGCGCCGATACGGTCGTCGATACTCTTGCGTCGATGATCGACGACGACATCCCGCTGTCGATCGTGATCGGACAGTCGACCTCGACGACGGTGACCGAGCAGACGGCACGGGATCTGTCCGAGCTGAACATTCCCATGATCGCGGGTTCGTCGACGTCGACGTCCATCAACCATGTGAACTCGCCGGGCCTCATCCGGGCGGCGCCCGACAACGAGGACTTCGCGGCGGCGTTGCGACATCATTTGGACCGGCGAGTGGAGGACGGTCACGAACCGGTTCAAGGCCTGTTGCTCGCCGACGAAAACGACGATGACGTGTTTTCGCAGGATCTGGCCGACCAGTTCCGCCGGTACCTCGGGCCCTACCTGGTCCGTAACCTGCTCACGTTCCAGGGCAGCGCCGGCTCCGGGGACTCCACGGTCTACTTCGATCACATCGTCAACGAGGTTTGTGCCGATCCCGAGACAACCGGAGTGTTCTTCGCGGGACGGTACTCCGACCTGGGGACCTTCCTGCGTGCGCTGGAGTTGCGCGGTTGCCGGACCGCCGACGGTGATCCGATCACGGTGTACACGGTCGAACTCGGCCTGCTTCCCGATATGGCCGGCTCTTATTCGGGTGCCGCGTGTGACCCGACCGCAGAACAGAATCCACAGCGTTATCGTCTGGTTCAGGGGAGTGCGTTCGATCCGTACTGGCTCGACGACGAAGGTTGGAGCCCGCCGGGCTTTGCCGACTACGAGGCGGCCGTTAATCAGACGGTGAAGGCGGAGAGCAGAAGTATCTCCACACCGGAGGAATTCTATAGTGGATACAGTCTGATCTACTATGATGCCGCCACGATCGCGGTACGTGCGACGTTGCTCGGTTTCGAAGCCGGTGACGAGAGCAGCCTGGCCGGAAGCGTCCGCAACCATCTGTTTCGGGTGGGTGATGAATTGACCGGTAGCGGTCACCTCGACTATGTCGAGGAGCTGAACGGCCGAGTCAGTGGCCGATACATTCCAATCTTGAGTTCCGACTGCTCGGTGGAGACCCGAGGCCGGGTGCCGTTCCAGACCCCGAATGTTCCGTACGAGGATCTGTATCCCGATCTTGTTTCCTGAAGACGATTCCATAGCGGTTCCGGGTGTGGGGAAACTCCGGTATCGACGTTTGACCGGTCGACGTCGACACGTGAGGCTTTTGTCGTTGGTATCGCCGCGCGTTCAACCGACGTGAACGTCACATAGTCCTCGACGCCCTGGGGCTGCTCCCGGCGCTGATGTTTTGCGTCGCCACGCGAGCCGCGCCGCAGTCGGCGACCTGTCGTTGTACCCGGAAATCCGATACGGACACACCAGTGCTCGCAAACTCCGTGCCTTGGTCGACGCGTTCCGCGACCCGCTTTATCCCCTGTCCAGGGCGCGGGGTCGTCGAATACGCCTTCGTCCGGGCCGTCAAGAAACAACGCACCGCCCAAAACCGGGAACGTGAAACCGCCGACGACAAAGCCTTTACCGACCGGGCAAGCACCGCCACGCTCACCCGACAACTCACCATAATGCTTCGCCGGCAATATCCCCGGCGAAGGAACGGGGCACGCCGTTCACCGAATCAGCGGGTCACGTTGCACCTGTTCATCCGCCGCCGGTACCAACGCATCACCGGGTCGGCCAACTCGAATCCGCCGATCGGCCGGTAGTGCCGGTGCATCGCCGTGGCGTTCTCGATATGGGCATCGCCCAATGAACGGTCACACTGTGCGTCGGCGTGGTGTTGCGAGAAAAGAACGCCACGGTCGTCGGTCGCCGATGAGTGCATGTGGACATTGGAATCTGTTTGTTCGATGGCATCGCCAGGGGTCGGGGCGGCGTTGCACACCCAACCCATTCCACGAACGCGGTCTTTCACTCGAGGCCCGCGGTACGAGACGTCGGCGGCGCGGTTGTTCACCTCTGTTTTACGAAACCGTGGGTATCGGCGGTGGAGCCGGGTATACAAAGTCTGCAGATCGTCAAAGGAGCCCGCCCATGAACATCTCACGTCCACAACGGACCGATATCGTTCGGGCCGTCGCGGTGCTGGTCGCCGCGCTTACCCAGTTCGCCGCCGGTGCGGTCGGGGGCAGCGGCGTCGCCGACGAGTCGGTGGGCGACGTCGCACGGAGCTATGCCAATCCGATCCTGCCCGCAGGCACGGCTTTCTTGATCTGGAACGTCATATACCTTGCCTTCCTCGCCTATGCGGTGTGGCAACTGCTGCCTTCTCAACGCGGCCGAACGATTCATCGGCGCACCGGCTGGTGGCTCGTCGCGGTCGGTGTGCTGAACGCGGGCTGGGTTGGTCTGTTCGTATCCCGGCAGGTTTGGGTGTCGCAAATCGTCATCGTTGCTTTGTTGGCGATGCTGACCGTAGCCTGGCGACGGGCCACCTCCGTACCTCGAACCACCCGCCGACCCACGCAACTGTTGCTGTGGGCGCCGCTAACGCTCTACACCGGATGGGTGTTGGCGGCCACGGCCGTCGGCGCGTTGACCACCGTGGCGGCGCTGGGGGACGACGGTGCCGGGACGGTGACCGGGGCGGTGGCGTTGGTGCTGGTGGGGGTCGTCTCGGTCATCGTTGTTCTGCAAGCTGTCGCGGTGGTCGGCTTTGTGATCTCGATGGTGTGGGCGCTGGCATGGATCGCCGCCGAGTCCGACGACGGTGTGGCGGTGACGTCAATGGTGGTGGCACTCCTGGTTGTCCTCGTGCTTGCGGTCCGGCTGCTTCGTGCACGCGACCGATCACGCGCGGCCTTTGGCTGACCTGATGGAGCACGGTTGTCGGTTCGAGCCGACGATGGGCACGGCAATCGCCGTCGTGTGACGACCGCTCCGCCCGCGATGCCGACGCCGGAGGTTGCGTCCCGGAAGAGCCGCAACGCGTAAAACCGGGTATTCCGATGAGTCGATATTGCGCGACCGGTCCACCGTTCGCACCACGGAGGCGGCGTCCCGGGTTTCGCGTTCCCGCCCCGAGATGCCTCGCCGCGGTCACGAGCCCGATTTCTCCTCGTGGACGGGGGCGTTGATGTCGTATGCCCAGCCGCCTCTTCGAACACGGAAGCGTGTGTACCGTGACGGTGGTCGGCATCTGAACGGTGTCGCCTGGCGGCCGGTCGGCGCCGACGATCCACCATCGGGGTACTACGAAGTCAGCGGTGAACAGCAACGTCGGCGGGCCGACAACGAACCCCGGCACCCCTTCGGTGCTACGGACCTCCGCCGAGCCGTCGCCGGATGCTGACCGGGTGGTGGCCCCATGCAGACGAACGTCACGGAGTTGATCGGCGGGCCTGGCACCGATCGAGAACATTTCGCCAATGGTTCCCGTCAACCCCAAAGGCGGTGAAACACCGACGCCGGTGACGGGTAACGGATGATGGCGATGGGAATCTGAACTAGACCGCTGCGGCCTTGGTAGCGGCGGGACGGTAAGGCGTTTGTCGAATCACGTACGGGAAGAGACATGCCTCAAGGGAGCGTAGCCGGGGTCGACGGCTGTGTCCCAGACAATTCTACGGTGGAGGACGGTCCGGGTTGCCGGTCTTCGACCATGCTGCTCGGCACATGTCGGACCGGCTGGGTACATTGGTGCAAATGGGTGAAAAGGACGAGGCGGAACTCGAGATCGCCGCAGTGGGGGCTTCGCTTCGGGTCGAGCGGCAGCGGCAGGGGCTTAGCCTGCAGGCGTTGAGTCAGCGATCGGGAGTCAGTTTCGGTCTGATCAGTCAACTGGAACGCGGTTTGGGGAATCCGTCCTTTCAGTCGCTGTACCGTCTGGCCAGCGCGCTGGGTATCAGCCTTCCCAAGTTGTTGAGCGGCATGGGGGGCGACAGCATGGTGGTGCGCGCCGATGAACGGTACATCCTTCCAACCTCGCCCGATCTGCCCGAACCGCAACGGGTCGTTCGTGAACTGTTGACGCCTCGGTCGCAGTCGAACCTTCAAGTCATCCGTTCCACGATTCCGCCGGGTTTTTCCAACGAGGGCCAGCCGTTCCGGCACCTCGGAACCGAACACGTTACCGTAGACAAGGGACGACTCGTGGTCGTGCACGGTGACCGTCGGATCGAGTTGGAGGAGGGCGATTCGGTCACCTACGGTTGTTCGCAGCCGCACTGGTGGGCCAACGGCCACGACGACGTCACTGTGGTGACCGGTGCGGTAAGCCCTTTCGAAGCCTGATCAGGATGACGGTCCAGCTGGGGAGCCGACCAACGGCCCAAGGGCGCTTAACGACGTCACCCGCATGTTGACCCTCATCTTGTGGGTGCGGTGCGGTGCGGTGCGGCGCGGCGTGGACGGACACGACCGGGCTCTTGTGGGGCCCGGTTTTCGGTGGTCGCGGGGGCGGGGAAACACGCCTGACCGTGCGTTGCTTACGAGTTGGGAGGTTTTCGCCTGTGGAAGTGAGGGGAGGCCGAATGGATGTTCTTTCTCATTTCGCCGTCGGCCGACTCGGCGAGCGAACACGTCCGGCCACTTGTGGCGTTGCGACCAAGCGTTTTGATCGCTCAGCCCCGTCGGGTGCCGGACTGTGAGAACCATAAGAGTCCGGTGTGGACTCGTGGGGTGGTCCGTCGATCGGAGACTGCGGTCCGCAAGCTGACGCTCATGACACGGTGGCGGCCGACCGACGGGGCGTGGCAGCCCCACGCTGTGGCGTCACCGGTCGGCCGACGCCGTATACCGGTGGTCGTCGGCCCGGGGAACCGCCGAAAAACAGTATCCATTATGGCGGCTCAGGGTGGTGTCGGTCGTAAGGTCAGGCTCGATATGGGCCCATAGGACCGATGTCAGTGCGGACCGAACTGGAGTTGTAGTGCCTCACCCAGATCGGCCAGCGGGTCCCTGCTGTTGTCGGCGCGTAGATCGACGGCCAGAGCAGGCGGCCAATCGCGTGTCGAGGACATGTGTGCCACTTGGACGGCGGCGCTTTGTCTGCCGCGGGCGTCCCCTCCGGCTCGTTCGCCGGCCGACATGGTGTCCAGTAGCCGGCTCGCGAACCGCCCGGCCGGGTCGTCGAAGGTCCCGGCGTCGGCCGACTCCTTGAACACGGTGCGCATGACCGTGAGGACCTCGGGGCCGGCCAAGAGGTTTCCGATGGTCACCATCCCGGGCTCTTCCGCTTCGCCCGCCCACGCGCTACACGCGCTCCCGGTGACGGCGGAGGTGCGGCCGTTGCGGTCGATGACGGCGACCTGTCGGTGTGTATGCCCGGGATCCCATGCCGGGATCGTGTCGGTGAGGTGTTGTGGGCTCATCCCGTTGCGTAGCCCGTCGATGCAGCGGGCACGCAGTCGGCGGTTGGTGTAGGCCTGGCTTGCCACGGCGCCCACGTCCGGGGCCACCGCTATCACGGCGTTGCCGACGGCCAACGAATACGAGGCGGTGGCAGCTCCGATGAGCTGCGATCGGGGGTCGATCGCGAGCACCGTGTAGGTCACACGAGGCCTTTCGGTGTCGGGCGTTTTCCGCGTGCGAGTGCGGGTTACGCGGTGTCAAGATCGTGTAACGGCGCAGCTGGCTTGCCCTGCGCCGGAATGAACCATATACTGATTCTACCATCATTAAAATGATCCCTCGGAGTCCGCGATGCGACGTACCACTGCACTAATCGGCGCCGGCACCGCCGCTGTCATGGTCTTCGCCGGCTGTTCAGCCGGTGAGGGCACCGATCTCGGCGGCGCCTCGGATGCGCTGGTCGCCGCGATCGCCGGTGAACCCGACCAGCTCGACCCCCACATGACCACGTCCTACTTCTCCTTCCAGGTCCTGGAAAACGTCTACGACACCCTCGTCGAGCCCGACGAGAACCTTGAGATGCAACCCGCCCTGGCACAGTCGTGGGAACTCAGCGACGACCAGTTGACCTGGACGTTTCAGCTACGTGACAACGTGACCTTCCACGACGGTTCACCGTTCACCGCCGACGACGTCCTCTACTCGTACAACCGGATCATCGACGAGGAACTGTCCAACGCCTGGCGGCTCAGCGCCATCGAGGAGATCGTCGCTCCGGACGACCACACCGTCGAAGTCCAGGTCTCTCAGCCCAGCCCCAACCTGCTGTCCAACCTCGGTGGCTTCAAAGGCCTCGCCATCGTCCAGCAGGACAATGTCGACAGTGGCGACATCACGACCCATCCGATCGGTACCGGCCCCTTCTCTGTCGACGAATACCGAAGTGGTGACTCGATCGTTCTGGTCGCCAACGAAAACCACTGGGCGGGGAAACCCGACATCCCGGGTGTGACCTTCCGGTTCATCTCCGAAGGCTCCACCGCCGTCGCCGCGCTCAAAAGCGGCGAGGTCGACTGGACCGACTCCATACCCACTCAACAGGTGGAGGGGCTCGCCGCCGAAACCGAGACGTTGACGCTCGGCCAAACACCCAGCAACGACTACTGGTATCTGGCGCTCAACCACAACAAACAACCATGGGACGACGTGAGAGTTCGCCAGGCCGTCGCCTACGCGGTGGACCGCGACGCCATCGTCCAGGCGACGACCTACGGCACCGCCACCGCCAACCAGCTGGCCATCCCCGAACAAAGCGTCTGGTATCACGAGTACAACCCGTACTCCACCGATCTCGACGCCGCTCAAACCCTTCTTGACCAAGCCGGGATCACCGACGTCACCTTGGACCTGTTGGTGTCGTCCGAATATCCCGAGACGGTCACCGCCGCCCAGATCATCGCCGACAACCTGGAGCCGTTGGGCATCACGGTGGAAATCCGCAGTCCCGACTTCGCGACCTGGTTGGATGAACAGAACACCGGCAACTTCGACATGCTGATGATGGGCTGGTTGGGCAACATCGACCCCGACGACTTCTACTACGCGCAGCACCATTCCGACGGCGCCAACAACGCGCAGGGTTACGCGAACTCCGACGTGGACGACCTCCTCGATCAGGCTCGCACCGAGACCGAGACCGATACCCGTAAAAAGCTGTACGCCGACCTGGCCACGATCGTCGCCGACGAGGCCAGCTACATATACCTGTACAACCCGTCGGTGATCCAGGCGTGGGTTCCCGGGCTCGACTACGAGGTCCGCGGTGACCGGGCCGTGCGGTTCCGTGACGCGAGTTTCGGAGGCTAACCCGTGACCGGTCGACCCAGGAGCCTACCGGCGCCGGTGGCCGCCTTCGTCCGCAACACCACCGTGCGGTTTCTGACCCGGAGGCTGATCTACTCGGCGGTCGTCCTCGCCGGTGTCATGGTCGTGGTGTTCTCGCTGGTACACCTGGTGCCCGGCGATCCCATCCGGATCGCGTTGGGCACCAGGTACAACCCGGAGGCGTACGAGGCGCTCAAGGTGGCCAGCGGACTCGACAAGCCGCTGTGGCGGCAATTCTTCGCCTACTTCGGTAACGCGGTCACCGGAGACCTCGGTGTGAGTTTCCGGAATGGTTCGCCGGTCACCGTGAACCTGCTCGACCGTCTACCCGCGACCGCGTCCTTGGCGGGGATCGGACTGGTCATCGCGCTGTTGATCTCGCTTCCGGCCGGAATCTGGTCGGCGTTGCACGAGGGCCGCTTCAGCGACGCCATAGTGCGGATCAGCAGCCAATTCGGCGTCTCGATTCCGGATTTCTGGATGGGCATGTTGCTCATCACGCTGTTCTCGTCGATGCTGGGCTGGTTTCCGTCGTCGGGTTACACGGCGTTCACCGAGGACCCGGTGCAGTGGCTGCGCCACGTCACGCTGCCGGCGGTGACCGTGGGCATCGTGGCGGGGGCCATCATGACGCGGTACATTCGCGCCGCCGTACTGGAGGTCGTCGCCATGGGGTATGTGCGTACGGCCAAATCGAAGGGCTTGGAACCGGCCGTCGTCACGTTTCGCCACATCGTGCGGAACTCGTTGATCCCGGTGTTGACCATCGCCGGAATCCAGTTGGCCACGATTCTCGGTGGCGTCATCGTCGTCGAGGTTGTTTTCGCGTGGCCGGGGCTGGGACGGCTCGTGTTCGACTCGGTCGCCGCCCGCGACTATCCGATGATCCAGGGGGCGGTCCTCTTGATCGCTGCCCTGTTCTTGTTGATCAACCTGATCGTCGACGTGCTGTACGCGGTTGTCGACCCGAGGATTCGGCTGTCATGACCACGACCGACATCGAGACGGACCCGCCGCGGAAGCGAGTCGCCGCGTGGCGACTGCTGTTGTCGAATCCGGTAACCGTCGCCAGTGTGCTGATCCTTCTTCTGATCGTCGTCGTTGCGCTGGTCGGTGGCTGGCTCGCTCCGTACGGCATTAACGAGACCAACGTCGCCAACGCGCTCCAACCACCCAACGGGCGGCATTGGCTGGGCACCGACGACCTGGGACGCGACATTCTGTCTCGTATCCTTGTGGCCACTCAGGTGTCGCTTCGCGTGGCGGTGGTGAGTGTCGCGATCGCGTTGGCGGCCGGGCTTCTGGTCGGTGTCGTGGCGGGTTACCTACGCGGGCGAATCGACACCGTACTCATGCGCGTCGTGGACGTGATGTTCGCGTTCCCGGTGTTGTTGCTGGCCATGGCGATCGTGGCGGTTCTCGGCCCCGGCCTGACGACTACGATGTTGGCCATCGGCGTCGTCTACACACCGATCTTCGCCAGGGTCGCCCGCGCCGCCACTCTGAGCGTCGCCGTCGAACCGTTTGTGCAGGTGTCGCGGACCATGGGCACCGGTAACGGCTATATCCTCGGCCGACACGTTCTCCCGAATATCGCGGGCACCATGATTGTGCAAACGTCGCTGTCGTTGGCGTTTGCGTTGCTGGCAGAGGCCGCACTGTCGTTTTTGGGCCTGGGCGTGCAGCCACCGCAACCGTCTTGGGGGCGCATGCTGTTCGACGCGCAGGGCTTCCTTGGACAGGCGTGGTGGATGAGTGTGTTCCCCGGCGCGGCGATTTTTGTGACCGTGTTGGCGTTCAACCTCGCCGGTGACGGCCTGCGAGACGTTCTCGATCCCAAACAACGCACCATGCTCGAAGCGAGAAGAAATCGATGACCACGCCTGCCTTGAGCGTTCGCGATCTTGCCGTCCGTATCGGACGTACCCGGATCGTCGATGACGTTTCCTTCGATGTTCATCCCGGGCAGACTCTCGGACTGGTCGGGGAATCCGGGTCCGGAAAATCCATGACCGTGCTGGCGGCCACGGGACTGCTCGACGCCCCCGGCGCCGTCGTGACCGGTTCGAGCCGGTTGGCGCTCGGTGACGTCGAGTTGGTCGGCGCCGGCGAACGCACAATGCGTCGTGTCCACGGAAAGACCGTCGGTTTTGTGTTTCAAGACCCGAGCACGTCGCTCAACCCGTTGCTCACCCTGGAACGGCAGATCACCGAATCTCTTCAAACCCACCGCGGTCTCACACGCCGCACCGCGCGTGCCCGTGCCGCCGAATTGTTGGACGCGGTGGGCATCCCGGACCCGGACTCCCGCCTGGACGGCTACCCCCATCAACTGTCGGGCGGGCAACGGCAGCGCGTCATGATCGCCATCGCGTTGGCATGTGACCCGCAGGTCCTCATCGCCGACGAACCGACGACCGCGTTGGATGTGACCACTCAATCTCAGATCATCGATCTGGTGCGGGCCCTGCAACACGACATGGGGACCGCCGTGGTGTGGATCAGCCACGACCTGGGCGTGATCGGGCAGGTCGCCGACGACGTCACGGTCCTGCAGAAGGGCCGTGCGGTCGAACAGGCATCCATCATGGAGGTTTACGACACGCCACGGCACTCCTACACACGGCAGTTGTTGGAGGCCCGTCCCCTGCTCGGCGCCACCGCCCCGCCCCCCGCCGTGACCGACCCGGACGTGCTCCTGACCGTGTCGAACCTGGACGTTCGTTTCACCGTCGGTTCTCCAGGAGGGCGCCGAACGATTCACGCCGTCGACGACGTCTCGTTCCGCATCGACCGAGGAAGCACACTCGGGCTCGTGGGCGAATCCGGTTCGGGGAAGTCCACCGTCGCAGCAGCCCTCACCGGCCTGGTTGTGCCGCATGCGGGTCAAGCCGACATCGCAGGCACCGACATCTTCACCGTCAAACGACGCGATGTCAAAGCCCTACGCCGCCGTATCGGCATGGTTTTCCAAGACCCTTTTTCCTCACTGAACTCACGCAACACCGTCGGCACCGCCATCGCCGAACCTCTCAGGGTGCACCGGCGAGCCGACGGGTCCTCGGCGCGCCGGTTCGAGGTCGGTCGGCTTCTCGAGCTGGTCGGGCTCCCCAGCGCGTTTGCGACCCGATACCCTCACGAGCTTTCAGGCGGTCAACGCCAGCGCGTCAGTATCGCCCGTGCTCTGGCGGTCGAACCCGAACTGCTGATTTTGGACGAATCGACGGCGTCGCTGGACGTCTCGGTACAGGCGAAGATTCTCGGACTGTTGCAGCGTCTGCAACGGGAACTGAACCTGACCTACTTGTTCATCGCGCACGATCTGGCGGTCGTGCAACAGATGTCCCACGACGTCCTGGTCATGCAGAACGGTCGGGCGGTCGAGTACCGGCCCGCGCCGGAACTGTTCGCCGACCCCGCCGACGAGTACACGCGCCGACTTCTGGACGCCGTGCCTCCGCAGCGGCCACGCGCCGGCGACGTCGCCTGACTTCACCGGTCTGCGCAACCCGGTGACCGCCGGTCTGTGATGATGCACCGGTGTTGATGTTGATGGATTCCCGTGACACCGAGAAACTGCGTGAGGCGCTGATCTCCGCCGACTACACCGCAGCCGGTGTCACCGCCCGCCTCGGTGAGGCCGCAGAGGCCGCGATGCGGCGCGGCGACCACCGTGCCGCACTCGCAGCCACCTCCGAAGGAGACCGTCAAGCGATTTTGATCCGGCTTTTTTGTTGCGGTCAAAATGAATCACGAGGGGCCGTGCAGTCGGCGATCGCTCCGTTGGAGTTGTCGGCGGCGTTTGAATCCGGCTTGCTGATCGACGGTGACCACGGCATCCGAGCCGGGCTGGCGTTGACGACATACCGACAACACTGGTTGCTGTCCGACCTGCCCGCCCACCTCGGCGGTCATATCGACTCCGAGCACGTTCTCGGTGTCGCCGGGGCCTCCGAGACTCTCGCCTCCTACATGGTTCGCCGCCCCGCAGCCACCGCTTTGGACCTGGGCACGGGCTCGGGTGTGTTGGCGTTGCACCTGGCCGAGCAGGCCGACGCCGTCACGGTCACCGATTTGTCCCAACGAGCGCTGCGGTTCGCCGCCACGAATGCGGCCCTCAACGGTGTCGAGTGGGAAATACTGTCCGGTGATCTGGTGGAACCCGTCGCCGGGCGGCGTTTCGACCGTGTCGTCAGCAATCCGCCGTTCATTACGGGTCCGGGCGCGACCGACTTCACCTACCGCGACTCCGGCCGTGCGGGTGACGGTGTGTGCGCCGAATTGGCGGCCGCCGCATCGAGCCTCCTCAACCCCGGCGGCACGATGCAGTACCTCGCCAACTGGCTCCACGTTGCCGATCAACCGTGGAAGGAGCGAGTGGCCTCCTGGTTCACCGACGGAGACTGCGACGCATGGGTCATCCAACGAGACGTGACCGATCCACTCGACTACGTGCGTATCTGGCAGCGCGACTCGGGAGCCGACCACGACCCTGCGCACCTGGCGGCCTGGCTGGACTGGTTTGAAATGCAGAATGTCGAGGCGGTCGGATTCGGAGTGAT
Source organism: Candidatus Stackebrandtia excrementipullorum (assembly GCA_019113825.1). Classification (GTDB taxonomy): domain Bacteria; phylum Actinomycetota; class Actinomycetes; order Mycobacteriales; family Micromonosporaceae; genus Stackebrandtia; species Stackebrandtia excrementipullorum. The sequence continues at coordinate 9,271 of DXGR01000149.1, read as the reverse complement.
CAATATCAGGCGTCGTGCATCCGGTGCGCCGACGGTGGTGTGCGAAGACCTGCGGCAGCGTCCGCGAACCGATTTCGCGACGCTGATAGAGGACTGGTTCGACCGGGTGGACCTGTTGGCGGACTTGACGCCGGAGCGTCTGTTGGATTCGACGTTGAAGCTCGCCGCCGGTGTGAAACTCGACCAGCGAGCCGGGTTCACCGACGAAGGCTGGGAGGTCGAGCGACAGATTCTCACCGACACCGACGGTCTCCTGCGTCGTGAGGAGATCGACCCGTTGGTGGTCTCGTTCCTCGGAGGATGCACCGGGCAGGCACCGGTACGGACGCAGATCGGCTTGTTGGCTCAGGCCCACGAGGCGCCCGAGGCCCTGCTGGCCGCAGGCCTGTCACCGGTGTTGACCGGCCTCATCCGTCGAGGCTTTCTCGACATCACGCCGGGCTGACACGAGTGCTCTCACCGCGGCCGTGGTAAGACCGGCCCCCGCAGCCGGGGGACCGGTCCAACACGATGTAACGACGGCTTCTCAGGACTTTGCCGGCTTGGCGGGGTTTCACTGGAGGGAAACAACGACGCCAGCCAGTCCTGCCAGGTTTGTGTCCACTCCATGGCGTCGACGTCGGTTCCGTAGCGGTAATGGAAGGCGTTGACCATGCCCCATGCGCGATTGCCCTCGCCGCTGAACCGGTACAGCCCGTCATCGGTGCGGATGCCCAGCGTGGAGTCGGCCTCGTACAGGTCGACCTCGCCTCGGATGGGTTCGACTCCTTCGGGTGTCAGATTCACCGGCGAACCGATGCGCAGGTTCCTGTCGGTGCCCAGTGCCGTGTGGTACCTGTCCCAGACGGCGTGCGCGTCGATGGTGGTGAACGCCATGGCCAGGGCGTTTGTCGCCCGGTTGGGAGCGAAGTGGCGAAAATAGCTGTCGAGATTGTGGAAGAACAGATCCCAACCCTTGGCGTGGTACTCCATTTCCCATTCCTCGCCCAAGACGCCGCTTTGAACCAGACGAAGGACCGTGCCGCCGTTCTCCTTCGGTTCGACAAAGAACTCCAACGCTTCGGTCGGGTTGTGCGCCTCACCTCCATAACGGACCATGTGTGGAGGATCCCATGTCAGGACACGCCCTTGATCTGTGTTTCCGGACCCGAAATCGGCTTCGGCCGTCGGCAGGTCCGTCTCGTTCACCGGTGGCGTTATGTCGTGAGGCACGAACCAGCTGGACATGCCGTGACCGGTCGACACCGCCTCCCACACCTGACCGACCGTGGCGTCGAACTCGACGCGCTTTTCCAGGCGGTTGTCCCTCATTCGGTCACTTCCATGATCGCTATGAGGTTGCCGCAGGTGTCGTCGAAGACCGCCGTCTTTCCGCCGGGGACCTCGACCAGATTTCCGACGAAGGCGACTCCCGCGCCGGTCAGTCGACGATACTCGGCAGCGATATTGTTCACAGTGAACATAGTGAAGGGAATGCCCGCCTCATACAGCGCCTGCTGATACCGATGGGCTGCCGGCTGCCCCTCGATGGTGGCGTTCGGATTGTCGCGGGGCTCCAACAGCAGTTGTGGGCCGTCGGGTTGTTCCGACGAACCGACACTGAGCCAGCGTGCCTCACCCACCGCCACGTCCTGCCGCACCGTGAATCCCAGCTTCTCGGTGTAGAAGCGGACGGCCTTGTCCTGGTCGTCGACCAGTACACCGATGACGTCGATCCTCATCGCTCCCCCTTTTCGGCCGACACGGTGTCGGCGGTTTATCCTGTGAAAAGTCACCGGCAAACAGTGATCGTGGCCGCCGCCCGCCCGGACACGGCGGTATGCGGACGCCGGTGCGGTAACCGTTTCGGTGAGTTCGCGGATGCGAACCCTGCATTGCCACTATCGACGCCGGACCACACCCGCCCGTCGATGGTGACCGTTCTCGCCTCGCTCGGGTGCGCGCCGCGCCGGTACGACTCCGGACCGGGAGACGTCGTCGGCGCACCCGTGGGGAACCGGAAACTCCTAGACCGGACACGACACGGTGTTTTTACGCGTGGATGTGTTCGTAACCTCTATACGGCCGTCGGTGGAAAGGCTGGGAATGTCAGCGACCAGGTTGCTTGTGTTCGGGGCGGTCCGTATTCACGGGACCGCTCACGGATATCTGATCCAGTAGGAGTTCCTGTCGTGGAAGGCGCATGACTTCGCCAATGTCAAATGGGGCTCGATCTACCATGCGCTGCGGCAGATGGCACAACCAGGGGTTCCTGATCCAGCGCGTGGCCGACGCATCCTCGTGGCGCGTCGACTACACGATCACCCCCGAAGGCGATGCCGAGTTTCTGCGCCGCATGCGCATCGCCTTGGCTCAGCCGGAGCATCGGCCCCACACTTTCGCCGCCGCATTGGCGTTTTTCAACGCTCTGCCACGGGCCGAAGTGGTGGAGTTGCTCCGTGAACGTCTCACCGCTTTGCAGGCACAGCGGGACGAGAAGCTCAGGCCGTCGACGACGTCGAACCCGCACATATCGGTGAACTCTTCGGACTGTGGGTTGCCGCCGCAGACAGCGGTATCGTCTGGACGCGAGGTCTGATCGAACGTCTGGAGAACGGTCGGTACACCATGATCGATGATGATTCCGGTGCGTTCGGCACCCCGGGCTCGACGAACAGCGAGGGACGGTGACCCGCCTGTCCCCGGTCGTGTCGTCGGCAATGCCGAGGCCGACGGAAATCCCGGCGCATACATGTCGAAGAGATGGTTCGAATACTCCAAGACCGGCCGGATCGAGTCGGGCACGGCGATCGGTCGTTCCCACGATTTACCGTTTGAAAAGTACGTGGCTCGGCAGGTCCGTTCGATGGGGTGCGAGCCGGTTTCCCAGGTAGGAGTCGACGGTTATCTCATCGACATCGGAGTTAAAACCCCACATGGCCACACGGCTACCTGTTGGGAGACGAACGCGACGGTGCCAACCACCGCTCCGCCAAATCCACACGTGACCGCGACCGGTTGCGCCAGGAGAACTTGGAAAGACCGGGATGGCGGCTTCACCGGGCCCGGTCCACGAATTGGTTCGACGACCCCGCTGCCGAGGCTGCCAAGATCAGGGCGGCCATCGAGCGTCGGTTGGCTGACGTGCAGCAGGACAATGAAACACGATTGCCGCATCGTCGGGTGAGAAGACGCCGAAGGTGAAACCTCCCCGGCAGCGGGAATCTGTGCCGAGTACCGCTGCCTAGTCCGTCCGTGTTGGGCACAGTGCCCCACCGGTACGGGAGGGCCTCAAGGTCAAGGTGGCCTCTAACGTCAAAGCCCGCTACCTCGACGGGGATCGGTCCACTGTCAGCGGAACGATCATCGCCCGAACCGGCGTCGGCTCGGGCGGTGATCGAATCCCGGCGAGACCGTCTCCCTTTGCATTGACGCACGAGAACGTCGGGTCAAGGTCGTAGAGATCGAAAACGATGAGGCGGGTCTCCCGGACGTGCCCCCCTGACGTTGTTGAAACAACCCTGCGAGGGTTAAACCCTGCTCTGTTTCACCGTATTGGGGCGGCGTTTCGCGGTGCCGTCGAAGGGGCCTCATGCGTCGAGCCGAACGGCCGCTCACCACGAACGGAGTACGCAGACGGCTGTTAAGCGTCGTCCACTCGGTCGGCCTTGACCTCTTCGCCGCGTTGCCGGATCGTCAAGCCGATCGCCGTGCCGTCGTCGGCCAGGTCGAAGACGACGTCGGTTCGCAGAGGAATTACCCGGCACAACCGTTCATTGACGACTTCCAGCGGCAACGGCGGTTGGCCGGAGACCGACAGGTGTCGGGGTGCGAAGAACTCGCTCGTGTGGGTTTCGGTTTGGCCGATGGTGACGACGTCACCCGACGGGAGCCGGTAGCGCCCACCGTACCGTTCGCTCCAGTCGACGCTCTTGTTTTTGTCCCGCTGCGGCCGTGTATGCGGCCAGCCGGTGACGTCCATGATGGTGTCGGTCATGTCCCGGCAGAACACGGCCGCGTCGTCTCCGTTGGTCATCACGGCGGTGGCGTGGACTCCATGTCGTGCAGCGAGAGCGATACAGCCGTAGCCGTGGTTGCCTCCGGTGTGGCCGAAATGTTCCATGGCCGCGTCGGGGAACAGGAACATGCCGAGCCCCATGCCCGGTACGACCGGAGTCAGCATCTCGGTGGCCAGATCGGATGGTAGAAGCGCGGTCTCGCGGTCGGCGGCTTCGCGTATCGAGGCGAGGAGGTTGACCAGGTCGGTGGGGGTGCACCACATACCGGCGGCGGCCTGCTCGGGGTAACGGTGCCAGCCGCCGACGGTGGGCGTGGCGCCGATGTGGGACGTCGCGGCGGTGTCCCCGTGAGGTTGGTCGAAGGTGGCGCCGGTCATGTTGCAGGGTTTGAACACCAGTTCCTCCACCAACGCGGCATACGGTCCCGCCGTCACGTCCTCCAACAGCTGTTGCAAGACCACGTATCCGCCTCCGGAGTACCGGAAGGTCAAGCCCGGTATGCCGTCGAGCCGGACAGCCGGCGAGTTTGCCGGTGGCGCGCCGTCCAGTATCTGTGGGAGGGTCGGGATCGGCTGGTCGTGTGCGTATCCGGGCAGGCCGTGCACGGTCAAAGCCGAGCTGTGTGAGAGGAGCTGCCGGATCGTTATACGCGCTTGATAGCCGTGTGTTTCCGGTATACGCCACGATTTCAGGTGCTCGTTGACGTCATCATCGAGCCCGATGATGTCTTCGGCGACGAGTCGTAGCGTCGCCAGTGCGGCTACCGGCTTGCTGATGGAAGCAGCCTGAAACTTGGTGTTTGGGCTGCTATTAAAGGATTTTTGAGTCAGTCCGTTGTCGTCGAGTACGGCGATGGAAGCGCTCGGGAGGGTTGCGGGCTCGTTCCGGTCGGCAAAGACTGCCGCCATCGAAGACTCGAGTGATGTCATAACGACATCATATGGCATCGAATCGTCGTCTGCAAGACGATTGTGCGGCGTTCCGCCTTTGGGGAGAAGTGCTCAAGTTTGTATAGTGCCGCTGCGGGCTGTGGCATCCATCGTTACTCAAATTTTGGTAACGCAGGTTCTTTGTGATTCACACGCGTCCGGTCCCGGAGAATCCTTGTGGCAGTGGTTCGTCCCCGGCACCATCGTCATGGTCACGCTGTTCGGCACCGCCATGACCGGCTCCAACCTCCAGTGCGAGATGAGCACCGGTTCATACGAACGCATGCTCCTCGCCCCACCGGGCCGTTCGGCGATCATGGTGGGAAAGTCCCTTAAGGAGATCGCGCCTCTTGTGGCCCAGACGGTCCTGGTCATCGTCATCATGCTGCCTTTCGGTTTCCGGCCACACCCGGTGGGCGCCCTCGTCGGTCTGCTGATTCCGGCGATCCTCGGGGGCGGCATCGGGGCGTTGTCATACGCGTTGGCTTTGGCCGCAGAAGGAAAGGAATGGCTGTTCTGGGGCGTCCGGCGAACGCTGCTGTTTCCGCTGTTGATCTGTCGGGCATGATGCCTCCCCTTGAGGAGGGGCCGGGCTGGACGAAGGCCGTTTCCGCCTTCAACCCGCTCACTTACATCGTGGAAACCGAACGAGCCGTATTCGCCGGCGACTACACCTTCGCCGACATTTGGCCGGGCCTGACCGCCGCGGGCGTGACGGCGGCGGTCGGGTTGAGCGTGGGCATAGCCGCCGCCCGTGCCAAGTCCCGATGGTGGGAGAAAGGCGACGTGGGCGGCGGTACACGCGGCGCGTTTGGTGCGACGTCACACCCAGGGCGTAGGCTGTATTCGTGTTTACCGGTACCGCTGTCTTCGATATGCTTCTGCCGGGTGATTCCCGTTCGCTCAAGGCGAAGCGTTCCTATGTGAGGCCGATCGTGGCGGCGCTGCGACGGCTCGACGTGTCGGCGGCCGAGGTCGGGTCGATCGACCTGTACGGCCGCAGCGAAGTCGGTGTCGCGGTGGTCTCCGGAGAACATTCGCACGTCCAGGAAATCTTGGACAATTGCGAGAAGCTGGTCGCGGACCGCCCCGAGATAGAACTTCTCAGTGCGCGGCGTCGCGTTTACGGCAAGGATGACTAGAAAGGTGGGTCACCATGAGTGATGCGGCAAAGGCGCGCAGGCTGGCAGGGCGGCTCAAGGAGCTGACGGCCACGGCGATTCGCCAGCATGTAAAGGACCCCCGGCTCGGCATGGTCACCGTCACAGACGCCAAGCTGACTCCCGACTTCAGGGAGGCAAAGGTCTTCTACACCGTGTTCGGCGATGACGAGGAACGCGCCGCCAGCGCAGCGGCCTTGGACAGCGCCAAGGGCTTGCTGCGTTCCAGCGTCGGCAAGGCGTTGGGGCTCAGGCATTCGCCCTCCCTGACTTTTGTGGCCGACCAGCTTCCCGACCAGGTCAACCACATTGACGAACTGTTGGCCAAGGCTGCGGATGCGGACGCCCGGGTGAACCAACTTGCCGCGGGTGCCAGCTACGCGCAGGAGCCCAACCCGTACAAAGAGACTAAAAAGGACGACGACGTCGAGGGCTGACGCGGGATCGGCCGATGAGTAAGGTCTCAGTCTGTCGCGGCACATTACGTGGATATGCCACGATGATGTCTGTGCGCACTGCGGCCCAAGCCTCGTCGGCCAACTCGGCCAGTCTGAAACGAATAACCGCGCTCGCGCTGCCGGCACTGGTCGTGCTGGCGGCGGAGCCCATGTACCTGCTCGTCGACACCGCCGTTGTCGGGCATCTCGGCCGGGTCCCGCTGGCCGCGCTCGCTCTGGGCGCCGGAATCATGGCCGTCGTCGGTTGGATCGGGGTGGTCCTCGCCTACGGCACCACGGGGCGCGTCGCACGCCGATACGGAGCGGGGCAGCGCCGCGAAGCCGTCGCCGAAGGTGTGCAGGGCTCCTGGCTGGCGGTTCTGGGCGGCGGGCTGATGATTCTCGTTGTTCAGCTTTTCGCGGGGCCGATCACGCGGGCTCTCGCCGGAGGCGGCGCCGACGGACACGAGATCGCTCAAGCAGCCGAATCATGGCTGCGCATCGCCATTTTCGGGGCTCCGTTTCTGTTGTTGGCCATGGCCGGTCAAGGATGGATGCGTGGAGTCCAGGACACCAGGCGCCCCATGTACATCGTGTTGACCGCCTTCATCGGCTCCGCCATTCTCACCCCGATCCTCGTTTACCCGGTCGGGTTGGGGCTCATCGGTTCCGCGATAGCCAACGTCGCGGCACAATCGGTTTCCGGGGTCCTGTTCATCCGAGCCCTGGCCACCGAAGGCGTTTCCCTGCGTCCGCGCGGCCGGGTCATCCGACGTCAGCTTTCCCTCAGCCGTGACCTCGTCATCCGTGGCGGAGCCTTCCAACTGTGTTTCATTTCGGCGGCCGCGGTGGCGGCACGTTTCGGCGCGGCATCTTTGGCAGCCCACCAAATCGGCCTACAGCTGTGGTTCTTCGCCGCGCTCGCACTCGACGCGGTGGCGATCGCGGCGCAAGCTCTGGTCGGTGCCGAACTCGGGCGTGGTGACGTCGAGCGTGCCACATCCACGGCGCGCCGTATCGGCTGGATCGGTCTCGGCTACGGCGCAGCCTTCGCCGCAGCGGTGGCCGTGGGTGCGCCCTTCCTCCCCGGGCTTTTCTCGTCCGACCCCGCGGTGGCCGATCAGGCGGCCATTCTCTGGCCGTGGTTCATAGGAATGTTGCCGCTGGCCGGTGTCGTATTCGCCCTTGACGGTGTCTTCATCGGCGCCGGTGACGTCGCCTTCATGAGAAACATGACCATTCTGGCGGCCCTGATCGGGTTCCTTCCGCTGATCTGGCTCACCTATGCCTTCGACGGTGGGCTCGGTGGCATCTGGGCCGGTTTGACGGCGTTCATCGTGGTTCGTCTGCTGGCGCTATTGCTGAGGACGAGGTCCGGCAAGTGGGCGATCGTCGGAGCCGAAAGATAACCGACCGGCCTTCTCTGCTGTCGCTCCGTTGAGCCGCCTCACAGTGTCGCCAATGATCGGATGGCCCGCATCGTCGCCTGCAGCGCCAACGTCCGGACCAGATCGGTGCCGACGGTCGCCGGTATCTCGACGGCGCCGGTGGCCGCGGCGATGAACGCGTCGCCGTCATGGCTCAGGTGTGGCGGTGTGATTGCCCTGGCCAGCCCGTCGTGAGCGCCCTGGGCGGCGTGGAGGCAACCCACCTTGTCGAGTGTGGCGTTGGTGACGATTACGCCGATGGTGGTGTTGGCGAACCAGTTGTCATGTCCGTTCTCAGGGGCGTGCCCCAGGTCGACGCCGCTCCCGTCGACGTCGATGTCGCCCAACGCGTTGACCGCCACCATCGCCTGGACGTCGATGTCTCCGGCACGTGTGGTGGCCACCGCGATCCCGCCGGGTTTGACATGGTCGAGGCCGCGGAGTTTGGACACGGTCGCGCCGGTTCCCGCGCCGACCGCACCGGTTTCGAGCGCACCGGCGGTGGCGGCGTCGGCTGCGAGATAGCCGGCTTCGGGGCCGGGGCGCACAGTGGCGTCCCCGACGGCCAGGTCGTACAGCCCCAGGGTGGGAACGATCGGGACCCGCCCCGCCGGGGTGGGTACGCCGCGGCCGGCTTCTTCACAAAACCTCATGACTCCGTCGGCACTTGCCAATCCGAATGCCGACCCGCCGGTCAGGACGACGGCGTCGATGTGCTGCACGCTGCGATACGGTGCGAGCAGTTCGAGTTCGCGGCTTGCGGGTGCGCCACCACGGACTTCCGCTGAGGCGGTTGTGCCTTCCGGGAAAAGAACGACGGTGCATCCGGTCTTGGCTTCGGCGTCGGTCCAGTGTCCGACCGTCACTCCGGCAATCATCATCAAACTCCTGTCTCGAAATATGGGAAGACTTAAGCAGTATTCGGGAATGGCGTTAGTGTGGTCGGTGATGCGTTTCGTACTTATTCTTCCCAGCCGCGGCGGGACCTGAACCAACAGGCCGACTCCCCGCCGCGGTGTTCTGACGCGTCGGTCCGCTGCCGGTCAACGGCAGCGCGGGGAGTCGGATTGTGACGATCTCATGCATCGGCTCTCCCCTCGGTCGCTTCGAGGTTCCTCGCCAACCGCGAGCCGGCAACCACGGCGACGGACAAGACCACACAGAAACCCGATCTTTTCGTGCTAGGAGAGCACCATGTCTGCAGCTTCCACCTCGTCGGCCGCCCGTACTCGTACCAAGGTCCGCAGGGCCACCGAGGATCAGGCCCGCGCTGAGGCCCGTCGGGCCTTGCAGGAGTCGATGAACCGTCGTCAATAATCG
>DXGR01000148.1 GCA_019113825.1 Candidatus Stackebrandtia excrementipullorum | reverse complement strand
GAGGGCGCGACGACCAAATACGTGCAGTGTTTATGGCGCGGATTCATCACAGATGACCGCCGGTTAGCCCGTCGGCCGTATTCGCAATCTCACCAGAATTAAGCATAATAAGTGTTATGCGGAATTCACGGTTCGTGTCGTGCCGCATCTGCCGCGGCTGCGGCAAGAAAACGCCTGTCCGTTCTACACCGGCACGCCTGTTCTCCTCTGGTACACCGCAAGCCCCTGGATATCAAGACTTCTCCGTCGTCACCATCTTCTTCCCTCCCCCGTCGCAGGCCACCCGACCGGAATTGCAGGGTGGTCATCCCCCGCCGATACCGCTGCGCCCTCAAAAACGTCACCCCCGCGAAGGCGACACGCCCAGGATTTCTCGATGTTTCGACGAGCGACTTGGCTCGCGGTACCGTATGCGGCGGGAACCCAGTGGATTCCGGCATCGTCGAGGCACGGACCATAACGGAAACGGGCACCGGGTTCCGCATCACCGGGTTTATCGGTCGTTGTCATCACCGCCCACAAATTCGACACGTCAAGCGCTGTCGACAGCGTTCCCCCGCAGCCAACAACATGTCGTTTTTCCGCTAGCCAATGGGACGGCCGCGGGGCAGGCTTGACCCCATGCACGAGGACACCGAACGCTGTGTGAGAGCTGTCCAGTCAAAAGATGCACGGTTTGACGGTTGGTTTTTTACGGCTGTGCACACCACCGGAATCTACTGTCGACCCTCATGTCCGGCTGTTTCGCCCAAGCCTGTGAACATGAGCTTCTTCCCCACTGCCGCAGCAGCGCAGCGGGCGGGTTTTCGTGCATGCAAACGGTGTCGACCGGATGCTTCTCCGGGTTCGCCGCAGTGGAATATGCGAGCCGATGTCGTGGCCCGTGCCATGCGACTGATCGCCGACGGGGTCGTCGACCGCGAGGGGGTGTCGGGGTTGGCGAGAAAACTGGGTTACAGCATTCGGCAGATAGAGCGGTTGTTGCGGGCAGAGGTGGGTGCCGGGCCGTTGGCTTTGGCCCGTGCACAACGTGCGCAAACGGCTCGAATTCTGATCGAGACAACATCGTTGCCGATGGGGCAAGTGGCGTTTGCTGCGGGATTTGCCAGCATACGGACGTTCAACGAAACGGTATTGGAGGTGTTTGCGTTGCCGCCTTCGCAGCTTCGGGAACGCGCCAGCGGGAATGCCGTGGTGCCCGGCGGGGGCGTGTTGCGGCTACGTTTGCCGTTTCGGCGACCGCTGTCTCCAAGCAATCTGTTCGGGCATTTGGTGGCCACGGCGGTTCCCGGTGTCGAGGAATGGCGTGGTGGCGCGTACCGCCGGACGATGCGTTTGCCGCATGGTCCCGCGGTCGTCTCGCTACGTCCGCTAAGTGATCATGTGGAGTGTTCGCTGTGGTTGAACGATCATCGTGACCTGACCGGTGCGATCAGCAGGTGTCGGTGGCTGTTGGACCTTGACGCCGACCCGGCGGCGGTGGATGTGCTGTTGTCGGACGATGTTCTCCTGGCTCCCCTGGTGGCACGGTCCCCTGGGCGTCGCGTCCCACGGACGGTGGATGCTTCGGAGTTTGCGGTTCGTGTGGTGTTGGGTCAGCAGGTGTCGACGCGTGCGGCGCGTACCCATGCGGGTCGTTTGGTGGCGGCGTTGGGCGATAGCGTCGACGATCCCGGTGGCGGCCTGGGGAAACTGTTCCCGTCTATGGAAACGTTGTGCAGTGCGGATCTGACCGCGGTGTTGGCGATGCCGTCGGTACGTCGTGACACGGTGAAGACTTTGGCGGAAGCGGTAACCGGTGGTGGGTTGGAGTTGGGCCCCGGCTGTGACTGGGATGAAGCTCGTTTTTTGTTGCGGGCGCTGCCGGGGGTTGGGCCGTGGACGGTGGAGACGATCGCCATGCGGGCGTTGGGCGATCCGGATGCGTTTTTGCCGACGGATCTTGGTGTGAAGACCGCGGCCGCGTATGTGGGGTTGCCGACGTCGGTGTCGGCTTTGGAGCGCAGATCGCGGCGGTGGCGTCCGTGGCGTGCGTATGCGGTGCAGTATTTGTGGGCGTCGGGTGGACATGAGGTTAACCGGCTGCCGGATTCGGATGTTGTTTTCTTATATCGAAAGGAGTGGTGTTGTGGAGCGCAGATTTCGGGTTGTCGATTCGCCGTTGGGTCCATTGACGTTGGTATCGGAGGAGGCGGTCTTGGTCGGTTTGTACCAGGAGAGCCAGCGGCATAGGCCGGACAAGATGACTTTTGGTGTTCGTGACGATGATTGTCTTGGTGAGGTTGTTGAGCAGTTGGACGAGTATTTTGCCGGTAGGTTGCGGAAGTTCGATGTCGCGATCGGGTTGAGTGGTACTCCGTTCCAGCTGCGGGTGTGGAACGCCCTGAGTGAGCTCGATTATGGACAGACGGTGTCGTATGGGCGGTTGGCGGAGATGATCGGTTCTCCGACCGCGATTCGAGCTGTCGGTGCGGCCAATGGACGTAACCGTCTCTCGATCGTCGTTCCCTGCCACCGTGTGGTGGGCGCATCGGGTTCCTTGACCGGTTACGCCGGCGGGGTTGATCGGAAACGGTGGTTGTTGCGGTTGGAGGGTGCGGCCGTGTCTACTTAGTCGTCGGCGGGTGGGGGCGTGGGGTTGTGGCTTCTGCGTCGCATTCGACGGTGGCGTGTGCGTTTTTTGTTCACCGTCGGCGGGGTGGCATGGTGCCGGTGGCTCTGCTCCCCTGCCGTGTGGTTCGTATGTGCGCCTTGGGGGTGCTGTCGCGTCACACCGAGAATGGATACTGCTGTCAGATGTGGTCGGTTGTGTTGTTGGAGGTTGGGGTTGGATTTCCAGGCTGCAATGGAGGCTTTTTTCGTTTCGCGGGCACCCAAGAAGGACTCACCGCACACGGTGGCCGCGTATCGGCGTGATTTGGATGCGGTGGGGAGACATGCTGCCGAAGTGGTGGGGATCGGTGTGGAGCAGCTGCAGTGCATTGATCTGGAGGCGAAGGTTCTGCGAGTGGCGTTCGCCCGTTTTGCTCAATCTCGCGCGAAGTCGTCGATTGCGCGTGCGTGGTCGGTGTGGAATGCGTTCTTCGGGTTTTTGGTGGGTGAGCAGATCGTGGCGGGGAATCCGATGTCGGCGGTGGCCAAGCCCAGGCCGGTCAACGGCTCTCCCAAACCGCTCAAGGGCGAGGATGCCGCTGAGCGGTTGTTGACCGCGGTGGCGTCGGGTGCGCGCGGCGGACGGCATCCGTGGCCACAGCGTGATGTTGCGGTATTGGCGGTATTGCTGTTGACGGGGGTGCGGAGTAGTGAGCTGTTGGGTTTGACAGTGGGTGATGTTGCCGGACCCGTCGGTGAGCGGAGGTTGCGGGTGCGTGGCGGTAAGGGGGATGCGGATCGGGTGCTGCCGGTGGAGCCGGAGCTTGAGCTGTTGTTGGAGGATTACGCGTTTTCTCGTGAGGTGCGGTTGGGGTGTGGGGGCCGGTCCGGTGATCCTTTGTTCGTGGATCATCGGGGGGTGGTGCTGTCGCGTAACCAGTTGCAATATCTGGTGCGTCAGTGTTATCGGGTGGCGGGTGTGTCGGATCAGGTGGAGCGTGGTGCGTTGGTGCATGCGTTGCGGCACACGTTTGCGACGCGGTTGGGCCAGTCGGGGGCTTCTGCGGTGGAGGTGATGGAGTTGTTGGGTCATCGGTCGTTGCAGTCGTCGCAGGGGTATATCAAGGCGACGGCTCGGGAGTTGAGGGAGGCTGCGCGCGCGAACTCGGTGTATGTGTCGTTGCGGCGGTTGCGGTCACGTGGTGAGGATGTGGGTGAGACGGTTGATGATCGGTTCGGTGGCGACGATGAACGGTAGCGTGTTTCCGCCTGCGAGGTTGAATGGTCGGCCGTCGATGGTGGCGTTGTCGCCTCCGCAGGTTTGGTACAGGTGCAGGCCGGCGGCGTGGTCCCAGGGGTTCTCCCAGGTGTAGACGAGTGCGTCGTGTTGGCCTTGGGCGAGGTCGACGTAGGTGAGGCCGGCGGCTCGGCAGTCGGTGGTGGTGATGTCGTCGCGGTGGAGTTTGGCGATAAGGGGTTCGTGGCCGTCGATGTAGTTGCGGTGTGTGGTGACGATGTCGAGCCGGTTGTTGTCGGGGCGGGTGGTCAGCGTGTGTGGTGTCCCGTTGATCCAGGCTCCGGTGCCGGTTAGGGCTCCGGCGGTGAGTTTAAGTGATGGGGCGTAGATCCACGAGGCGGTGGTGTGTCCGTTGACCGCCAGTGATACAAGGCAGGCGTAGTCGGGCACGCCGGCCACGAAATTTGAGGTTCCGTCGACGGGGTCGACCACCCAGACGGGCGCTGTTCCGGAGAGTTTTTTGAGGATGTCGGGGTTACCTGAGACGGCTTCCTCCCCCACGGTTACCGAGCCGGGTAGAAATTTTTCGAGAGCTTCGGTGAGGCGTTCTTCGGCGACGCGGTCGGCGGTGGTGACGAGGTCGCCGGGGCGTTTTTCGGCGATGTCGCTGTCGGTCAGGGTCCGAAATCTGGTGAGTATTTCGGCGTCGGCGATGGTTTTGATGATGTGGGCGATGTCTTCGTATTTCGCGGTGGTGATCACGTTAGCCAGTGTCCCAGGTGACGGCGGTCTTCTTCGGTGGCGGCCGTTAGGGTGTGGCGCATGTGTGCTTATGAGGTTCGTTCGTCCACAGCCGAGCGGCTTGATGCGGTGTTGGGGCAGATGCAGGCGTTGGGTCGAGTGCCGTCGGTGTCGGCGGGTGTGGTGCGTGGCGGGGATTTGGCGTGGTGTGGAGGCGTGGGTGGGGTTTCGGGTGATGTTCGTCCCGGCCCTGATGTCCAGTACCGCATCGGTTCGATTACCAAGACGTTTGTGGCGGTGTTGGTGTTGCGTTTGTGGTGTGAGGGGCTCGTCCGGTTGGACGACCGGGTGGATCGGTTTATCACGGATACACCGTTTGGTGACCGCACTGTGCAGCAGTTGTTGACGCATACCGGTGGTTTGTCGGCGGAGCCGCCTGGGTCCTGGTGGGAGCGGTCGGAGGGTGTCGACGGTGACCGGATGCGGCGGTTGTGGTCGAGGGATCAGGTGGTCGATCGTGCGGGTCGTGGCCATCATTACTCCAACTTGGGGTTCGGGGTGTTGGGTGAGCTGGTGGAGAAGGTGCGTGGGGGCGCCTGGTTCGAGGTCTTGGACGACGAAGTGTTGCGCCCGTTGGGTATGAGCCGTACGTCCCTGGTGCCGTCGGCGGAGTCGGTTCGGGGTTGGGCTGTGCACCCGTATGCGGATGTGTTGATGTCGGAACGGGTGGTGGAGACCGGGTGGATGGCGCCGGCGGGTCAGCTGTGGTCGACGGTGACGGATTTGGCTGTGTGGACACGGTTTTTGGGCGGGGGTTTTGGCGGGATCCTGCCCGATGAGGTGGTCACGCAGATGTGGGAGCCGCAGGCGGTGTCCGATGGGTCGTCATGGGATTCGGCTTCGGGTTTGGGGTTGCAGTTGCGTCGTCATCAAGGTGAGCGTTTTGTTGGGCATGGTGGTTCGATGCCGGGTTTTCAGGCGGGCCTGTGGGTGGCGCCGGTGTCGGGCACGGGTGTCGTCTGGTTGAGTAACGCGACCACGGCGTCGCCGGGGGCGCCTGGGGGGCTGCGGTTGTGGGAGGTGTTTGAGGAGTGTGAGCCTGCGCGGCGGAAGCCGTGGAGGCCGGTCGAGGCTGTGGACGCTGATGCGTTGGCGTTGACCGGGCAGTGGTTTTGGGGCACATCGGTAGGTGTCATGCGGGTGGAGGCGGATGGGGCGTTGAGGCTTGAAGGTGTCTCGGGCATGATGCCTTCGGCGCGGTTTCGTCGCGTCGGTGACGATGTGTGGCGCGGCGACGGCCAGTACTTCACCGCCGAGTTGCTGAGAGTGGTTCGCCGCGATGACGGAGAAGTGTCGCATTTGGATGTGGGAACGTTCGTGTTGACCCGTTCTCCTTATGAACCGGCCGATGTGATTCCCGGTGGAATCGTCGAGGGTTGGCCGCGGCGCACGGTGTCGTAGGGGGCTGGTATGAGTGTGACGCGCGGTGTTTCCGTGTGCTGTGAAGTAAGGAGGTTGCGAGGATGGGTTTGTCGCAATCGGATGTGGCCACCTTGACGGAGACGTTGGCGGCCGGGAAGCATCCGAGGGTGGTGTTCACCGAGGCCGCCGGTCAAGTGGCCGGTAAGACCGGCAAGGTGGCGCGGTTGGACGAGCCGCACGAGGGTGATTTCGTGGTCGTGCGTTTCGGTCATGATGAGTTGCCGTTCTCTCCCGGTGAGGTGCGATTGCCTCATCGTGGCGAGTTCAGCCGCAAGAAGGCCGCTCCGGCTCCGGAGCCGGCGGGTGCGGAGGGCCCTTCGGGTCCTCCGTTGTTGACCGAAGGCAACAATGGTGACAAAAGTGACAAGGTTCGGAGTAAGGAGTCTGTCTCTGTGAACGATCAACCTGGTGTGCCTGTTCAGGCCACCGCACCGCGAGAGGCTCCGGCTCCCCCGCCGCGGAAACGCGCGGCAAGCAAGAAGGCGGGACCGGAGTTGAGCGTGACGCTGTTGTGGCGTGACGGTGAATGGTCGGTGCAGGCTTCCAAGGGAGCCAAGGTGATCGCCAAGCCGGTGCCGGTGAAACCGACCACCGCGGTGGAGATGGTGCGGTCGTTGGATTCTCCGGCTGTTGCCGCCGTCGTTGAAGACATTGTGGACCAGCAGCGGCAGCAGGCCGCCGACGAGGCCGAACGGCTGCGTCAAGAGCTGGCTGCGGTCGAGGCCCGACTCGCCGAGTTGGAGTAATCGGGTTCGCCGACGGGGTATTGTGCTCCGTCGGCGACTCCGACCGGTTCTTGTGTCAGACGTTGACGAAACACCCAGTAGGTCCAGGCTTGGTAGGCAAGAACCATCGGGGTCACGATGAGCGCGACGACGGTCATCACCGTAAGAGTGTAGGGGCTTGATGCCGCCGATGCGACCGTCAGACTCCACTCGGGGGCAAGACTCGACGGCATCACGGCGGGGAAGGCCGCCGTGAATTGGACGGCGACGGTGGCGGCGATGGCCACGGAAGTGGCGGCGAAAGCCCAGCCTTCGCGTCGTTTTTTGTTGGCGGCAACGGCTGCACCCAACACTGCGATCGCGGTCAGTGCGAGACCAAAGACGACGGTGTCGTCGGCGCGAATGGCGGTCCAGGCCAGAAAAACGGCGGCGACGGGGAACGCGAGCGGGGCGAGGATATCGGCTGCCGAGATGGCCCGGGTTCGTAGTGTGCTGGTGGTTTTAAGTGCGGTGAAGACGGCGCCGTGTGCGCTGAACAGGATGGTTGTCGTGGCGGCTCCCAGGAGCGCGTAGGGGCCGAAAAGGTCGAGGGTGGTGCCGGTGTAAACGCCGTCGGCGTTGATCGGGATTCCGTTGGTCATGTTCGCAATGACCAGTCCCCAGGTTGCGGCGGGTGCGATGGATCCGATGGTGATGGCCAGGTCCCAGCGGCGTCTCCAGGTGGGGTCGGTGTGTTTGTTGCGGTATTCAAGTCCAAGGGCGCGGATGATGAGGGCGACGAGGATGAGCAGCATCGGAAGATAGAACGCGCTGAAGAGGGTGGCGTACCAGGCGGGGAATGCCGCGAAGGTGGCTCCGGCTGCGACGATGAGCCATACCTCGTTGCCGTCCCATACCGGGGCGATGGTGCGCAGCATGGTGGTGCGGGCTTTGGTGTCGGGGGCGATGGTGTGCAGTAGCGTGCCGACCCCGAAGTCGAATCCCTCGAGGACGAAGTATCCGGTCCAGAAGAACGCGATGATGATGAACCACAGTGTCGGAAGGTCCATGGTGATCTCCTAATAGGCCATGTCGCGGTCGGGTTCGGAGAGGCCGGTTTTGATGTACCGCAGCAGCAGGGCGACTTCGATGGCCGCGGTGACGGCGTAGAGGAGCGTGAACACCGTCAGGGAGGTCAGAACCTCGGCGAGGGTGACCGCCGGGGAGACGCCGTCGGCGGTTTTGAGGAGGGTGAACACAATCCAGGGCTGTCGTCCTGTTTCCGTGAAGATCCATCCGAAGGAACTTGCGGCCAGTGCGAGCATTGGTGCGGTGATGACGGTGATGACAAGCAATCGGGTGACGGGTCTTGCCAAGTCGGGTGTGTTGCCGCGGCGAGTCATCCACAAGGCTGCGGCCGCGGTGAGGGCGGTGGCCATTCCGAGGCCGACCATGGCGCGAAACGACCAGTAAACCAGGGGGATGTTGGGGCGATAGTCTCCCGGACCGTATAGGGCGGTGTATTGGTCTTGCAGGTCGTTGATGCCGACGACGGTCGCGGTGGCGTCCCCGGTTCCCAGCCACGACAGTAGGCCGGGAATTTTGACGGAGAAGACTTCTTCGGTGCCGTCGAGGCTCCCGATGGTGATGACGGAGAACGGCGCAGGCTGTTCGGTTTCGTAGAGTGCTTCGGCTGCGGCCATTTTCATCGGCTGGACGTCGGTCATGATTTTGCCTTGGATGTCGCCGGTGACGATGAGGGCGATGGAGGCGATGAGGGCGGTGGTGGCGCCGAGTTTGACCGCGGGCCGGAAGGTGTCGGCGCTGGGTGTTCCTCGGGTGATGTGCCACACGGCAACGGCGGTGACGAAGGCGCCCGCGGTGAGGAAGCAGGCGGCGATGGTGTGTGGGAAGGTGATGGCTGCGACTTTGTTGCCCAACAGGGCTGCGAGGTCGACCAGTTCGACGCGTCCGGTCTGTGGGTTGATGCGGTGGCCGGTGGGCCATTGCATGAAGGAGTTGGCGACGAGAATGAAGTAGGCGGAGGCTGCCGAGGCTGTTGCGGCGATCCAGATGCACGCCAGGTGCATGCGTTTACCGATTTTGTCCCAACCGAAGACCCAGAGCCCGAGGAAGGTGGATTCGACGAAGAAGGCGGCCAGGCCTTCGATGGCCAGGGGTGCACCGAATATGTCGCCGATGAAGGTGGAGTAGGCCGACCAGTTCATGCCGAATTGGAATTCCTGGACGATGCCGGTGACGATGCCCATGGCGAAGTTGATAAGGAAGAGCTTGCCGAAGAACTTGGTCAGGCGGAGCCAGTTGTCGTTGCCGGTGCGGTGCCAGGCGGTTTGCAGTCCGGCGACGAGGAAGGCCAGTCCGATGGTGAGGGGGACGAAGAGAAAGTGGTAAACGGTGGTGATGGCGAATTGCCAACGCGAGACATCGAGGACGTCCATGGGTACCTCCCCACCCGGTAACCGACAAGATCATCTACATGATGTAGAAGATTCTACAGTACGTAGAACGTACGGGGTGCCGCCCCTCTGGAGGTTCCTCCTGCGCACCCTGCGCCTTCTCGTCCCCCTCTTCTGCCGACTCCGCGTCACCGGCACACTGCCGGAACACCTGGTCAACGGACCGGTCGTCCTCGTGTCAAATCACATCGGCACCTTTGACCCCTTCACCCTCATCGCCGCTTGCGCACGCATCGGCGCGGCACCCAGGTTCCTCGCCACCGCCGGACTGTTCCGCGCACCCGTATTCGGGGCGATCATGCGACGCAGCGGCCACATCCGCGTCGACCGCGGGTCGCACACCGTCACCGGCGCTCTCCAGCGCGCCGGCGATGCTCTCAACGACGGCTCCGTCGTCGTGCTCTACCCCGAAGGCCGCATCACCCTCGACCCGGGCATGTGGCCCGAACGCGCCAAAACCGGTGCAGCGCGCCTGGCCTTGGCCACCGGCGCCCCCGTGGTGCCCGTGGCTCAATGGGGAGCACACGAAATCATGGCCTACGACCGACCCGGGCACATGGCGGCCACACTCATCAGCGCGATCTGGCGTCGACCGGTGGCCAAGGTGCATTTTGGTGAGCCCGTCGACCTGTCCGACCTGCCTACCGACTCCCCTCGTTCGGCACGCGTGGCCGCCGAACGCATGAGCTCACGCATCCTCGACGACCTCGTCCGGCTACGCCCCGACGAACCGGTCATGCCTCGCCACGTCGACCGTTTTCGGCCACTATCGACCGCGCGAACGTTTCGAGCGCGGTCGACAACAGACGCCGATTGACGCTCAGCGGCGCCGTTTCACGAAAGCCAAGACGGCCTCCCGCGTGGTGGCCACGCCCAAAGCTTTGCGTGCCGCCGCGATACGCCGATTCGCCGTCCGAAGTGACAGGAACTCGGCTTCGGCGGCGGCGGCAATGGTCTCACCGTCGGCCAAACGCGTCAACAACGCCGCCTGCTCGTCGGTGACGGGCAGATCGGCAGCCGGTCGCTGTTTGGGCGCCGGTTCCTGGGCTGGATCGACTCCGACGGGCCCGATACGCCCCAGGTCGGCCGACAGCACCAGGCCCGCCGGGGACGTGGGGTCGCACACGCACACCACACCGGCGCCGCGCGCAGCCGCCAAAACCGCCAACGCCCCGGTGTCGACATCGGGCACCCGCCCATACCGGACTACCTTCCCCGCACTGACATCCCAACCGGGGTCGGTGATCGCGAATCCCTGTCTGGTTTGCCATCCCCCTCGAGCCAAGCGCCGCAGCACAGCCGTGGCCTCCGCAGCCGTACCAACCACGTACAACGGTGCCGCCATTTATTACGGCCCCCCCTCCGACATCGCCGCCGCCCGCACCGCCGCCTCGGTACGGGTTTTGGCTCCCAGTTTCCGCATTCCTGCTCTGATATGGGTTTCGACTGTTTCACGCGTAATGCCCAAAGCACCGGCAATACGCCGAGTCGGGTCCCCGTCGGCGACCATCGCCAGAACCTGACGTTCCCGCTCGGTCAACTCGTCCCCGGCGCGCCGACCTCGCCGGTCGCGTCGGATGTGGTGCCGACGAAGCCCCTGTCTGGCCCGACCGGCCAAAACGGTAAGCCCCGCCTCGTCTGCGAGACGTTCCGCCTCCTCAAGCGACGACACCGCCTCCCCGGAATCGTCGGCGTGCACCGCCGCAGCAAGCAGGCACCGCACCTGTTCCCGTCGCACCAGATCCCGCCACGACGCCGCGGCGGCGTTGAACGCGGCCCGATGCCCCGTCACCGCCGCATCCCACGCATCGATGGTCCGTTGCGCAGCCTCGGGAAGCCCCGTGTGAATCTCCTGCACCGCACCGATATCGCCGGCACCGTCATGAACCGCCCAGTACGCGGTGATACGCCCCAACCCGCCGATCAGCGACGGCGAGTCGGGAATATCGGCCGCCTGCTGCGGCTGATTATCCAACCACGCCGTTTCTCCAGCCACCCATCGCAGAAGCTGCGCCACCGACTCCGGCACCGGCCCGGCGCCGGCCAACCGGTACCGAGCGTTACGAAGCGCACCGGCATCGGCCTCGGCGAGGCTGGCCGCCGCCGAGGTGTAGCCACGCGCCACCGACGGCAACGCGTGGTCCAGCAAAGCGACCGCACGGTCGGTCGTGGAATCCAACCCTTTTCCCGCCAGCGCCTCACACCACAGCTGAGCCGCCACAAACCGGGTCTGCCAACTGTAGGCGTGGTCGGTGGTACAGGCGCGAGCCGCAGCCGCCGCCGCCTCGGCGGCTTGAGACAACTCACCGTCGTTGATGAGGTTCTCCACCAGCAGCCACGCGCACCAGCGAGCCGATAGCGAATCACCGGCTCGTCCGGCGGTTGCCGCCGCCGCCGCCAACGACGTCGTCCATCCCGGTGCCCGCACGGCGGCATCGGCGGCGGCCAAAGCGGCCGCCAGGCCTGCATGGTCGGGGCGCCTCCCGTGGCGACGCCTCACCTCCGTGGAGTACTCGCTCGCCTCTTCGCCTCGGGTCAACAGTCGAATCCGGTCGACCTGAGCCGACAGTTCCGGTGGCAACCCCGCCGCGTCGGGCAAAGCGTCCGCGGCCGCTTTCGCTTCGGCAAGATTTCCCGCGTGAAGATGGGAATCGGCGGTCATGATCGCTGCCGCCGGTGACGTTGCCGTCGCCAACACCGCCAGAGCCGATCGTGGCCGCCCGACCGCGAGTGCGGCTTGCGCTGCAGCCAACCGGTCGTTTTCGTCGTGGTCACCGGGAAGATTCACCGCGAACAGCAGCGCCTCGGCGCGACGCGCCTGGTTCGTGACACCGGCGGCCGCTTTCGCTTTGGTCAACGCGGCCTCGACATCCCCGCATGCGGCCAGGTGCCGAGACGCCTCCAGGTCGTCGACGAGGTCGGCCAGTTTCCGATGCAGTGCCGCGCGCGCGTCGGCGTCGAGCAGGCCCGCCGCGACCTCTGCGGTAAAAGGTGACGTTGCGGTAGCCACACCGTCGGTGACCGTGACGAACCCGGCCGCTTCCAGCCCGGCGGCTCCGGCACCGAGCATACCCACGGCGGCGGGGCGACCCAACAGGCCCAACGCGGCAAGTGCGGTCCGTTCACTTCGCGGCAGGTCCGCGATCGCCTCGGCCAATGCGTGCACGGCCGGTGAACCGTGCGTCGGTGGGGCGCCGATACGAGCCGGCTGTCGTTGAGCGCTTCGTGCCAGGGCGGTCAAAACCAGGAGGTTCCCGCCGGCGCGGCGTACCAGTGCGGCCACTGCGGCGTCGGGGAGGCCGGGGGCGAGGTTGTGCACCAGGTGTATGGCGCTGCGTGTGTCCAGCGGTGGTACGGGGTGAAGGTGCGCCACGGAGGTGAGCGCCTCGACGGCGGCGTCGGGGAGGCGGTGTGGAGTGCGCAGTGCGGTGACGATCCGGCAGTGTTTCGCCACGTGCGGCAAGACCGCGATCGTCACCGGATCGCACCATTGAAGGTCATCGATAACAAGGAGGCCGCCTCGGACGCGGGAACGGACCGCCTCCGCGCACAGGGCCACATCGTGACCGGGAAGCCCGGCTTTGACCGCGCGCGACAGGGCAAGGGCGTGGTTGGTGCGCAACATGGCCAGGCCGCCGCCGGTGTAGACCGGGCCGGTGAAGGCGCGGGCGATCTGCTGGAGCAGGCTGCTTCGGCCGCAACCGGCAGGCCCGGTGATCACGACCAGGCCGGGTTCTGCCAGCGTCTGGGCGATCGCGGCGACGTTCGACTCCGACCGACCACCGTCGGGGGAGGCGGCGTCGATCCTGGCGGTCTGAGGCACGTAACTCCTTCCCGTATGACCTCGGAGACGGTCCATGCGTGGCACGAAACCGGGATGTGCCGAACACCAAGCAACTCGTAGTGTTCTGATATCACCCCGCCGGTCCAGCACCGGTGATGCCCCACTCGGTCATCTTAAATTGTCACAGAGGACCGGTTGAGGGCTGCCGCGCCTGAGTCTATCCGCACCAAGCGCTACACCGATAGCCCTGAACGTGTAAGTCGACAGGGTGCGGCGGTGAGGTAGCGTCGGCAGTCAACACATCGCCTGCCGAAAGCGTCGGTTGTTGTTCGGTGATGGTCACTTGCGAGGAAGGAGGTCGGGCCACCGCCTGCGGGTTTCAGGTCGTTGACCGTCCCCGGCGATTGGGCCCTCCACACCATGGCATCAGGCCCATTGAGTACCCGGGTAGCCGCTTTGTGCGGTGAATTGGCGCCCCGTCTCTCCCCCCGAGCTCGACACGAGATCGAAGGGGTGCGTCAGCGCATCGGCCAGCCGTTGAGGGTGGCGATCGCCGGTCGCCTCAAGGCGGGTAAATCCACGCTGGTCAACGCGTTGATCGGTCGTCGGGTCGCTCCCACTGAGGTTGGTGAGTGCACCCGCCTGGTCACTCAGTTCCGTTACGGCACCGCCGACCGGGTGGACGTCGTCAAACGCGACGGGTCTCGCACAAGCCTGCCACTGGACGAATCGGGCATGATCCCGCAACGACTGTCCGTTCCTCGCGAACAGGTCGCCTACATCGACGTGACGTTGACATCGGACCGGCTGCAAAACCTCACCGTCGTCGACACCCCGGGGATGTCGTCGGTCAACACCAGCATCTCCGACCAGGCACGCAAGTTCCTCTTCGACGCACCCATCGCCGACGACATCGACGTCGACAGCCAATCAGCCCTATCGGGCGCCGAGGCCATCATCTACGTCTTCACCCAATCGGTACGCGAAGACGATCTAGAGGCGCTCCAGGCGTTTCGCACCATGTCGTCAAAACTGTCCAGCAACCCCATCAACTCGCTGGGCCTGTTCAACAAGGTCGACAAACTCGCCCCCACACCTGCCGGCGACCCGTGGCCGGTCGCCGAACCGTTGTCACGCAATCAGGCCGAAGTGATGCGTCGAGTCGTCTCAGACGTCGTTCCCGTGGTCGGGTTGCTCGCCGAAACCACCGAAGCCGGCCGACTCACCGCCGCCGACTGCGAAGCCCTCCGCAAACTGGCCGAACTACCCGCCGAAGAACGCACGATCCTCCTGGCCGCGGCGTCCCTGTTCGCCACCCGCGACTGCCCCGTGCCTGTGGAGCAACGCGAACGACTCCTGCGGCTACTCGACCTCTACGGCATCAACTTCGCCATCGCACACCTGGTCGCCAACCCCCACATGGCAACCGGTGAACTGGTCCGCATGCTGTTCGCCGCCTCCGGTTTCCCCCGCTTGCGCACCACACTCGACCAGGCGTTCCAACTGCGCACCGACGCCATCAAAGCTGGCTGGGGCCTGGCGCGCCTCGAAGCCGTGGCCTCCTCCAGCGAACACCCGGCCGAACGGGAAATGCTCCGCGACGCCATCGAACGCGTCATCCAAGACCCCGAATACCACCGGTTGCGTCTCATCGAGGTCGCCGCCCAGGTCACCACCGGCGCCGTTGAGCTCCCCTCCGACATGGAATCCGAAGTGGCCAGGCTCGCCCTAACCTCCGATCCCGCCCGTGTCCTGGGAATGCCCGGCGCGGCACCCGCCGACCTCATCCACGCCGCCCTCCAAGCCAACAACCGGTGGCGCACCTTCGCCGTAGGAGGCGCCTCCCCCGCGCAAGCACGCGTAGCACACGTCGTCGCGCGAGGCTTCCACCTCATCGCGCAGCGCCTACGCCAACCACACCCGGCCCATTAATCTGTTGTCAACACTCCACGGTTTAACCGCCACCTCAATAAGGAGAACCCGATGTCGACAAGCCACCTGCGGCTCATAGCCACAGTGGCGGTCATTGCCGCCGCGGCAGCGACTGGAGCCGTCACCGGACTGATCGCCTCCACGCCCGGCAGCATGTTCAACGTCGCCATCGGCGGCGCCGCGGCCGCAGGCGTGACGATCAGCGGCCTGGTCGTCCTCCTCATCCTCGGCAAGGCCACACCCGCGCCCCTGCCGATCCCGGTGTCGGCCACACCGGGAACCCACGACATCGACGCCTCGGCACGCGCGACCATCGACCAACTCACCAGCGAACGCCACACCCTTGTCACCACCTGCATCTACGTACGCGACCGCTCCACCAGCCAAGCCCTCTCCGACCGTCTCGGTTCGGCTTTGACCGAGGTCGGCGTCGCCACCATCGCCCCCGTCGGTGAACGCTTCGACCCGACACGACACGAAGCCGGTGGCACCACACCCACCAGCGACCCCGCCCAAGACGGTGTTATCGCGGTCGTGGAAACCCTCGGCTACAACGACCGCACCGTCATGCTGCGCAACCCGATCGTCACCGTCTACCAAAACGCGGGAGGCCGTCAGTGACCACCGCACCTCCGCAGAAAAGAAAACCGACCGCGAAGGAACAGATCGCGGCCCTGGACAAACTGTGCCGCACCGCCGTCACCAACGGTCTTGCAGCGCTACGCAAGGTTGATGCCGACGCCGCTCAAGACGTCGACGCGGTTAAGCGTGAAGCCTCCAACAAACCGGCGATGGTGATCGTGGGGGAAACCAAACGCGGCAAGTCGTCACTGACGAACGCCCTGATCGGCGTGCCCAACCTGTCGCCCGTCGACGCCGCCGTGGCCACCAGCTCCTACCTGGAATTCGAACACGGCACCGAACACACCGTCCACGCCTACATCCCCGGCAACGAAGTACCGGTACCGCTCAACCCCTCCGACATCCGCGACTGGGGCACCACGTTGGGACAGCTTCCCGGCGGCGTTCGCCCCCCACGCCGCCTACGCATTCGGCACAGCGCTCCGCTTCTTCAATACATGAGCATCATCGACACCCCCGGAGTCGGTGGACTGGACGCACTCCACGCCGAAGTCGCACTCGACGCGGTATCACGCGCCACCGCCTTGCTGTTCGTCGTCGACGCCTCCTCCCCGTTCTCCAAACCGGAACTGGACTTCCTTATCGAAGCCAGTAAACGCGTCAACTTCGTCATGTTCGCGTTGACCAAAATAGACACATACCCGGGGTGGCAACGCATACGCGACGACAACATCGCCCTCCTACAAACCCACGCTCCACGATTCGCCAACGCCCCGTTCTTCCCGGTCTCGTCCCGACTGGCTGAAATGGCCATGACCATGCCGGTCGAAGCAGCAAAAACCCTCATCGACGAATCCCGCGTGGCCACACTTCAACACTCACTGATCAACCTCGGATCCAAAGGCTCCATCCTTCAACACGCCAACGTCCTGCGGTCGCTACGCAGCGAATTCGTACGCCTGGATATGGCCGTGGGCGAACAACTGAAAACACTCAACCCCGACCCCGCGGTCACCGAAAAACTCAAAGAAGACAAAAAACGCGTTACCTCGCTGAAGCGCAGCCAAAACAAACAGTCGAACATGGCGCTACGCACCGAGATCCAACGCGCCCGCGTCGAAGCGACCTCACGCCTCCGCACCTACGTGCAGAAGCTGCAGGAAGAGCTGCTCAACAAGATCGAGAAATCGAACCGCAGCGACATCAAAAGCATGCCCGAACAAGTCGACCGGGCCCTCCACGCCCTGTCGGTACGGTTGAGCCAGGAACTGGACTATCGGTTCAAAGTCCTCGCCGACCGAGTCCTGGCGCAAATGTTTCCCCCACATGAACTGCAGCAGGTCATCGGCCGCATCAACGCACAGCTGCGCATGCAATCCGGCTCCAAACCACGCCGAGAAGGCGGCGGCGACAACGCGATGTTGGTGATGTCCTCTGCCGGATCGGCAATGATGATCGGCCGCATGGCCCCCATGGCTGCAGGGGCAGCGGGCATCGCGGCCACCGGAGCCGCCGGCGTCGTTCTCACCGCCTCCGGCGTCGGACTGGGCCTGGCAGCAGCTGCGTTCGTCATGTACCGCCGTAAGGTTTCTCAAGACCGACAGCAGGCGCAACGCTGGGTCCGTGAAGTCTTGCAGGAAACCCGCGCCTCACTTCAGGACGAGATCCAATACCGCTTCACCGAAATCGAATACGTCTTCAACATGGCGCTGGACGACGCTCTGGAACGGCGCGGACAACAACTCGACAAACAAATAGCCGCCGCCGAAAAAAACCTGAAGCAAGACAACGCCACCCGCAACAAAAAGAAAGAAGGCCTCGCCAAACGACGCGAAGCCTACCGAACCAAGGTCAAGCAACTCGACGAAGTGCTGGCCAAAACCCGAGCGGTGCTTCCCAGAACACCTGCTGAACCGAAAGGGTGATCGCGGTGCCCACAGACTCCTGGCCCGACGACGGCGACACCTCCGGCTACGACTCGTTCGACGACCCACCGCTGGAAGAAGACGGGCTCGACCTCTCCGGTGACGACCCCACCGACGACTCGTTCGACGACGGATACGACCTCGACGACGCCGACGGACCGACCGACGAAACGGTTACCGGCGACGAACCGACCGACACCGTCGATACCGACGAAACCACAGTCGTCGACACCGACTTCACCGTTGAAACCATTGACGACGAAGTCGTCGGCAGCGACCCCGACGCCGTCGACTACGGAGACTCCGACGCCTACGAGCCAAGCTTCCCACCCGAGCTGTCCCTCGACCCCATGCCCGAGCCCGTCGACGGGCAACCCTGGAGCGACGCCGATCTACTCGGAGACGTCGCCGACACCACCTCGTGGCATAACATGAGTTACACGCCGATATCCGACGACCTCCTGGCCATGGACGCCTCCGACGGCGGCTGGAACGGCCTACTGACCTCATCGGATCCGGCGGTCTCGTCGCTGGCGAGATGGTGGCAGGCGTAACCACGCCGCGCATCACACCACACCGACAAGGGGATGGTCATGGCGGCTTCACCACTCATCATCGTCGACGCCGCCAACGTCATCGGATCAACCCCCAACGGGTGGTGGCGTGACCGCCTGGGCGCCACCCGCCGCCTCCGCGACCGACTAGGCCCCCTCACACGACACGGTCTCAGCCACTGGCCACAACCACCACCCATATCGGTGATCCTCGTGACCGAAGGCGCGGCCAGGGGCCTGGAATCCACCGACAACGTCACCGTCGTCGACGCCCCGGGGCAAGCAGACGACACCATCGTCGACCTTGTCGTAGAACACGCCCCCACACCCACCGTGGTCATCACCTCGGACCGACACCTACAACACCGCGTCACCACCGAAGGTGCTCACACACTTCCGGTATCGGCCCTCAAACCACTCAAGTGACACAGTCGCGACATTTACGGCCGGGCCACCCCCACATCGATGACGCCGTGTAGTAGGTTCAAATATCCCAACGCCACTTCAGGCACACCGCGTCGATCCACACCGGAGGTTCGGGTGACCGAACCTGACTACTACAAGATCCTCGGAATCACGCCCGCCGCCGATTCAACAGAGATCAGGCAGGCGTACCGGCGCGGCGTGCGCGACGCACACCCCGACGCCGGCGGCGACCCCGAACGCTTCCACGCCATTCAAACCGCGTTCGAAACGCTCTCCCAACCACAATCCCGCCACGAATACGACACCCTGCGCGGAAACCGAAAACCCGGCTGGAGACACCGCACACCAGGCCGCCACGCCAAAGGCCGCCGTGTCAAAGCCTGGCGTGTCAAAACACCCACCCCCAAAACCGGCCAGACGGTGCCCGACGACTCGACCACCCAAGTCATGGCACGCCCCTGGTACATCGACATCGACCCCACCCGTCGTCTCCGATACTCCCCCTCAGCATGGAGACGTGGCACCATCACCGCCACCATCATCATCGCCTGGATCATCGTCAGCACACAACTGACCATCCAAATACTGCACACCGACATCTTCCCCGCCCTCAAAGCACTCCTCATCCCCTACCTACTGATCAGTCTCATCGCCGCCACCGCAGCAAGCGCCCGCACACTCAAACACCGCAAACACGTCACGACCACCGCCATCGCCGTCCTCGCCGCAGGCATCGCCTGGGCAACCGGATTCACCACCACCGGCCTCCTCATCGCCGCCCACCTCGTCGGCATGGTCGCCATCCCCTGGGCCGTCACCCGACTACGCCGAGCAGCCCACCTCCAAGCCACCGTGCGGTCGGCGCTACGCGAATACAACGCCTTCGGGCCCGCGGGTACCCGCCCGTCCGCCGACCGCCGAACAGCCACCGTCCTACGAGCACTACTGGAACGACTACCGGCCGCACGGTTGTTCGTCCGTGTACCAGTGGGCGTACATCGCGCCGAATACACCGTCGTCTGTGGCAAACGCGTCGCCGTCATCACCCCACCGGTGGCCCGGTCGGTCGAGGACACCGGTGCCGAGCGGCTCCCCGAAGCCGTCGCCGACGTCTCGCGGTTGTTGAGCGGCGCACAGGTGCGCGGGTTCGTGGTCTGGCCGAACCTTCCCGTTGAGCGGATCTCGGGAGCCAACGCGATCATCCGTCATTTGTCGGCTCCCGACGCTGCCGCCGAGATCGGCCGTTGGCTTTCCGACGACGCCTACACGTTGCACCTACCGACGCTCCGCAGGCTACGGGACCGTCTAGCCGGAGGTGATGGCGCGGGAATCGTGCCGCACCAGCAACGACGCACGGTCGAGGTTTAACCAAACCGACCCCAGGTAAGGTTAGCCTTCGCTGATCAAATGTGGAGGTGCGTGCTGTCGACCATTCCCCATGCGTCGCAACGGAACAACGACGCCGCCACCGCCACCATCCTGCGTCGACTATGGAACGCCATGGTAAGGGAACCCCTTCCCGGTATCACCGCCCGCCACGGTCAAGACCACGCCGTCCTCACCACGGCCACGGGAGCCACCCTCACCGGGCCACCCGCCACCGACTTCACCGACGAAGCCCCCATGGTGATCACCCAAGACGGCCGCCACATCAACACATGCGACGAACTGTTGACCCATATCGCCGCCGACCCCTCCAAAACCGCAGCCCTCCAACAACAGCTTCGGGAATCCACCGACAACCTTCGGTCCGCCCGCACCGTCTCAACCCCACACCCACACGGCCACGACCTATGGGCCACCGCCATCGCACACCACCCCAACCCCGGCGTCTACTTCGAACAAATCGTGACGACCGGACACCCCGTCCACCCGCTGGCCCGCACCCGAACCGGACTCACACCCGCACAAACACGCCAATGGGCCCCCGAACACCGCCCCACCGTCCCCCTCGTTCTCGCGCGCCCACGAACCTCCACACGACACCACGGCACATGGCCATGGCACGACACAGAACACACTCCACTCCTCCCGCTGCACCCCTACCAAGCACACCGGTACCGCAACCGCATCGACGTCATCACCACCACCCCCGCTGCACCCCTGATGTCGCTACGAACCCTCGCACCCCACAACAGACCCGACATCCACGTCAAAACAGCCGTCGACATCCACATGACCAGCGCCCTACGCCAAGTCTCCGCCGCAGCCCTCCATAACGGACCCATCCTCAGCAGACACATCACCGAACTGGACATCCCCCACTTCGCCGTCCACACCGAAAACGCCGCCCTGACCACACTCACCGACGACAACCAACCCGACCCCCACCTCTCAGCCATCGTCCGCACACTCCCGACCACACCCCACCACACCATCCCCATCCCACTGGCGGCACTGGCCGAACCCGACCCCCACACCGGCCGACCCCTCATCGCCACCATCATCGACGCCGGCAATACCTCACCAATCTCCTGGTGGGAAAGCTGCGTACCCCTCCTCCTAACAGCGCCCCTCACACTGGCCGTCCACGGCATAGCCCTCGAAGCACACGGACAAAACACCCTCCTCGACATACAAAAATCCCACCCCCATCGGCTCACATACCGCGACTTCGGAGGAGTACGCACCGACCCCGCCATCGGCAACCTCATCGGGGACATACCCGAACCAAACGCCCAACACCGCCACACCACACTCATCGCAGCGCTCTACAGCACCGTCCTACGTCAACTGGTCCACGCACTAACCCACCACTACGACATCGACCCCCACACCTGGTGGCACCCGATCATCGAGCACTCCGATCACCTCACACGCCATCACCCAACACTCCACCAGCAAATCTTCAACACCACCTGGCCACTCAAAGCAACCACCGCGATGCGCCTGGCAACCGACACCCTCCACAACCAATGGACCCACATCCCCAACCCGATCGCCGACGCACGATGAACCACCACACCCAAGCTCACGCACACGTCACCGCCACCCTCGCGGCAGCGGCCTGGCGCGAAAACCTCACCGGCCTACGCGACCGCGCGGCGATCCAGAACAACACCATCCACACCACCACCCACGCCGGCAACAGACTCACGTTCACCGCCACCCTCGAAGCCTTCAACCAGATCACCCCCTACGGACCCGTCACCCACAACGGCCAACCCATCACCGACCCCACCGTCCTGCTCACACTCCTCGCCCCACACGCCGACCCCATCGAACTCACCGACGCGGTCGAAGGCCTCACTCTGGCCTTTCAACGCCACGAACACATCGTGGCCGACCATCGACGCGCCGCCCGCCGTCTCGGTGCCGCCACCAGCATCCAACTGGCACAACACCTTCAACAAAACACGAACGATCACCTCATCTGCCGCCACTTCGAACCTCTTGCCGTTACCGGCCACCATCTACACCCCGGCGCACGCACACGACTGGGATGGAACCACCACGACCGCCTTGCATACGACCTCGAAGCCAACGGCACCACCGACATCCTGTTCCTGGCGCTCGACCGCCGGCAAGCCGTCTCCACCACCGACGGACACGGCCGCGACATCGACGCCGTCATGGCCACCTGGTTCCCGCCCCTAACCGAACACCTGAGCCCCGATCGCATCCTCATCCCGACACACCCGTGGCAACACCGCCACGCCACCGCCGGCACTCTGCGTCCCCTCACAGAGACCGGGCACCTCACCGACGTGCCGCAACTGCGTCTACCGGCCGAGCCCACCGCGTCCATACGCACCCTCGTCACCCGGACCGGGCACTATCTCAAATGCTCACTCGATATCCACATCACCTCCACCCGACGAGGGATCTCCCCGGCAACCGCTGCCAACGGTCCGGTCCTATCCCGCACGATCATCGACCTCATCGGACGCGACGCCACCTTGGCGCCCCACATCACGGTTCTCCCCGAAATCGCCGCTGTAAGCCTCCCTCACCACCATCCCGCTTCCCGTGACCTCACCTGCATCCTCCGCGCCCCACTCACCGACCACCTCCAGCCCGGGGAACTCGCCGTCCCCGCCACCGCCCTGTGCGCTCGCTCCCCCATCAGCGGCCGCCACCTCATCAGCGAACTCGCCCTCCAACACCCACACCAACCCGCCCACTTCCTGGAGATCTACGCAACCAAACTTCTCGACACCACCATCAGACTCGCCACCGAATACGGCATCGGCATGGAAGCGCACCTCCAAAACTGCATACCCACCTTCATCGATGCCACCCTTCACCGCGTCATCCTCCGCGACCTCGGAGGCGCCAGAATCCACCTGCCGACGCTCCACCGCGCCGGCTACAAACCCCCGCTTCACCCTGCATCGGTCACCACCACCGACGACATCACCGAAGCACACACCAAAGTCGCCTACACCGTGCTCCAAAACCACCTGGCCGCTATCGTGACCGCCAT
The DNA here is from genome assembly GCA_019113825.1 of Candidatus Stackebrandtia excrementipullorum. Classification (GTDB taxonomy): domain Bacteria; phylum Actinomycetota; class Actinomycetes; order Mycobacteriales; family Micromonosporaceae; genus Stackebrandtia; species Stackebrandtia excrementipullorum. The sequence goes on along the minus strand of DXGR01000148.1, from coordinate 61,479 downwards.
GGAAGCCGATGACCTGCTCCACCACGCCACGGCCTGGAAAATCATCACCGACATCGTCGCCGACATCGCCATCCCCGACGCCACACGGAACTTCTACACCGCCCCCACCCTTCCCCACAAAGCCCTACTCCACATGAGGCTTATGGGCGACGGTGACCACCACGTACCCGTCGACAACCCACTCCATCAATCGTCATGAACCCACGAATCACTCACGCTCTCGCCGACCTCGGCAGCCCCGCATGTGCCTACATCTACGACCTCGCCGTCCTTAAAGAACGCTGCCAACGACTCAAAGCCGCTCTCGGGGATCGGACCACACTTCTGTACGCGGTTAAAGCCAACAGCCATCCGGCGATAATTCAGCAGGCGGCTTCGGCCACCGACGGCCTTGAGGTCGCATCAGAAGGCGAACTACGTGCAGCGCTGGCTGCAAATCCTGCGCGTATCGCCTTCAGTGGGCCGGCGAAAACCGACTCCGCCATCCAAGCTGCCGTGGACAGTGTGATCCCCGTGGTCATCAACGTCGAAAGCCGTCATGAGTTGTTGAGGGTCAACCATCTGGCCAAGCGGCGCCATCGAGTCGCCGACATCGCCCTCCGAGTCAACAGGCGCGCGGCCACGCCCGGTGGAAGCCACCAGATGACCGGTACCGCAACTCCTTTCGGTATCGACGTCGATCAACTCCACTCGACCATCGACCTCGCAAAAAGTCTGGCCGCGGTGAACGTCACCGGGCTACACCTTCATTCCGTCAGCAACAACCTCGATTCCACCGCGCATGCTCAGTTCGTCGCCAGGTCGCTACGTTTCGCTGCCGACGTCGCCGCCAAACACGAAATCACTTGGGAGACCGTCAACCTCGGTGGCGGCCTGGGAGTCGACCCACAAGGCCGCGAAACGTTCAACGTGGATGACTTCTCCCGACGCATGAAGCGTCTTTCCGCAGGGGACACAACCATGGTTTTCGAGGTTGGTCGATGGTTGGCGGCCCCTTGCGGTTATTACGTCACCGAGGTAATGGACGTCAAACGCACTCACGGGCGAGTATTCGCCGTGGTTCGGGGCGGCACTCACCATTTTCGGCTACCCGCAGCATGGGGGTACAGCCATCCGGCCACGGTCCATTCCGTCGAAGCCTGGCCGTACCCGTGGCAGAGGCCTTCCGTCGAGGACGACCTCGTCGACATTACCGGTGAGCTGTGCACACCGCGCGACGTTCTCGCACGCAGCGTCCCCGTCAGACGAGTCAGAGCAGGCGACCTTCTCATCTTCGCGGGCACCGGAGCCTACGGATGGGACATCTCTCACCACGACTTTTTGTCGCACCAACATCCTGAGTTCATCGTGCTGCCCTCTTAGCCCAGTTGATGGGGGGTTTGTCGATAGAGAGGCGAATGCCTCGGGGTCGATATATATTGCATATGACCAGTCGTCGCAGGCAACATGGTGCAACGTGCGCTCGCCCGCCTATGCGCAAGGCCCGGCCACAGTCGGCCACGGTGAATCCACATAACCGACCACAAGTACGGCGCCCCCAGGCACTTGGTGAAACCGCCCGCCCACCGGGTACCCGGTGGGCGGGCGGCAGCTCGACCATGGGCGCAATCAGAGTTACCCACCCCGCCAAACCCGACCGCTGACACCCGAAGTGGTCGCCGCAGCACCAACCAGGACACGTGAGTCGAGGGCATGAGATTTTTTCGGCACCAACAGACTCACACCTCGGGGGCGATATATAAAGTCAGCAACCTAATGTTTGTGCATTGACGGCCGCCTTGACCGGAGCCGCCTTCGCCAGCGCCTCATCGACCTCATCGTCGGGATCGCTACGCCAGGTCACTCCCCCACCGGCCCACAGGTGAATCCGGTCCACCTCCACGGCGACGGTACGGATCGTCAAGCCGAGCACCAAACGCCCCACACTCAAATAACCCATGGCTCCCATCGCCGGGCCCCGCCCAACCGGTTCCTGGGCCGCGATCACGTCCAACGCGGCCAGTTTCGGCGCGCCCGTCACCGAGCCAGGGGGGCAAACCGCACGCAACAACTCCGCCAGCCCCACTCCCTCGGCCACACGCGCCGACACCGTCGACTCCGCCTGCCACAAATCGCACCAGCGACGCAACGCGAAGAAATCGGTCACCGACACCGAGCCCGGTACTGCGATCCGAGCCAGATCATTACGTTCCAGATCCACGATCATGACGTGCTCGGCCCGCTCCTTCACCGACTTCAGCAGCTCCTCGGCCCCCGCCTCCGTAGCCGGCCGCGTGCCCTTGATCGGACGCGTCTCCACCCAGCCCGAAACGACCTCGATGAAGCACTCCGGCGACGCAGAAGCCACTGCCCAGTCGTCACCGGACATCACTCCGGCATAGCCACCACCGGGCAAGGCCGATACCGCGGCAACAGCAGACGCCGGCTCCCCCGCATATCGGCTGTGATGGTGCCCGACCACATTCACCTGATACACGTCACCGGCAGCGATGGCCTGTCGCACCCGGTCAACGGCCGCAGCGTGCTCACAAGATCGCCACGACGAGACCCAGCCTTCCAGCCTCAACGGCGCCGGTTCCATGACGGGACACCGCCGCTCATCATCGTGCGCATACGCGATGGCAACCATGTCCGGCACCGATCTCGCAGGCGACGGCCGCCCCGGATTTCCTCCGGCCATGACCGAACCGGCAGCCGACGAAACAATCAGCGCCACACCACACATCCCCGTCTCCGAATGCCGAACGGGTCCGCTGTCGGACAGGTCGTCGACCGAAAACCCCTCCTGCTCACAAAAACGTTCAAGCAGCGACGCCGGATCACCGGGTTGGCCCACCCACCACTCCAACCGCGCCACCTCACGACGACGAAAACGGCACTGCGCCGGCACACCCGGTGGGGCAAACGACGGAACAAGACTCATACTTTTGGCGGCACCTTCTCGTCGGCCTGGGGGCAATCAGGCGTCAACTACCGGATCCGGACCGTAATCATGGCGACAATGCAGGGTAACGACCGGTACGGTAGCCACTTGGCGAATGTGAAACATGACATTCGTGCGCAAGACCGGCGGTGGCCGTCACACGACCACCGCACAGCACACCACAATGCGGGAGCACCTGATGTGTCAGCATCAACCCCCTTGTCCCCAACATGATGCCGGTGACGGCGAAGCCGCGCGCATCGTGTCAGCCCAGCCGGAGCAGGGTTGGAGCCTGCTCTGCAACGGGATCGTCGTCTTTGACGACACCGGCGAACTCCTTCCCGACGGCTCTGTCGTCGCGCCTCACCGCGGCCCCGCGCTACACGCGACGCATGCGGGCGCAGCTGCCTGATCCGATCAACTGAAGCGTGAGTAACGACCGGCGGAACCCGGCCCGTCTACACGGCGTTGAACAGGGCGTTCAGCAACTGGGGTTTCAGCTGGTCGTTCCACTCCGCTTCGAAGAACATCCCCTGCGTTGATTCGGCAATCGTCGTCAACGCCTCGGCATCGATATCGCTGCCGAACCCGATCGTTACGATCGAGGCCTTCTTGTTTCGGTCAGCACTCGCCAGATTGTCCAACTGGGCCTCCAACTCCGGAAGACCCAATCCACCGTTGTCATCGTCGTTCCCGCCGTCGGAAATGATGACGACCAGGTTCGCCGCACCATGCTCGTCGTTGTAGTTGTTCAACAAGGTCTCGTACGCGGCTGCGGCCGTGTCATACAACGCGCTTCCCCCGCCGGGCACCAACTGTTGTGCGGCGACGTTGATCGCGTCCTCCTGCGCGGAGTCGAACGCTCTCATCGACACCAGCTCGGTGTAATCAGGTTCCCCGTAGTAAGCCGCGGTCGAGTATTCCCACAAGCCCACACTCGCCTGGGAACCGAACAAACTCAACGCGTCGGACAGCTCCCGTCTCACGGCTTCCAAACGCGTCACCTCTTCGCCGTTGTGCTGCACCGACGCATTCATAGATTCCGAGGTGTCCAGAACCACCAGGACGTTCGCCGCCCTGTGCAACGCCTCCCACGCCGCGATGACGCCGCCAACCGCCGATGGCTGGACCGGGCCACGCTGGGACTCGTCGATCTGGGGGGTCAACCCTTCGGTGTTGTTCAGAGCGTCCCCGCCGGTACGTCTCGTACCATCTCGGAAAGCCTCCTCCAGAAGAAGTTCACGTCCGGTATCACCGGTCACGAACGACGCGAACTGCCATCCGATCTCCTGATAGGTCCGATCGGTCCACTCGACGTTCTGCAGAACCGCGATCGGGTGATCGGCGTCCAGACTCCCGTCAGACGGATATACGGCGGTCAGTTCCACGCCGTTTTCCATGTAGTTGTTGTACCGCCACACGTCCCGCTCCAACGCAGGGAACGCCGATACATACCCGTTCAGATCCTCCTCCGGATCCAATTGGGACAATTCCTGAAGGATCGCGTCGATATCGTTGGGGGTCTCGTCGAGAATGCCGCTCAACCGGACCACGTTGTCAAGTTCGTCGGACACGACGTCACCGTTTCGGTCAACATCGGTCAAGCTCAGCAGTGCATGGATCCCGGCGGTGGACTGACGCGGGGCCGTCATCCCCAGGGTGATGTCGCCCCATTCCTCATGCCCGAAATCCGCCCACGAACCCGACTCCGCCAGGCTCAACAAGTTCGACCAGCTCGGTTCGTCGGCCACCGGTTCACCACCGGACTGCCAACCCAGGGCCTCCGCCATCGGCTTGGGCATGGCGATCACGGTGGGTGAGGTGGCCGCCAACGGTGTTTTGTCCGGGATCATCAACGACCCGATGTCGGTCGACTCGACCATTTGAATCCAGACACTGGAGTCGGGAATCCACACGTGCGGTCGAGCTCCGTCGGTAACTGTATTCCAGCTTGACTGGAGCTTCGTGGCCACCTGAGAGGAAGACTTCTCTCTGACCTCGACACCGATACAACGGCCCGATACGGACGGTTCCTCCCGTTCCCAGGCTCGGGCCAGTACCGACAAGGGTTCCTTGATGTCGGGTGCGGCGACAACCGTCGCACGCAACGGGTCTCCACTGCAGCCGGTGCCCAGAAGCCATGTGTAACTCAGGACAAGACCCGATGCCACCAGCGCAAGCACTGTGGAGATGACAATCCACGGCGCCACCGGGAATCTACGCCTTGTCCTGCGACGACGGCCGCGCCGATGCGTCTTAACGCCCGGTTGAGTGCGACCGCGTGCCATGTAGAAATCTCCTGGGATGGTATGGGACCGGCCTAGTTTAGAACCTGCTCACCGACAACGGCAACCTGCCGTCCGACCAAAAACAAACGGTGACGCCCTGTATAAAGGGGAAACACCGTCCGCCGGGTCCGGCGTCGCAAGGGCACCTCAGATCGATCCAATGGCCGAAGCTACTCACTACGCCGCACCATACCCCGAGCGCTTAGACCACTCCGTGCAGGTGCGCCCGATGACGTCAGGACGCGAAAGCCTCCAGGGGCGGACATGAACACGCCAGATTTCGGTCGCCGTAAGCTCCGTCGATGCGAGAGACCGGCGGCCAGTATTTGTCCCGGCCGACTCCGGCGGGGTACGCGGCCTCCGCTCTGGTGTAGGGGTGCTCCCATTCGTCGCGCGTCACCGCCTCCGCCGTGTGGGGCGCCGACTTCAACGGATTGTCGCCGCTCGGCCACTCACCGGAGACGACCTTGTCGATTTCGTCCTTGATGGCGATCATCGCGTCGCAGAACCTGTCCAGTTCGGCCAGGTCCTCACTCTCGGTGGGTTCCACCATCAAAGTCCCCGCTACCGGGAACGACATGGTCGGAGCGTGGAACCCGTAATCGATCAGTCGCTTGGCGACATCGTCGACCGTCACACCCGAGGCCTTGGTCATGGCACGAAGATCAAGAATGCATTCATGTGCCACCAATCCCTTGTTTCCGCTGTACAGAACGGGGTAGTGGTCCGCAAGCCTCGAAGCGACGTAGTTGGCCGCCAAAACCGCTTGCCCGGTCGCCTCGGTCAAACCCTTCGCGCCCATCATCCGCAAGTACATCCACGGAATCGGGAGTATCCCCGCAGAACCGTACGGCGCCGCCGAAACCGGTCCCACCGGTGAATCCGTCCGGTGGTCGCCCGGCAGGAACTCCGCCAGGTGCGAACGCACCGCCACCGGCCCCACTCCGGGGCCACCACCACCATGGGGGATGCAGAACGTCTTGTGCAGGTTCAAATGCGATACGTCGGCACCGAACTCGCCGGGCTTGGCGAACCCGAGAAGAGCGTTCAGGTTGGCCCCGTCGACGTAGACCTGGCCGCCGGCGTCGTGCACCTTCTGGCACAGCCGTGCGATGTCGGCTTCGTAGACACCGTGCGTCGACGGATAGGTGACCATGATCGCGGCGAGCTCGGACCCGTGCTCGGTGAGCTTGTCGTCCAAGTCGTTCATGTCGATGTTGCCCTCGTCGTCGCAGGCGACCACGACGACCCGCATACCCGCCATCACCGCCGACGCCGCGTTGGTTCCGTGCGCGCTCGAGGGGATCAGGCACACCTCGCGCCTGATCTCGCCACGCGACTCCAAGTAGGCCCGGATCGCCAGCAGGCCCGCCAGCTCTCCCTGAGATCCGGCGTTGGGCTGAAGGCTCACCGCGTCGTACCCGGTGACTTCGGCCAGCCATGCGGCGAGATCACCGATCAACTTCGCATAACCACGGGTTTGGTCGGCGGGCGCGTACGGATGGATGTGTGCGAACTCCGGCCAGCTGATCGGCTCCATCTGTGAGGCCGCATTGAGCTTCATGGTGCACGAGCCAAGTGGAATCATGCCGCGGTCCAACGCGAAGTCCGAATCGGAGAGACTGCGCAAATACCTCAGCATCGACGTCTCTGAATGGTGCCGAGAAAACACCGGGTGTGTCATGAAGTCGTCGTGTCTCACCAGCCCCGCCGGAACGGCCGATCGTGACGATGACGATGAGGACGAACGAACCCGAAACGCCCGCCACACGGCCAACAGGTCCGAATCAGAGGTGGTCTCGTCGCAAGCAACACCAACGTGATCGGCATCGATAAGCCGAAGGTTCACGCCCAGCCCTGCCGCAGCTGCCACCACGCCCTGAGCCCGTCCCGGAACCCTGGCCACCACGGTGTCGAAGAAAGCCTGATGGACCACGTCGACGTCGCCGGCGGTCAGCCCCGCCGCCAACCGAACGGCCTTGCTGTGAACCTTCGCGGCGATACCGCGCAGGCCCTGGGGCCCGTGGTAAACCGCGTAGCACGACGCCATGACGGCCAGCAGGACCTGCGCCGTACAGATGTTGCTGGTGGCGCGTTCCCTCCGGATGTGTTGTTCACGGGTCTGAAGAGCCAGGCGGTACGCCGGACGTCCCGTGGCGTCACGAGACACACCGACCAACCGCCCCGGTAGTGACCTCTCCAGACCCTTACGTACCGACATGAAGCCCGCGTGCGGGCCGCCGAAACCCATCGGGACGCCGAACCGTTGTGCCGAACCGACGGCCACATCGGCGCCCATGGCCCCGGGCGACTTGACCATCGTCAATGACAACAGGTCACACGCCACCGCAACCATCGCTCCGGCCTCGTGCGCCCGCACGATGAGGTCGGTGTGATCCCGCAACGCGCCCGAAGAGGCGGGATTCGACAGCAACATCCCGAAGAACTCCTCCGGCAGCTGCGGCGCGGTTACGTCAAGCAGGTGAAGTTTGATGCCCAACGGTTCTGCGCGAGTCCGCAGCACCGCCAGTGTCTGCGGCAACGTGTCCGAATCGACGACGAACACGTTGGATTTCGACCTACCGGCACGGCGAGTCAACGTCATGGCTTCGGCGGCGGCCGTCGCCTCATCGAGGAGGGACGCGCCGGCCGTATCCAGGCCGGTCAGGTCCGACACCATCGTTTGGAAGTTCAACAGCGCTTCGAGGCGTCCCTGGCTGATCTCCGGCTGGTAAGGCGTGTAAGCGGTGTACCAGGCCGGATTCTCCAACACGTTACGACGGATCACCGCGGGTGTGTGAGTGCCGTAGTAGCCCATGCCGATCATCTGACGCATCTGGCGGTTGGCGGAGGCCAAGGCGCGTAGTTCTGCCGTCGCGGCCTCTTCGCTCATCGGCGTGGGCAACTCCAGTGGCCGCTGCAGGCGGATCGACTCCGGTATGGCCGCCTCGAGCAGCTCACCCACCGCCGAGTAGCCGACCTCTTCGAGCATGCGCCGCTGTTCAGCGTGGTCCGGGCCGATGTGACGACGCACGAACGGTATGACGGATTCCTGCTGCGCATTCATGGACACTCCAGGGTCACCAGGCGTAGCGGACACGAGTGATGCCCGCGTGTTGTCGCCTCCCCCTCTGTCGTACGCCCTGAGAGTTTCACCTTTGCCCAGCCAGGCAAGGCTTGCCCCGTCGGTGAGACGGTCACCCGTCTGCTTTCCAGAGGCGCCAACCCGCACGGTCCCTGCCGCCTGAGAGGTTCCGGGGAGGAGTTGCTCCTTCGGCGTCACGTCAACGGCTTACAACGTGAACTCTCCCGCACGAGATTCATAGCGCTTCGAGCAAGACTACCGCGCACCGATCCGCCCGGGCGAAGGACCGGCATCAACCGGACGCACGTCGGCCCACACCCGGGTCCGCCGACGGCGCCGCCGTCTCCTTCGCCGCCAATACGGTGACCGAACCCTCAACCTCTCGAACGGCTCCGGCCAAAGCGATACCGAAGACCCCCTGGCCCCCCTTCAGCAGGTCAACAACCTCCTCGGGCGACCGGCACTGGTAAACCGTCGTCCCGTCCGAGATCAGCGTAATCTCCGACAGGTCTCCTGCACCGTGGGCGCGCAGGACGTCGACCGCCTTACGAATGTTCTGCAAGGAGACACCCGCGTCGAGCAGACGCTTGATCACCTTCAGCACGACAATGTCCCGGAACGAATACAAACGCTTGGTCCCCGACCCCTCCGCCGACCGAATCGACGGAGACACCAGTTTCGTCCGTGCCCAGTAATCGAGTTGTCGGTAGGTGATGCCGGCGGCCACACAGGCAACCGGACCTCGGTAACCGTCGGCGCCATGATGCCGCGACGGTGACTCGGCGGCGGCCATCACGTCGCCTCCTTAACGCAACATCGTCATCGACCACTGTGAACCGGGCTGTCGGATTGGGTGCGACTCTATACCGCTCCCCCGACCTTCCGGGTGGGATCGATCAACGTCGACGCTTACTCGGCGAAGTCCTCCGGGGTGACATTGTCAAGAAACTCGCGGAACTTCTCGACCTCGTCGTCGGCCGCCTCCGACATCGTGATGCCCGATTCCGACAGCAACTCCTCGGTGCACCGCACCGGCGCACCGGTCCTCAACGCCAACGCGATGGCGTCCGAGGGGCGCGACGACACACGAACGTCCCCCTCGAACACCAACTCGGCGTAATAGACCGTGTCATGCATGTCGTTGATCTCGACGGCTTCCAACGACGCCCCCAGCGCCTGCAGCACGTCGCGCAAAAGATCGTGGGTAAGCGGACGAGCCGGTGTGATTCCCTGCTGCTCATAAGCGATCGCGGTCGCTTCGACCGCGCCGATCCATATGGGGAGGAACCGATCACCCTCGACTTCCTTCAGCAGCACGATCGGCTGGTTGGTGGGCAGCTCCACCCGGACTCCGACCACCCTCAACTCGTGCACAAGCTCGCCCTCTTCTCGCCGTAGTGCTCGAATCGGCTTCTGTTACATCCTTGGCGACCGTACCTCGTATCGGCGCGTTCGCGAAGCGGCTTGGCGCGCGAGTGTGCTACCGCGCGGCCTGCGCCGAAATGAACACCAGGCGGAACTTGCCCACCTGCACCTCGTCGCCGTTGCCCAGGGTTGCGGTTTCTACCCGTTCACGATTGACGTAGGTCCCGTTCAAGCTCCCGACGTCCCGGACGGTGAACGTCGCCCCCTCCCGGTGGAACTCGGCATGGCGACGAGACACCGTCACATCGTCCAGGAAAATGTCGCTGTCCGGATGCCGACCGGACGTCGTCATATCCAGGTCGAGCAGAAATCGTGCCCCCGCATTAGGGCCACGGCGGACCAACAGCAACGCGGTTCCGGGAGGAAGCGAATCGGCAAGTCGTGCGGTGTTGTCCTCAGACGGGCCGGAACTCTCCAGGACCTCGTCCAAAGCACCCAAATTCATCGTCGACGTGACGTCGAGCGGCGGAAACTCATCGCCGGGGCGCGTCATGGGACCACCTCTATCAATAGATGCGCTGTGAATGTATGACCTTGTGCGGACACGCAAGGCTACTTGGTCAGTTTGGCGTACGCCGTGGCGTCAAGCAATCCGCTGGTGTCGGCGACATCGTCGCATTCGATGTCAAACATCCAGCCGTCCTCGTAAGGACTCGAGTTGAGAGTCTCAGGCGCATCGGTCAACGTCTCGTTGCGGGCCGCCACCGTCCCCGACAACGGAGCAAAAATATCGGAAACACTCTTGGTCGACTCGACCTCACCGATGATGTCTCCGGCAGTCACCTTCGTGCCGACCTCGGGAAGTTGAACGAACACGATGTCGCCCAACGCACTCTGCGCGTAGTCGGTGATGCCGACTCGCACGACTGCGTCGACCGGCTCGCTGATCCACTCGTGTTCGGCGGTGTAGCGCAGTTGCTCAGGAATCACTGAAGTAGTCCCTTTCAGCTTAATCGACCGGCTCGGCATACTCGGGCGCGGCGGTCTCAGCCAACGCTGTGACGTCGACGGTGCCCGGCTGTCGCACCATGACCGTACCGCCGTCCTTTTTCACCGTGTCCTCCACCCCTCCGGGAATTCGCAGAGCGGTTGTCATCGTGTCGGGGTCCCCAATGGCGATAAGCGTGAAGTCGGCGGTAAGTCTTACCCCGTCGATGACCAGGTCCCCTCCCGATTCCGCGAACGACGTCGATGCGATCACTCGCACACTGTTGCCATTGGAACCGTTGATCTGTATTGCTTCGACACCGGCTCCGCGTAGTTCCTGGACCGCGTCGAGAAGAACCGCCGCACTAATCGGGTCGGAGCCCGGCGTAAAAATCAGTTCGATACCGCGACCCGTCGCCTCCAGGGTCCCGGCAAGGATACCGACGGCGTCGGCCAATTCCTGCGCCCGTTCCAGCGCCGCCTGGTCCCCCAGGCTTCCCGAGGCCAGCTCGTCCCGTGCGATCTCCAGCTCGGCGATCTCATCTCCCAACCGACTCCGTTGAGCATCCAGATCGGCCAGGATCCGCACCAGGTCCTCGGTGCGGGCACCGTCCAGCGAGTCGTCGCCGTGGCTACGGATCTGCACAGCGATGGTGAACCCGAGTACAGCCACCAAAACCATCGCCAGCACTCCGATGTGACGGCCCTGCTGGCGTCTTGGCGTCTCCTGCTCCTCGTTTCCGCCGTCGTCCGGCGTCTCATCACGCTCGGTCATGTCCCCCTCGGCTCCCATCAGGCACGAAAAAGCCTTCTACGGATGGCTGCGACATTCGAAAAAATCCGGATGCCCAGCACCACGACGACGCCCGTCGACAACTGCGCTCCCACGCCCAGTTGATCTCCAAGGTAAACGATCAACGCTGCCACCAGCACGTTGGAGATGAACGAGATGGTGAACTGTTTATCGTCGAAAACACCATCGAGGTGTGCACGCACGCCCCCAAACAATGCGTCCAACGCCGCGATGACCGCGATCGGCAGATAAGGCTGCATCGCCGCAGGTACATCAACGTCGACAACGACCCCCAACGTGATTCCGGCTGCCAGCGCGATCACGGCGATGATCAATTCGACCCCTTAGGTGTAGCCTCGTCGAGCGACGGGTGGGACGCCGCCGGCAACAGCAGGTCGTCGGTCGACTCGACGGTCAATGAAATTCCGTAGTCCTTTTCATAATCCCGGAAAGTCTGGGCCGTCTGCGACGCTTCGAACTCCTCGGCCAGCTCCGGAGGTCCGATCGCGGCTATCTCGTACGGGCTGCCGACCGGCGCGAAGTCGACCAGGATGGTGTCGCCGACCGCTCTGATCGTCGTCACGGCCGTCAACCGTTGACCGTCGATGGCTATGGCCTCCGCGCCCAACGCCCACAGTGTGTTGACGATGAGGTGCAAATCCCGATCGAACACCTCCCCCAGGTGGGAACCGTTCTCGTTGTCGGGTTGCGGCCCGTCGGCGATCGTGACGGTCGCGCCGTCCCCGGTGACCGCGCGCAGCCCTGCGACGGCCTCGTCGGCGTGTAGCTTCTCCACCGCCGCTCGGTTTCCCAAAACCTCGTCGCGCAACGCGGTGACATCGTCACGAAGGGCATCGACGAGATCGCTCAATACCGCGTTGTCCTCCCGTTGCGTCGCAATGTCGTCGCGCAGGTCCGCACGGGCCTGCGCCTCGGCCGGTTGCGACGACACCGATTCGCGCCATGCAACCGCCAACAGCACACCGATCACCGTGATCACCACGATCGTCAGTACACGGCCACTCACCGTGGGACGTCGCGGGCCCTTCGGTGGAGTCTCGTAGTCGAGCGGATGGTTCCAAAAATCCGCCAACAGATCCACCGACGGTAGGCCGAACCGTCTCCCCGACATCACTTCCCCATCTGCGCCCGCCGTCTCAAAAGAACGGCCGCCTGGCCAACGTATATCGCAGCGGCCAGCCAATACAACACGATCCCCCACCACGCCAGCGCCCAACCCAAGGGCAACGCCCACACCTTCGCCGCCTCGTTCAGGCCCGCCAGGACAAGCACCGGAAACGACATGAAGACTATGAACGTTGCCGTCTTACCGGTGTAGTGGACCTCGAAAGCCTCGAATCCGTTGGCACGGAGCACCAGCAAAGTTACGAACATCACCGCTTCACGGCCGAACAAGACCGCGGTGAACTGCCAGGGCAACAGCGACGTCAGTGTCAAGACCACCACGGCCACGAGGATGTAGGCACGGTCCACCAACGGATCCAGCATGCGACCGAACCGGCTTTCCTGGCCGAGCCGACGTGCGAGGAAACCGTCGACCCAGTCGGTGCCACCACCCAAGGCCAGCACCACGACCGCCGCAACATACGCGTCGGTGGCCAACAACAGGTAACTGAACAGCGGAATACCACACAGTCGGACAATCGTGATCATGTTGGGCACCGTCCATACCCGCCACGGTATGGTGTCGCTGTCCGGCTTCGACATGGGCGCCCTCCTGCTCAATTGCCCGCCAACCCGCGGACTCCAAGATCGACGCGAGTCTAGCCAAAGAGTCCACCCGCCTCAGAGGACCAGACACCGCTGTGACCGGGTTCAGCGGTACAAACGCGCCGGTCGAGGCCCGAAACGGTCGGACGGGTCACTGTTTGACGAAGGTTCACGGCATGCGAACCGATGGATCTGCACGTCGGGCCGTAGTCGACGCCGATCTCGGACCTTGAGCAGAATCACAATGTGACCCCTGTCGGGAACGGGTCGGTGGGATCCAGAATGTACTCGGCCTTCCCCGTGATCCATGCTCGACGCATAATCGACGGTAGCACCGCCTCGACGCCACCGATCGTCGTCGTCCCGTAGGGACGCCCGAAAAAACGTGAACCGATAAACGACTCACTGAGCTTTTCCGACCGATGGGCAGCTGCCTGCGCGATACGGCTGCACCTTCGCGCGGCAGTGCCCGTGCCGCAGGGAGACCGGTCGATCCAGCCGGAGTGGCCGTGGCATGACGCGTCGATCTTTCATCGGCTTCAGGCGCGATCACCATGACGTGGTCGACACCTCGAACATGTGGCGGTTCCAGGTGGTTGGTGTTCGTTAACCGCGGCCATGACCGCAAGTCCTGCGGCGATGATCTCGTTCTTCGCCTCCGAAACGAGTTCGACGCCCAATGATTCCGCCGTATGCCAGGTCGTAGTCCACGGGCCCGAGTCCCGGTATGTCAACCACGGCGTCGAGACTTTCACAGTGCGACGCCGCGGCCCGCAACGTCACCGACCGGGCGGTACCGTCGTCAACGGCGACCTCTGCGGTGACAGGGCCCGCCGGGGCGCCCAGGGCGACCACCGTGGTGGGCTCGTGCACCTCGATCATGCCCGTTTCCACCATGACCGTTGCCACGCCCATACTTCCGTGTCCACATATGGGAAGACACCCGGAAACCTCGATGTACAGCACTCCCACATCGGCGTCCGGATGACCGGTGGCTGCAATATCGCGTCGTTCATCGCCGCATGACCGCGCGGTTCGTTGACCAGAAGCCGCCGAGCGTCATCCATGGTGGATATAAAGTGTTGTCGCCGACTCCCCATCGTTTCTCCGGGGATAACACCAACGCTCCCGGTCACCACACGTGTGGGCATGCCCTCCGTGTGGGAGTCGACCGCCTTAAACCGACGCACCGGTCGCATCGCGCCCGTTCTTTCGCGCCCCAAGTTGTGAGCTCCGCGTCGCGCCGCGGCCGAATGTCACCTCCCGGCGACGTTGCCATCGGTGGCGGAGGTGTACGACAGCACCGGGGCCACGACCGGCATCGTGCTGCACGAGAAGTTGGCCCCCGCTTGCAGCACCACTCGCCGATACGTCGGTCCGCGCGGATTCGGCCGTCACGACCCGTCGTCTTCGGCCAAGGTCCCCAGGCGGACCGGCCGACCGATCATCCGCAACCAGGGAGCATACGAGCGGTCTACGCCGGTCAAGCACGCCACCGCGAACTCACACCCACGCCTTGACACATTCCCATGCCCGCCCGCGACAACAATTTCACCGCGCGGGGGTCCGCTCCCCCGCCGCCATGGCCGATCTCACCGGCACACCACCGTGTCGTCGGTCAGCCAGGTCATCCATCCATCGTGAACGGCGAAGGCCCGGGCAAGACCGTTGGCAAAACGGCGGCCGCCGTCCTGACTGTCAACAAGCGTCCGGACGGACGCACACCGGCCACCGCATGCCCCGCCATACGGCCTTCGGTCTCGGCGAGGGCCGCGCCGCCCACTCCCGTGGTTCCTCCTGCCGCGGACACGCCCGGGATCGAGGTGCGTTGGGTCGCCGACACCGCCACGGCCGCAGTGCCGTCTGCGGCGGACGTCAACCGGCGCCGCAGGGTTTGGGCCAGCTCCGGTTGAGCCGTAAATCCGTAACCGACGGCGAGAACGAATATGGGGGGGTCAACCTCGGTGGGATCGGGAACCACGTCGACACGAACACCCGCATCGCGCAGGTCGCGTGCAACCTCGTGGAGGTCATCGGCCTTTTCGGGGTCGGCCGTGACCACGAGACCGCCCTTGTCCCGGTATTCGAAAGCTCCGGCCGATTCCTCGCCAGGTCGCGCCACAGCGTCAGCGATAGACGCGCCAGATCGAGTGCCGTCCCGGGGTCTTGTCGGGGACCAACAGGCTCCTTCGCCGGCGCCGGTGCTACCGCAGGCGCAACCCCACCGTTTTCGAGCACCGTCACTCTCCGCCCTGCACGGGCGCCGTAATGCGCCACGTCGGCTCCGACGATTCCTGCACCGATCGCCATGAGGTCGATGCAGCAACGCTCCGAGGTCGCGCCGGAAGCACGCCACACCAGGTGCCCGGGGGTTGGGGTCGCGAAAATCTTACCTCGTTCCCGATATATCCTGGTCATCGTCCGAAGGTTGTGAAGCGTCACGAGCTCGGAACCACTCCTGCGAACTCGGCGGAGCGGTCACCAGGTAAATCACCAAAGCCCCCGGGAGAGCAACCACAAAACCCAACCCACCGATCGACGCATCGGACATGAACGACAACGCCGCCACGATCGATGCCACACCCACAAGAATCACCACATTTCGAGCACGCTTGAACCGTCTCCACAGGGCCATGCCGATAACCGCCGCAAAACACAGTCCCGCCAAATAAGGAAGCGCATCGTCGAAACGGCCCGACGATGTCAGGACAACGACCCCGATAAAACAGCCGAGACCGGACAGCCCGAACAACCCCAGGACCACCAGGATCGGTGCGGGCGGACGCGAAGACATACGTGACATCGCCACACGGTACCCACGCCCGATCCGCGCCGCCGAAGCGTCCTGTACGGACCGCCACGACACCCCGGGGACCGACCAATCCAATGGGCCCCGGGGTCGGTTCTACAGCACCCCCGTCGTAGGCCTCCGTCGGGAACGTTTGAGTTCCACCACCACTGCGACACCCCACGAGACGGCCCACACCGCCCCGACCGCCAACGCCGTCCATGCGGCGTAACCGCTCACCGAAGCACCGACAGCCCGCGCGGTAAAGGACACCACCGCAACGCCGACCACGACCGCTCCGACCGCGTTGGCCGCCAACAACAACCATCGAAACCAACCGGTCGAGGGCAGGCGCGCCAGTGACAACACGAGTATCACCGTCACCGCACCCGCGGCCGCGTTGAACGATTGTCCGGTAACCGGGTCGTACATCTCATACGCCTGGGCAGAAGCAGGGAACCCGGGCATACCCAGTTCACCGCGAAAAGCCAGGTCGATCTTTGAAACCGTGTAGGCCACAGCACCGGTAGCCGCGAGTAGAACCGCCTTGTGTCTCATATGTTCAGTGTCACTCTCGCCGCGAAGCACGACGTCACCCATCGTGGGCGCTCACGTCCCCCGTAACGGGGATTCCAGGAAACGCCGCAATATCGATGTGGACTCCTGGGGGCGCTCCAACGGCGGGAAGTGCCCCGTGTCGGTCATGTCCACACGTTCAGCCCCTTTTATGCCGTCCGTATACAGGTCGGAGACCTCCTGAATGAACGGAACATCCGACACACCGTTCACCACCAGCGTCGGCACCGTCACCTCCCCCAACCTCGTTTTCGCGGGTGGTTCAAGGAAACGCTGCGGCTTGGCCGGGCCACTCCAGGTCCGCTCGAACATTCGTCGGCACATCGATTCGGCGCGGGCCAGAGCACTCGAATCGACGTCGTCGCGGCGACGTTTCGGCCCGACAAAGGTGTAGTCCAACTGGGCCGCCGCCATCACTTCGACATCATCGGCGTCGACGTCGGCCAGCCCGGCCGCGTAACGCTTCAAAGTCTCCGGCGTGATTTTGTCGGCAATGGCCTCTCGCACCGAAGCGCCCATCTCGGGCGGAAAAACGTGACCGCTCATTCCCGCCGCCCACAACGACAGTGACGCCACCCTTTCGGGAGCCGCCAAGGCGGCTTCCACCGCATAGGCGCCGCCATACGAGTTACCCGCGAGATGAGCGTGCTCGACTCCCAGCGCGTCCATAAGCGCCAGGAGGTCCTCGTGGTGGCACACCGGCTCGGTGGCGTCATCGGACTCGCCATAGCCTCGCCAGTCGTATCGAATGACCCGGTACCGTTCGGACAGTTCGCCGAACTGGTGGTCCCACATACCGCGATCGACCAGTGCACCGTGGATGAAAACGATCGCGGGCCCCTCTCCTGCCTCGTCATAGCCGAATCGAGTACCGCCAACGTCGATGAAAGCCATACGCCGACCATAACGAGCACCATCCTGTAGCGACAGCGAATTTCGTTCGTATGGAGCCACCACCGTGAGGGTACGGCGGATCGATGGCGGCAAGTCCGTGGCGCACCGCGTACAACGCCGTTTGAACCGGATCCGAGGCACCGAGTGCCCTGAAGACACTCGACACGTTTGTCTTCGCGGTTTTTCGGCCACGACAGTTCGCCGCGCGATCTCGCGATGGGACATTCCGGCCGCGACCAGAAACAACGCCTGCGGTCCCGACCGGTCAACTCGTCGGCGGAGCCGGGGCGATTGGAACGGGATGCACCATGGCAACAGCAGCCTGCGCAACAAACGTGAACCGCCCGTCGTGGACCGACCGAACGGCGTAAGTCAACGTCTGAGAGTCGACATCCTTGTAAAGAGAACCGACGGCATCGGCTTGCACGCCGGTGTGACCTCTACGGCATCGGTGACCGAGACCAGGACGATCACCCGCGGCCGGCCCTCGCCATCGGCCAGACGTTCCAGGGCGCCACGCCACCCGTCCTCGGCACCTTGAGATCGAGCAACACCATATCGGGTCTCGACTCGCCGATCAGCCACGGCGCTTCGAACCCGTCGACGGCTTCGCCGAGCACGGTGAGCGCTTCCTGAAGTTCGAAGAAGGTGCGGAGCCCTCGAGGCACGACGGGGATCATGCGCAATCCGTACCGGTCTCGTTCCCACACAGCCACTCTCACCAAGAGTATTCATCCACAACGGTCATGGCCCGCACCGTGGTTCCTCGCCCTCAGACCGCGTCGATGTGGACGGAACCGCCGAGCCGTTGAGCGCGTTCGGCCATCGGTACCAGACCCGACCCGCGCAAAGTCCCTGCCATGGGTCAAAACCCTCCGTTGTCGGAGACGATAACGGCTACGTTCTCCAATCCCGACACACGTGAAACTCGTGCATGCCGCAGCAAGTTGTGCACCGCCTCCTGGACCATGCACAGTCCCTCGACTTCACCGATGCGTTTCAAGGTCGGTTCCTCCTCGGCATCGAAGCGCGTCTCGGCGCCGTGAGTGCGACCGGCCAAGGTGACGAACTTGTGCAGCGCCTCCACGAGACCGTTGGTATCCAATTCCGCGGGACGAGGCTCACGAATCACGAACACAGTTCGAAACCGGCTTCACCCGCCGACTCCACCACGATGTGCGACAAACCGGCGGCCCTGTCGGATCGATTCGCATCAGTTCAACCGCACTTTGAGGTCAAAGGCAACAAGAACAGTTGCTGCACGATCACGTCGTACGGTTCACGGGCCAACCGCGTACATTTTCCATGATCGACAGTACAAGGTTCGTTCGTAGAGGCCGAATTCGCCAAGGCGATCACCGCATGTATGGCAAACAGGCGAAGAGCGCCGCCGTCCCGTTCGCCGAACCCCTCACCGTCATTCCAGTTGGCCGGAAAAACAAACCGGACGATCTCGTCCCGTCCCGGATGGGCACCACCAGGAAATCCCCCGGTTCGGGGTGGGCGTCCGGCCACCAGCCGGACCTGGGATCGGCTTGAACATCGGCCACCCGGTTTGATTCACCACCGCGCAAACAGAGCCGCGAGCACCCGTGTCGGCGCGGCAACGACCCGACGGCGTCACTCTGACACGCGTTGCTCCCGTCAGCGATGAATTCGGCGAAGCCTCCATCGCCGACGGGATCAACGCGGCCTATCGGGCGTTCAGCAGACAACGCGCCGAACGCACGCTCACTTCCAATACCTCAAACACCTGTCTACCGCCGAAACCGCGGCGCTAACGGCGTACAGGAACTTGTCGGTGTCGTTCACAAGACAGTCCTATGACGCGCCCGAACCGGTCACAATCGCTTCAAAGAAGCCTTCAAGTACTCCCGATTCATGGTGCTGATGCTCTCCAACGGGATGCCCTTCGGGCAGGCCGTCGCACATTCACCTGTCAAGGTGCAGCCGCCGAAACCGGCATCGTCCATGGCGTCGACCATGTCCAGCACCCTCGTCTGCTTTTCGGCCTGCCCCTGCGGCAGGGAATTGAGGTGTGTCACCTTGGCGGCGGTAAACAACATCGCCGATCCGTTCGGACACGCCGACACGCAGGCGCCACACCCGATGCAGGCCGCATTCTCGAAGGCGTTCTCCGCATCGGCCTTGGGCACCGGCGTCGCGTGAGCATCGGGAGCGGCGCCGGTCGGCGCGGAGATGTACCCCCCGGCGGCGATGATGTCGTCGAAACCGGACCGGTCGACGACCAGGTCCTTGACCACGGGGAACGCCCGCGCCCGCCACGGCTCGATCGTGATGGTGTCGCCGTCACTGTAATGACGCATGTGCAACTGGCACGCGGTCGTGGCCCTTTCCGGCCCGTGCGCCCGACCGTCGATCGACAGCGAACACATGCCGCAGATGCCCTCGCGGCAGTCGTGGTCGAAGGCGATCGGGTCCTCACCGTCCAAGGTGAGGCGCTCGTTGAGAACGTCAAGCATCTCCAAAAAGGACATGTCGGGCGAGACGTCCTCGAGCACGTAGTTGACCATCTCACCCGTGTGGGCGACGCTCGGCTGCCGCCAGATACGTAGATAAAGCTTCACTTGTAACTCCGCTGGGTCGGCTTAACGTACTCGAACGTGAGGTCTTCCTTATGGAGCACCGGACGTTCACCGGTGTACTCCCAGGCCGCAACGTAGGCGAAGTTCTCGTCATCGCGTTTGGCCTCGCCGTCCTCGGTTTGGCTTTCGGCCCTGAAGTGCCCGCCGCACGACTCTTCACGGTGCAGCGCATCGATGCACATGAGCTCGGCCAGCTCGAAGAAGTCGGCGACCCGGCCGGCCCTCTCCAGCGACTGGTTGAACTCCTTACCGGTGCCGGGGACCTTAACCCGACGCCAGAACTCCTCCTTCAGGTCCCGGATGAGACCGATGGCCTTACTGAGACCGGCTTCCGTGCGCTCCATACCGCAGTACTCCCACATGATGTGGCCCAGCTCGCGGTGGAAGGAGTCAACCGTACGGTCTCCGTCGACGGCCAACAGCTTCTCGATACGGCCCTCGACATCCTCGCGGGTAGCGACTACGTCGGGGTGATCGTCGGTCAGCGCTTCGAAAGGGCCCGCCGACAGGTAGTCGCTGATCGTGTTGGGCAGGACAAAATAACCGTCCGCCAGACCCTGCATGAGAGCCGAGGCCCCCAGCCGGTTGGCACCGTGATCGGAGAAGTTGGCCTCGCCGAGCACGAACAGGCCCGGGATGTTCGACTGCAGGTCGTAGTCGACCCATAGGCCGCCCATCGTGTAGTGCACCGCCGGGTAGATACGCATCGGCATCTCGTACGGGTTCTCGCCGGTGATGCGTTCGTACATTTCGAACAGGTTGCCGTACTTGGCCTCGACCGCCTCGCGGCCAAGCCTTCCGATGGCGTCGGCAAAGTCCAGGTATACGCCCAGGCCGCTGGGACCGACACCGAGCCCCGCGTCGCAAACGTTCTTGGCGGCGCGTGAGGCGATATCGCGTGGCACCAGGTTCCCGAACGACGGGTAGATCCGCTCAAGGTAGTAGTCGCGTTCGTCTTCGGGAATGTCGCGCGGTGCCCGCTTGTCACCGGCCTTCTTGGGAACCCACACCCGGCCGTCGTTGCGCAACGACTCCGACATCAACGTCAGCTTCGACTGGTGGTCTCCCGATACGGGGATACAGGTCGGGTGGATCTGGGTGTAGCAGGGGTTGGCGAACAACGCGCCCTTGCGGTGTGCGCGCCACGTCGCGGTGACGTTGCAACCCTTCGCGTTGGTCGACAGGAAGAACACGTTGCCGTAACCACCCGACGCCAGCACGACCGCGTCGGCGTAATCGGTAGTGATCTGCCCGGTCACCAGGTCACGAACGACGATGCCGCGTGCGCGGCCGTCGACCATGATCAACTCGAGCATCTCGTGACGCTCGAACATTTCGACGGTGCCGGCACCGACCTGGCGTTCCAAGGCCTGATACGCGCCCAACAGCAGTTGCTGCCCTGTCTGACCGCGGGCGTAGAACGTCCGTGACACCTGGGCGCCACCGAAGGAACGTGTGTCAAGCAGGCCGCCGTATTCGCGCGCGAAGGGAACCCCCTGCGCAACGCACTGGTCGATGATCTCGACGGAGACCTCTGCCAGGCGGTGGACGTTCGATTCACGGGCGCGGAAGTCGCCGCCCTTGACGGTGTCGTAGAACAGGCGGTGAATGCTGTCGCCGTCGTTGCGATAGTTCTTGGCGGCGTTGATGCCGCCCTGCGCGGCAATGGAGTGGGCTCGGCGCGGCGAATCCTGATAGCAGTAGCTTTTTACGCGATACCCCAGCTCACCAAGCGTCGCGGCCGCGGCTCCACCGGCCAAGCCGGTACCGACCACGATCACCGACAGCTTGCGTTTGTTCGCCGGGTTCACCAGTTTGGCTTCGAAACGGCGCGTTTGCCAACGCCGCTCCACCGGACCTGACGGGGCCATTTCGTCGGCGATCGGATCGCCGACGGTGTATTCACCGATGTCGGTCATCGTTTAACTCACTACTCCCATCATTACCGCCAGTGGAACCAATGCGAAACCACCGGCGATCCCCACCGCCGCCAGCGTTGCGAAGCCCCTGATGGCTCGGTTACGTCGAGTCGTGCCCACACCCAGAGTTTGTGCGGCAGCCCAGATCCCGTGCCACAGGTGGAAACCGACGGCGGCCAGCGCCACCAGGTAGATCACGTTTCCGTACCAGCTACTGAACGTCGCCACCAGGTTCTCGTACGGGTGCCCCGGTAGCGCGTTGGCATTGACGGTCAACGTCGTGAAGTCAAGAATGTGCCAAATCACAAACAGCGTGAGGATGACACCGCCCGAACGCATCGTGAACGCCACGTACGTTCCGCCGAGGCGTTTCTTCGCGCGGACCTTCGGTTGGCCTTGTGTGTTGCGGCGGGTCAGCTGCACTGCGGACACGATGTGGGCCACCACCGCAACCACTAGAGCGATACGCATGATCCACAAGAATGCCGACGGAGGCAGAATGGGTTCGCCCAGGGTGCGCAGCCACTGGGAATAAGAGTTGAAGGCCTCGGCGCCGGAAAAAACCTTGATGTTTCCGACCATGTGGGCGGCCAGGAATCCGATCATGAACAGACCGGTGGTCGCCATGATCACTTTTTTGCCGATGGTCGAACGCCACAGCGCGACCGGTCCGGCGGTCCGTTTGCGCGCCGCGCGCTTGGGCGAGGTGGTGGAGTCCGGGCGCTTTCCCCGGGTATCTAGGGCCATGAATACCGATGCTATGAAGACAGCGTCATTCCGTCAAAGACATGATCATTGTCGTTCCGATAGGCAGTGCCTATCATTTGAGCGTGCAGCTAAACCAATTGCGCTCATTCGTCACCGTCTGTGATACACGGCACTTCACCAGGGCGGCAGAAGTTCTTCACATCGCACAGCCTTCGCTGTCCCAGCAGATCCGAAGCCTGGAGACCGATCTGGGGACCGCGTTGCTGCACCGCGCCCGCGGCAACATCACCCTCACCGACGCCGGTGAGGCTCTTCTGCCGCTTGCTCGCCGCATACTCGCCGACGTCGATACCGCCCGACGCGAGGTCGCCGACGCCGTAGGTCTCCATCGCGGCCGTGTCCGCCTGGGCGCCACTCCCAGCCTGTGCGCGACCCTCGTCCCCGACGTCCTACGCCGGTTCCACGACACCTACCCGAATGTGGAATTGCACATCACCGAAAGCGGCTCCCAGAATCTGATTCGCACCCTCACCGGTGGTGAGCTCGACATTGCTCTCATCATCACGCCGCAGCGTGGTGTCGTTCCCGCGTTGAACGCCACCGAACTTCTCAGTGAAGAGCTTGTCGTCGTATCGCGCCCGGATCAACCGTCTCCGGTGCGACGTGACCGCATTCGCATCGAAGATCTGCGTGACCAGCCGCTGGTCATGTTCCGACAGGGCTACGACCTGCGTGAATTCACGACCGCGGCGTGCCGAGTAGCCGGCTTCGAACCGACTTTCACCGTCGAGGGTGGCGAAATGGACGCCGTCTTGGGTTTCGTTCGCGCCGGTCTCGGGCTGGCCGTCGTTCCGCACATGGTTGCGGAACGCTCGGGACTGCGTTACATACGATTCGACAAGCCCGGATTGCAGCGTTCCATCGCCGTTGCGCACCGCAAGGACGTCGCGCCCACGCGCGCGGCACGTGAACTGCAACGCATCCTCACCGAACATCTTAAGATCGCGGCTGGGTTATTCCTTGCCACGCTGGTCGGCAAGAAATCGTTCCAGTTCAGCACCCAGTTCGTCGGCCGTGGGCAGCTGGCTTTCGTCCTGGACGAGTAGATTCTCCTCGCCCGCCACCGATTCGGTGTACAGGTCGTACTGACGTTCCAATGCCTCGACCACGTCGGCGACCTCGTCGGACGCTCTCACCTGTTCGTCGACCTCGGCATCGACCTGACGTGCAGCTTCACGGAGTTCCTCCAGCGGAATCGACAACCCCGTTATCGACGTGATCGTCTCCAGCAGGGTGACCGACGCGGCAGGGTACGCCGACTGCGCCAGGTAGTGGGGAACGTGGACGGCAAACCCCATGGCGTCGTGGCCGGCCTCACCGAGACGAAGTTCCAAAAGCGCGGCGACGTTGCCGGGGACCTTCAACCGGTTGAACAACGATCGTCTGCCGCGCAGCAACTCGACGTTGGTCGCATGGGGTGTGATACCCAGCGGCCTGGTGTGTGGCGCCCCCATCGGAATACCGTGCATGCCCACGGTTAGGGCCACCCCCCAACGTTCGACCAGTTGTGTGACCGCAGCCGTGAAACGTTCCCACTGGAAGTCGGGTTCCTGCCCGGTGAGCAGGACCAGCGGACGGCCGGTCTCGTCACGCAGAAGGTAGGCCACCAATTGGGGTGCCTCGTAGTCCTCCCAGCGATCGGAGGCGAATGTCATGGACGGCCGGCGTGCACGGTAGTCCACGAGCTGATCGACGTTGAAACGGGCTATTTCGGTGTGCTCGAACGTTTCAAGCAGATGGTCACTGACTCCCTCGGCGGCCGATCCGGCGTCCATGAACCCTCGGAAGTCGCACAGAAGCACGGCTCCTGAAATATCGGGCACATCGGCGGCAAGCTCGAAAAGTTCCTGCGGATCCAACATGTCTTACGACCCTCCGGCGTCTTAAGGGTTTAGTCAGCCAATACAAATTCAACCGGTCAACAAGAACAACCGGCATACCCGTTCCATTCCCGCAACCGAAAGCACCGAGCGGCCCGCGCCGTGGGAATAGGGGCATTACCGCCTTTCGGTCAGCTAAACGTGCCACGGCAGGGGGACCGGCCCGGCTCTTGCCCCGGAGCGACCAGGCGATCGGCACAGAATCGCCGGCGCGATGGCGTCCGGGTTCGGGACCGTCTGCGCCGCCCGGAGCCGCACCCGTTGTGCTGTCTCAGACGAAGGGCGCAAGCTCAAGGGCGCGTCTGGTGAGCGAATTTCCGCCGCCTCCCGGGCGGAGCGATTCTTCGGTTGTCGGTGCGGGATTCGGAGCGCTTGGGGGCCAACCAATACCTCGGCAGCAATATATCTTGTATGTCACGGTCGCCGATGCGATGCGGGTACGCGATACAGGTCCGGCCGCTGAAGGCACCAGACCGTCTTCGCCTCCGAAGACGGCGGCGCCGAAATGCCGTCGGCGGGCGACCCTTCACCGCCGGACCCGCCACTTCACTCATCAGCCGCGGCATCGGGCTCGCGCCGCGACCCTCCACCCCAAGAGTCCCTTCGCCGGAGGCCGACGAACCGCCGTCCCCCGAACGATTCAACGTCGGGTCTACACCGCCGCGGCCGCCAAACGCCCCCAAACCACAGGAGGACGTGTCATCACCGTAGGAACGACGCGGTTCATGCATTGGAGAGCGTCGCCGACCCCGACCGCGTACTCCGCACCGGAGATGGCGCTACATCCCTTGTAGGGAAACCCGACCGAGGTGTCCACGTCATCGACGGGGTCCTCACCGGACTGTACGAGCCCCGGTGCACGCAACTGGCCGTGCTGTCGCACCATCGCGGCTCCACTCCATTGTCGAGGCTTATCGACACGCCTTCGAGACCGGCTATCCGGGGCACGAATTCGGCGACCTCATCGTCTGACCGCCCGCGACCGCCTCGATGAAGATTCGTCGTCACACCGGTGGCAACGAGTCGTGAGTGATCTGAGTGCGGTACAACTCCGAGTAGATCCCTCCCCGAGCAACCAGAGCATCGTGCGTTCCACGTTCGGCCACCCGGCCTTCCTGCAGCACAACGATCTCGTCGGCGTCGCGGACGGTCGACAGACGGTGTGCGATTACCAGCGCGGTCCGGCCCTCCAGCGCTTCCGCCAGCGCCCGCTGCAGCGCCGCCTCCGACTCGCTGTCCAGGTGAGCCGTGGCCTCGTCGAGAATCACCACCCGCGGAGACTTCAACAGGAGTCGCGCGATCGCAAGACGTTGCTTCTCACCGCCGGAGAAGCGGTATCCGCGCTCCCCGACCGTCGTATCGAGCCCTTCGGGGAGTCGCCTGACAAGCTCCGCGATCTGGGCGCGTTCCAAGGCACGCCACATGTCCTGTTCTGCGGCGTCGGACAATCCGTAGGCGAGGTTCGCTCGGATCGTGTCGTGGAACAGATGCGAATCCTGGGATACGACACCGATCGTGTCCTTAAGCGACCGGGACGTCGCGTGGCGCACGTCCAGGCCGTTCACGGTCACCGATCCACCGGTGACGTCGTAGATGCGCGGCACAAGCATCGAGGCCGTGGTTTTGCCGGCTCCGGAATGACCGACAAGCGCCACCAGGCTTCCGGGTTCGACGGTGAAGCTCACGTCGTTCAGAACGGTTCCCGATTCGATCTTCTCCAGCCGCGCCACATCCTCCAGCGACGCCAGCGACACCTGTTCCGCGTCGGGGTAGGCGAACCGAACGTCTTCGAAAACGATGCGAGCGGGCCCGTCCGGGATGGGCTTGGCGTCATCGGCATCGGTGATCAACGGTTTTAGGTCCAGCACCTCGAAGACGCGCTGAAAACTCACCAGGGCGCTCATAACGTCGACCCTCACGTTCGACAACGCCGTCAGGGGGCCGTACAGCCTGGTCAACAAGAGCGCCAACGTCACGACCGTACCGGCGCTCAACGTGCCGTCGAGCGCGAGCCAACCGCCCACCCCGTAGGTGACCGCCTGCGCCAGGCCCGCCACCAGTGTCAGCGCCACGATGAAGGTACGTGCGTACATCGACGTGGTCACCCCGATGTCGCGAACGCGGTCCGCTCGTCGTGAAAATTCGTCGACCTCACGATCGGGACGGCCGAACAACTTGACCAACAAAGCACCGGCTACCCCGAACCGCTCGGTCATCTGGTTGTTCATGCGTGCATTGAGTTCGAAACTCTCGTTGGTGAGTGTCGCCAGCTTCCTGCCGACCATCTTCGCCGGGACCAAAAACACTGGGACCAGGACCAGTGACAACAGTGTGATCTGCCAGGACTGCGACGCCATCACCGCCAACGTCAGCACCACGGCGATTGCGTTGGACACCAGCCCCGACAGAGTCGACGTGAATGCACGCTGTGCTCCGAGCACATCGTTGTTGAGCCGCGACACCAGGGCTCCGGTCTGAGCTCGACTGAAAAACGCCAACGGCATCGACTGGACATGCGAAAACACGTCCCGTCGGAGACGGTAGATCAGGCCCTCGCCGACCTTCGCCGAATACCAACGGTTGGCCAGCGACAGCAACGCCTCGATGACCGCCAGCACGCCGATCAGTAGCCCGATACGGACCACTACGGCCTGATCGCCGTCCCCGGTGATCTCGTTGACGACGTCACCGGCCAGCACCGGCGTGGCCACGGTGATACCGGCGGCCAATACGACCGTCACCAGGAAGATCGTCATGTCACGCCGATATGGTCGCGCAAACCGTAGGATGCGACCGAACATGCCCTTGGTCAGCTTCGTCTGAGCCAACTTCGCGTCTCCGCGACGCATGGAACGCATCGCGTTGAATCCGTGGCCGCCATGGCTCACCATCAATCCACCTCCGGCCTCGACCGCACCACCGACCATCGGTATGCCGGGAGTTTCAACTCCCGGCGGCACACCTTATTCCGTCACCCCGACCCGCTGCCGAATGAGACGCAGTTGGGCGGCACGTTCGGCGGCCAACTGCATCGAGTCGTCGTTGACGCCCGCCTGCAACAGCAGTGATTTCGTCTCCACGGCTGCGTCCCTGGGAACCGACAGCACCGCCAAGGCCAGGTCTTCGGCCGTGTCGGCGACATCCCGAGCCGGCACCGTCACCGTCGCCAGGCCCAACACTTTCGCCTCCTCGCCGGAAACGGTGCGGCCGGTCAAACACAGTTCCATGGAACGCGAATACCCGACGAGCGAAACCAACCGTTTCGTCCCGCCCAAGTCCGGTACGAGTCCGAGACCGGGCTCTCCCACTCGCAGCCGTGCATCGTCTGCCAGGACCCTGAAGTCGCAGGCCAAAGCCAATTGCAGTCCGGCGCCGATGGCGTGCCCCCGGACGGCGGCGATCGTGACCAGGTCTGGTCTCCGCAGCCAGTCGAAGGCCTCTTGAAACGACCACAAACGTGCATCGGCCTCGTTCTCGTCGACGCCGGCAAGCTCATTCGGGAGCGATCCGGACAACACGGCCAGGTCCAGCCCCGCAGAGAAGGAGGCTCCCGCCCCGGACACGATGACGCATCGGACTTCGCCGGTCAGTTCTCTCCCGATGTCGCGAAGACGCTGCCACATGGCCGGGGTTTGCGCGTTGAGGGCGTCCGGTCGGTTCAAGGTGACCCGGGCGACCGGGCCGTCCACATTCAGGTGTACGAAATCGGCTTCGTTCAACGTCGTCATCCCTTTGAAGTCGTGGAGCCCGTGGTGGTGTCTGCTTCCCGGCGATGTTAGCCGGGTGACACCGACGAGTCGGGCTCATCGCCGACACAAAAAGGACACACTTCGGCCGTGGAGAGCACCGCCGGCCGTGTCCGGGGTCGGACACGGCCGAGCACGGCGAACGATGAAGACGAGGGTTCGCTCGCCGATCGTTATGCGGCTACTTTGTCCGACTGAGTTCTGCGGCCGCCACGCTTGCGCAGCGTGACCCCGGACTCGGACAGGACGCGGTGTACGAACCCGTAGGATCGGTTGACCGAGGCTGCCAAAGCCCGAATGCTTTTGCCCTCGTCATACCCAGCGACCAACTGCTTGATCAACGCCTGGCGTTCTTCGCCGTTTATCCGGCGACTCTTGGGTGGTGAGTCGCTGAATTCCTTCTGTGCCATATGTTTCCCTAACACTGCTGGCGTATGGGTTATGTGTCGAACCATGTTGCTTGGGTGTGTTTTTTCCGATCTTGCACCAAGCCCAGTGTTAGCGGTGCGCCACGCCGATGGCAAGCTACTGTCGGATACCCGATAGCTCGTTTGCCGTGGTGGCAAACGGATCCGGCAACAACGCCGCACTCGCGGACCCGCGCGGTCGAGAGCGGCGCGAGCCGGCCGTGCGGGTCGGTCTGGTGGCGGCGGGATCGGCGTTCGCAGCTACGGCCACGAACGTCGGCTTGGGACCGGCGCAGTCCCGTTCCTCGGCCTTCATCGACTGCAGTCAAGTCCTCTTGCGATCTTCGCGCCGCCGGTGACCGGCACAGGCCTCGACGTGACTCGGACGCGATTCGCCGTACGTATACCATGGCGAACCACCCACTGACCATCCTATATGGTCGAATCTTCCCTACAGCTGGGCCCCAGTGAGTTGAATCGCCACCTCGGCAACATCGACGGATACCTACCGGCGATCGAATCGGTGCCGTCGATTTCGATACTCCTTGAGATGTTCACCGATGCGGCGAGTGCATTGTCCACCGCCACCACCGGTCATCCCCCCGGTTCGCTGCTGTTGTTGTGGGCACTGAAATCCCTACCGTTCGGTGATTCCCTCCTCCCCGTCCTGTACGCCGGAGCGACCGCCGTACTCATTCAGCCGTTCCCCATCCTCACGCCCTGGTCCATGTGGATGGTTGTGGGACCCGACGCCGTCACAGCGGTCCTGTGCGTCGCAGCACGCTCCAGCCGTCGCACGACCCACGGCGGTACCGCCGCGATCCGGGCAGTGGCCACAGGACTCCTTCTGGCGACGGCGCCCCCGTTCGCCTACCTCGCCGCACGGTTCGGTCTGTCCATCGTTTGTCTCTACTTCGCACGACGACATCCCCGACACAACCTTGCCACCGGAATCGGCGCGCTCATGCCACTTGCCGCAATCCAAACGGGGCTTCGGCTGGGTCGACGGTCTCGCTGTCGCTTACACCGGGTATCTCGAACGCATTAAGTTCGACTCTTCGCTCCTGTGGTGGATACCGCTCAGCCTTGTCGTCCTCGTTTTGGCGTGCGGTCCCGGAATCGTCTTCAGCGCCGGGAAAATACGCAACACACCGGCCTGACCGTTCCTGATCGGAGGAACGGCCGCCATCGTGTTCTCCATCATCATGGGCGTCGGACGAGACGGGATCGAGGAAACCGGCTGCCGTTGTTTCGTGTCTTCTCATCGCCGCCACCGCACCGGCCACGCCAGGAGGTCGATCGCTGCCGTTTCCATGGGCGCCGGTCGCCGTCACCGCTGCCACCGGCATCGTTATCGAAGCCGTCCTGACCTCACCGTGGTGACTCACCGACGCGGCTCGGGCGGATAACCTCAGCGGATGAGCGTGCGGATCATGACCTACAACGTCCACCATGGCACCGATGTCGATGACCGGCCGAGCCTGGACCGCATCGCCGAGGAGATCATCGCCTCGAAGGCGTCAATCGTGTGTCTGCAGGAGGTGGACCGCCGTTTCGGAGCTCGGTCCGGTCATGCCGACCAGTTCACCGAGTTGACCGACCGGCTGGCCATGAACGGCCATTTCGGTGCCGCCATCAGCGCGCACGGCGGCCAATACGGTAACGCCGTCCTTGCCGACGGCACCATTGACGCCGAAACCGTTCACCTACTGCCCACCCCCGCCGACAGTGAGCCCCGGAATGCCACCGCCGCGGTGATCTCCACCGACCTCGGGAGGCTGCACGTCATCAGTACACATTTGACGGTCGGGCCGACGATGGGAATGGTCCGCCGCCGTCAGGTGACGGCCCTCGCCGACATCGCCGCAGCGTCTCCGCTACCCACAATCGTGGCCGGCGACTTCAACACGGGTGCACGACGAAGTCAGCTCGCCGAGCTGGAACAGTCGATGACGCACACAACGCGCGCGAAACCGTGGTCCCTCGCTCGTCTGGGGCTACTGTGGGGGCGGCCGTACGGCGCCACCTTTCCGGTGCGGCGGCCGAAAATGCGCATCGACCGCATCTACGTGCGAGGGCTACGCGTGACGTCGTGTCACGTGCTCTCCGGCGGCGGATCCGACCATCGTCCCGTGGTGGCCGAGGTGGACACTCGGTGAACGGCGAACAAGGATATGAGGGTTACGCACCCGCGCACTCCCTCACGCCCCCGACACCCGGTCCCCCGCCGGATAAGGCCAGCTCGACCAGTTCGAGAAGCTCGTCGCTCCAGATGTCCTCGTCTCCATCGGGCAACAGGATCGCCCGTTCGGGTCGGAGAGCCTCCACCGCCCCGGGATCGTGGGTGACGAGGATGATTGCTCCGGAAAACGTTGCGATGGCGTCGAGCACCTGCTCACGGCTGGCGGGATCGAGGTTGTTGGTGGGTTCGTCGAGCAGGAGGACGTTAGCCCCGGAGCACACCAGGGTGGCCAAGGCCAATCGGGTCTTTTCGCCTCCGGACAGGACCCCCGCCGGCTTGTCGACGTCGTCACCGGAGAAAAGGAACGCACCCAAAATTTTGCGCAATTCGGTGTCGGTGTGTCGCCCTCCGGCTTGCGAAGCCGCCGTGCGCATCAGTTCGAGCACGGTGCGATCGACCTCCAGCGTTTCGTGCTCCTGAGCGTAGTAACCGATACGCAGCCCGTGACCGGCCACGACCTCCCCCGTGTCCGGAGTCAGCACCCCGGCCAGGATCCGCAGCAATGTGGTCTTTCCCGCACCATTGAGCCCCAGGATGACCACACGTGAACCCTTGTCGATCGCCACATCGACGTCGACGAAGATCTCCAGGGACCCATAAGATTTGGACAGCCCTTCGGCGGTCAACGGGGTTTTACCGCACGGCGCCGGTTGCGGAAGTCTCACCTTGGCGACCCTGTCGGACTGACGGACCTCCTCCAAGCCCCCGACAAGACGTTCGGCGCGGCGGAGCATGTTCTGCGCAGCTACGGCCTTAGTCGCCTTGGCGCGCATTTTTTCCGCCTGAGTGGTTAGTTGAGCCGCTTTTCGTTCGGCGTTGGCCCTTTCGCGGCGGCGACGGTGCTCGTCGTCTTCCCGCTGCTTCAAGTAGGCCCGCCAGCCCAGGTTGTACTGGTCCACCGTCGATCTGTTGGCGTCCAGGTACCACACCTTGTTGACCACGGCTTCCAGCAGATCAGCGTCGTGACTGATGACGATCAGGCCGCCCTTGTGCGCCGACAGGTAGGAACGCAACCAGGTGATGGAGTCGGCGTCGAGGTGGTTGGTCGGTTCGTCCAACAGGAGGGTGCTGTTCCCGTCGGCGGTGTCGGCGAAAAGTATCCGTGCCAGTTCGATGCGACGTCGCTGTCCACCCGACAACGTCCCGAGGCGTTGAGCGAGGATCCGGTCGGCGAGACCGAGGTTGGCACAGATTCGCGCCGCTTCGGATTCGGCCGCATAGCCGCCCATACCCGCGAAACGGTCTTCGAGCCGACCGTACCGGTTCACCAGTCGGTCCCGTTCGGTGTCGTCGGCCGTTTCGGCCAGCTGTGACTGCAGTTTGGTCATCTCGGCCAGCAAAGTGTCCAACCCGCGTGCCGACAGCACACGGTCCTTGGCGCTGACGTCCAGATCACCGGTCCGGGGATCCTGGGGAAGGTAGCCGTATGCTCCGCGCCGATCCACCTTGCCGGCGTAGGGAAGGTTCTCCCCCGCCATGGTTTTCAAGGTCGTGGTCTTTCCCGCGCCGTTTCGACCAACCAACCCGATGCGGTCGCCGGGTTGCACCCGCAGGTTGATGTCGGACAGAAGGATCCTGGCACCGGCACGCAATTCGAGTCCGGTTACGGAAATCATAGGAGCGGCTCGCTTTCGAGAAGAAGGCCAACAGGCGGCGCCGAGGTGGCGGCAATGAGAGATCGGCGCCCGCGTCTGCGGGTCCACGGCGGGTCGGCCGCGCAGGCGCACGGTGGAGATGCAGTGACTGACGTCATGGAACGGCTCGCTTTCGGGTAAAGGCCGATGGGCAGGGCTCGGTTTCACCAACCCGGGTCACGCGTCGTCGCCGGTCATCCCGGCGCGTGTGTCAGCAGGTTGGTCGAGGGCTGCTCAGCCTTCACAGCGATGCACGGCGCCAGTCTAACCACGGGCCGTCGCGCAGAGCCACTCGATATCGGTCACCTCAATTGTCACATCGGATCATCCCCCCGGAGGACCTCGGTCGCCACAGGGTGGAACCGAGGCTAAGAGGTGGAGTCACAATCCCGTGGCACAGCGACTCACAACAGCATGTTTTCGCAGTTCAGGGCCCTAATGTCCGGTTCGGCTCCTTGTAGGTTCGCCTCGTTATGGATTCACCCTCGGAAAAAACCCCTGAACTGCGTAAACCGTCGAAGTACTTCGGTCGACACCGCCAACTGCCGTTCTCTAGAACGGTTTTCGCGGCCATCGCCGCGGCCACGTTGATAGGCAGTGGGTTGTCGGCAGCCGTCGCGGCGGACAGTCCCGCCGACGACACGGTCGCCGTGGCGTCGGCTGAACGAGAGGAGCAGGCCCAAGCCGACCGAGATGCGGAACGAGAGGTTCCGGCCGAGAGCGAGGCTCCTGAGAAGGACGCCGACCCGGCCGAGACTCCCGACCCCAAGGACGCCGAAGCCGCGCCACCTCCGGACTGGGTCATACCGTCACCGGCACCGATCAGTGACGTGTACGGGCCGCGGGCCTGGCGAGGCGGCGAGATGCATTACGGCACCGACTTCGCCGCCGCCGAAGGCGCCGACAACTATGCGGCCGCCGACGGGACTGTGGTGCAGGCCGGCTCCAACGGCGGCTACGGCCTGGGCATCACCATCGAACACGCCAACGGCGTTGTCACCGTTTACGGTCACCACTCGAAGCTCTTGGTGGACGTCGGAGACAAGGTTAAGGCCGGGGACACCATCGGCCTTGCGGGTTCGACCGGGGACGTGACGGGACCTCACCTGCACTTCGAGGTTTACGTGAACGGGACCCCCACCGATCCCGTGAAATTCCTGAAGGACAAGGGCGTCAAGATCTAGACCTCAATCCTCCCTCCCAAGAGGCGGTTCGTTCCGGTTGCGAACCGCCTCTTCTACGGCCGAGCCGTTTGCATTTCAAACCTCTTGTTGACAACAACTACTTTCGTCAATAGTGTTGTTGCATGAGCGAACCATCCGAACGGGAGCTGTCCCCCGAGGAATCACTGCAACTGATCACCCGACAGCAGCACCACGCCAACCGAAAGCTCGGTGGCCACCACCTGTGGTACTGGACCCCCTGGGGCGTCACCTGGCTCATCAGTTTCGGCCTGTTCTTCCTGTACTACGGACTGGACGGCGCCCCCTATGTGGCAATGCCGCAGGCGGTACCGCTGATCGTCTTGTTCAG
The DNA here is from genome assembly GCA_019113825.1 of Candidatus Stackebrandtia excrementipullorum. Lineage (GTDB taxonomy): Bacteria > Actinomycetota > Actinomycetes > Mycobacteriales > Micromonosporaceae > Stackebrandtia > Stackebrandtia excrementipullorum. Next base: position 27,314 of record DXGR01000148.1, on the reverse strand, counting down.
CCTCATGCTGGTCGCGATCTCCTGGACCGCATTCATCGGAATCCGGTCGACCCGACACATCCAGGGGGCGAGTAGCACTCAGGGAATGATGTTCGGGTTTACCTGGACCTTCGGTTTCCTGACCGTGATCGCGACCGGCATCTACTTCAAGGACTTCATTCCCGAAGACCAGATCGGTCTGCTGTGGGCGGGTCTGTCCGTCGGGGTCACGGGAATGTTGTACATGGCCGGGGCCGCCATTTTCAACGACCGGTCCATGTTCGGGCTCGGCCTGTGGATCAGCGTCGTCAACGCCATCGGGATCACCGCCGGACCCGGTTGGCACGCGCTACTGACCGCCACCGCCGGTGGTGGCGGCATGCTCCTGGGCGGTCTGGTGCTCCATATGCACGACAGGGGCCGGTCATGAGCGAGCCGGTTCCGGAACTGGATCCGGTCATTCACGCCCAAGCCCGGCTACGTGTCGTGGCAACCCTGGCCACACTGTCCCAGTCCGACCGCATCGCCTTTCCGGGTCTGCGAGATCTACTCGACATGAGCGCGGGAAACCTCTCGGTTCACCTGCGCAAGCTTGAAGACGCCGCCTATATCGACGTCACCAAGACGCACCGAGGCCGTACACCGGTCACCTATATCGCTTTGACCACCCGCGGACGCCTGGCGTTCGAGCAATACACCACCGCCATCCGCGCATTGATCGACCCCTCCGGAGGTTCCTTATGACCGTCGCACGCGCCGTCAACCTGACCCATCGCTACGGGGAGCAGCTGGCACTCGATCGCGTGAACCTCGACGTGGAACGCGGCCAACTCGTAGGACTGTTGGGCCCCAACGGAGCCGGTAAATCCACGTTGCTCAAATTGTTTACCGGGGGGCGATTCCCCACGGACGGTTCGGTCGAGCTGTTCGGCTTTGACCCGCGACGCCCCACCGCGCGTCGTCATATCGGTGTGACACCCCAGGAAACAGGGCTGCCGGAGACATTGCGTGTGGGGGAAGTCGTCGACTATGTCCGCGCCCACTTCCCCGAGCCGGCGGATCGTGACGATCTCCTGGACCGCTTCGGACTTCTCGGCATGAGACGTAAACAAACCGGTGCACTGTCGGGTGGACAAAAAAGACGACTGGCGGTGGCCTTGGCCTTTGTGGGCCGCCCCAAACTGGTCTTCCTCGATGAACCCACGACCGGCCTGGACGTCGAAGCGCGTCGGTCCCTGTGGGATGCGATCGCATCGTTCCACGCCGAGGGTGGCACCGTCGTCCTGACCAGCCATTATCTAGAGGAGGTCGAGGCGCTCGCGCAACGCGTCGTCGTGATCGGCGAAGGCCGTCTTCTTGCCGACGGCCACGTCGACGAGATCAAAAAACGCGTCGGACTGACCAAGGTCAGCTACCTCGGCGAACAGATCAAGACCGAGTCCGTGGTCGATTCACGACGTGACCGAGACCGGGTCGTCGTCTACACCTCCGACCCCGACCAGGTCATTCGCGAGCTCGTGACAGCAGGTCCCGACTTTCGTGAGCTGGCGATTGAACCGGCATCACTCGAAGACGCATTCCTCACCCTCACCAACGCCTGAAGGGCCCATCAATGTCACTGGCCTTGACACACGCCAAATACCATTTTCTTGAGACCGTCCGTGTACCGATCGCGGTCATAGGGACCATGTTCTTTCCGGCTGCGAGCATGTTGTTCTTCGTGGTGCCGTTCGCCGGTTCCCATTCTGCAGCCGCCACCTACGCCACGGGCGCGATGACGGTGTTCGCCACCATGTCGGCCTGCCTGTTTCAGTACGGCATCAGCGTCGCCGAAGACCGTGCCCAACCGTGGGAACCGTTCACACGCACGTTGCCCGTGGGGGCGGCGCCTCGGTTCATCGGACGCGTCATCAATGTGGGCGTCATGACGTTGCTGGCGCTGCTACCCGTTCTCCTGATCGCCGCACTGTTGACGGAGGCGACGGTCTCCGTCCCCGGTCTGCTCCTGGGGGCAGTTGCCCTCCTGGTGACCGCGGTCCCGTTCTCCCTACTCGGACTCACCGTCGGCTACGCGCTGCCCAGCCGCGCTGCATTGGCGGTAACCCAGCTGTTGTTCTTCCCCATGGCGTTTGGAGGAGGGCTGTTCTTCGGCGGACCCGACCGAATGCCCTCGTTTCTCGAACACGTCGCACCGTTTTTGCCCACCCGCGGCGCGGTGGAGCTGGTGTGGACGGCAACCACCGACTTTTCTCCCGAACCGACGTCTCTGATCGCGTTGGGAGTCTGGACTGCGGCCACCGCGGGGACAGCGGTGTGGGCCTTCCGGCGGGACCAGGGGCGCCGTTTTCGGTAAGTCCTCGTCGGGCTGCACCAGATGAATACGCACGACGCGAAACCACTGGGGCAACTTCTCCAACGTCGAGCGTCGAGGCTCGGCCACGTCACCGAAATGCGGAGGATGCACCCGCTCCTTCACTCCGGCCAGACGCGGATCGTCAAGGACCGCGGCCACAAGGTCGCGGTCCCCGGCGGTAACAACCGCATACAGCTCGTCCAGGGCCTCCGCCAGAAGGCGATGCACCACATCGGCGGCCGATTTGACGGCCTTGTTCGCCTGGTTCGATCTTCTCCGGGCGTACCGTTGCTGGGACCATCCGCCTGCGGCGGTACGCCCCTGCACGTATGTCGTGTCAACCTTCGATCGAAGCAGGCGATGGCCGTCGAACACACCGACGGCAAACGCGCCACGCCGCGCGATGACCGCACCCACGGTCCGTGGACGGTTCGCCGCCTCGACGAAGAAGTCCAGCAGACGTCCCCAACCTTCGGTCGGGTCCGGTTGCGGAACCTGATGCGGGAGAAATGCACCCAACGGGAGATCGCACACCGCGACGGCGCCGTTAGAGGCCTCGGCGCGGACACCGGTCTCGGTGGCGATCAGTTCAGCGCCTCCGTGCCGTTGCTCGAATCCGTCGAGCCACTTGGCGATCCGTTCCGGCGTCACCAGTATTTCCCGGCCGCCTCCGGCGGCCGGGCGATTAACGGTCACGAGATCTAAACGTTGAAACCCAGGGCACGCAACTGCTCACGGCCGTCGTCGGTGATCTTGTCGGGGCCCCACGGCGGAATCCATACCCAGTTGATGCGCATGTCGCTGCACAGTCCGCCGCCCGGACCGCTCGTCAACGCCGACCGTGTCTGGTCTTCGATAACGTCGGTCAGCGGGCATGCGGCCGAGGTCAACGTCATATCCACCGTCGCAACATTGTCGTCGTCAACGTGAACGCCGTATACCAAGCCCAGGTCGACGACGTTGATGCCCAGCTCCGGGTCGACCACATCCTTCATGGCTTCCAGGACGTCGTCGGACGCCGCCTTCGCGACCGGCGTCGTCTCCTTCGCCGCTTCGGTACCGGTGGTCTCGGTGTCGGTCATGTGTTATCTCCGCTCGTAGCTGAACTCGCGCGTATCGCGGCGTCTTTGAACGCCATCCACGACAGCAACGCGCACTTCACCCGGCCGGGGAACTTCGACACGCCGGCGAACGCCACCGCGTCCTCCAACACATCCTCGTCGGGGTCGACGGCTCCTCGACTGGCCATCAATTCGGAGAAGGCTTCGAGTGTGGCGAAAGCCTCCTCCAATTTCCTGTCGTGCACCAGGTCGTACATGACGCTGGCCGAGGCCTGGGAAATCGAGCATCCGATGTTGTCGTAAGAGACATCGGCGACTCGACCGTCATCAATGTGTACCCGCAGAGTGATTTCGTCACCGCAGGTCGGATTGACGTGGTGCGCCTCGGCCTGGAACGGTTCCCGCAAGCCTTTCCCGTGCGGAGACCTGTAGTGATCCAGGATTACCTCCTGGTACAGCTCATCGAGCATCAGCCGAACACCTTCCGCGTCTTTTCCAAGCCTGCCACAAGCGCATCGACGTCCTGTCGAGTCGTATAGACGTAAAACGACGCCCGTGTCGTGGCCGCCACTTTAAACCGGGCGCAAACCGGCTTCGCGCAGTGATGACCGACTCGGACCTGAACTCCCTCGGAGTCGAGGACCTGCCCCACGTCATGCGGGTGGATACCGGCAAGGTCGAACGAAACCGTTCCTCCCCGGGATACCGCGTTGGCGGGGCCGATCACCGTCAAATCGGGGACACTGCTCAACGCGTCCAACGCGTACGTGACCAATTCCTTCTCGTGCCACTGCACTGCACGCATGTCGAGGTTCGAGAGGTAGTCGACCGCAGCGCCCAAACCGACCGCTTCGGTGATGGGCGGCGTTCCGGCTTCGAATCGAGCCGGCGGGGCAGCGTACGTCGACTTCGCCATCGACACCGATTCGATCATAGATCCACCGGCGAGGAAGGGAGGCATGGTCGACAACAGGTCGTACCTTCCCCACAGAACACCGATACCGGTCGGACCGCACATTTTGTGGCCGGTGAAGACGACGAAGTCGGCGTCCAGCTGTGTCACGTCGAACGGCAGGTGCGGCACCGACTGGGACGCGTCGAGCATGACCAGAGCACCCACCTGTCGGGCCCGGGCCACGATAGGTGTCACGTCATTGATCGTGCCGAGAATGTTCGACATGTGCACAACGGACACGATCTTCGTGCGTTCGGTGATGACATCGTCAAGATCGGTGAGGTCAAGCCGTCCCTCATCGGTGATGCCCAACCATTTCAAACTCGCACCGGTGCGTTGGCACAGCAACTGCCAGGGCACGATGTTCGAGTGGTGTTCCATCTCCGAGATGACCACTTCGTCGCCGGGCCCCAGCGTCAACCGTGGGTCGGCGCCCGGTTCGAGCGTCGCAGCCAACATCGAATAGGCCACCAGGTTGATGGCCTCGGTGGAGTTTTTCGTGAACACGATCTCGTCGGTGGACGGCGCCTTGACAAACGCCGCCACCTTAGCGCGTGCACCCTCGAACTCGTCGGTCGCCTCGGTTCCGAGGGTGTGAACGGACCGGGCGATGTTCGCGTTGTGAGTTGAGGCGAACGTTGCCATGGCGTCGATCACGGCCTGCGGCTTCTGGGACGTGTTGCCCGAATCCAGGTACACAAGCGGTTTTCCCGCGACCGTCCGCGAAAGAATCGGGAAGTCACGACGAACCGCCGCAACGTCCAGATCCGGCACGTCCGCGGGACGTTGCGACGGCACGGTCGGGACCATGCTCACTCTCCGATCTTGGCGGCGCCGGCGCCGGCCGCGTACCGCTCGTACCCTTCGGCCTCCAGGCGCTCCGACAGTTCGGGACCGCCCTCTTCAACGATCCGACCGCCGACGAACACGTGGACGAAGTCCGGCTTGATGTAGCGCAGAATCCGCGTGTAGTGCGTAATCAACAGAACGCCCGCGTTGGTGTCGGTCTTAGCCTGGTTGACACCTTCGCTGACGATACGCAGGGCGTCGATGTCGAGCCCGGAGTCGGTCTCGTCGAGGATCGCCATCTTGGGTTTCAGCAGCTCCAGCTGCATGATCTCGTGGCGCTTTTTCTCACCGCCGGAGAACCCCTCGTTCACGCTGCGCTGCGCGAACTCCGCATCCATGTTGAGGCCGGACATCGCCGACTTGAGGTCCTTCATCCACGTGCGAAGCTTCGGCGCCTCACCGTCGATGGCGGTCTTCGCGGTGCGCAGGAAGTTCGACACCGATACTCCCGGTACCTCCACCGGGTACTGCATCGCCAGGAACAGACCGGCGCGCGCACGTTCGTCGACGCTCATTTCCAGGACGTTCTCACCGTCAAGAGTCACCGAACCACCGGTGACGGTGTATTTCGGGTGACCGGCCACCGAATAGGCCAACGTGGACTTACCGGAGCCGTTGGGGCCCATGATCGCATGGGTCTCGCCAGAGTTGATGGTCAAATCGACCCCGTGAAGGATCTGCTTTTCCTCACCCTCGCCGACGTTCACCGACACCTGAAGGTCGCGAATGGAAAGCGTGCTCATGTGAAAACTTTCTCCCGAAATATCGTTAGTTCTTGGGCGTGAGGCTTAGATAGACGTCGCCGTCACGGATCTCGACCGGATACACCTTCACCGGAACCGTCGCGGGCAACCCGGTGGGCTCACCGGTTTTCAAATCGAAGCGTGAACCGTGAAGCCAGCACTCCAGGGTGCAGTCCTCCACGTCTCCCTCCGAGAGCGCGACGGCGGCGTGCGAACACTCGTCGTAGATGGCGAAAACATCGTCGTCGGTGCGCACCAGCGCTATCGGGGTGCCGTCGATCTCGGCTCTGACAGCCTCGCTCACCGGCAGTTCGTTCACCGCGCAGATGCGGTGGAAGGTGCCACTCGACGTCGTCATCGAATCACACCCCCGCCTTGTCGAGGCGCTTCTCAATCGCCTTGCTCAGCCGTTCACGCATCGCATCAATGTGGATGCGGCTCAACAGGTCGGCGAAGAATCCGCGCACGACCAACCGACGTGCCTCGTCTTCGGGAATGCCCCGCGATTGAAGGTAGAACAGCTGCTCGTCGTCGAAACGCCCGGTTGCGCTGGCGTGGCCGGCGCTAACGATCTCCCCGGTTTCGATCTCCAGGTTGGGTACCGAGTCGGCTTGAGCGCCATCGGTCAACACCAGGTTCCGGTTAATCTCGTAGGTCTCAATCTGCTCGGCGACCTTGCGGATCAGCACGTCACCCACCCAGACGGTGCGGGCATCCTGCCCCTGCAGCGCGCCCTTGTAGTCGACGTTGCTTTTCGTATGAGGAGCGTTGTGATCGACGAACTGGCGGTGCTCCAAGTGCTGACCGGCATCGGCGAAGTACAACCCGAGCAAGTCCGCCTCGGCTCCGGTGCCACCGTAACGAACGTTGGAGTTCAACCTCACCAGATCACCACCGAGAGTGACGACGATGTGTCGATACGAGGCGTCACGCCCCACCAGGGCCTCATGCTGCCCCAGGTGAACCGATTCACGGTCCCAGTCCTGGACCGAGATCACGGTGACCTGGGCGCCGTCACCGACGACGACTTCAAGGTTGCCGGTGTGCACGCCCGAACCCTGGTGGTCCAGTATGAGCGTCGCCTTGGCGAACGCCCCGACCTCCAGCACATAGTGTGCGTTACTGCGTTTATGCTCGGCTGCCGTCACCGTCACCGAGACCGGCTCGGTCAACTCGGTATTCGCCGGGACCTTGACGTGCAGTGCCTCGGCCGTCTCCCGGGATGCGATCGCCGCCGCACGGTCGGCGGGCAGCAACACCGTTCCTCGAGGAGCCTGGCCCGGGGCCAACGTCGCCAGGGTCACCTCGTCGGGTGCATTCACCTGGTAGTCGGCCGCCTTATCCGCGGTCTCCTGCTGGTCCAGCGCACCGGCCAGCCGCCGCAGCGGCGTGAACCTCCAGACCTCCTCGCGACCGTTGGGCATCGGATGGTCGTCGACATCGAACGACCCCACCGGGTGCAGATGGCTGACCACCCGGTCGGACGCCTCCACGGCACCGGCCACGTTGGGCGCGTCGGGCACGGCTTGCTCAGTCATGGACAACGAAGTTCACTTTCTCTTGTCGATACGTCGAACAGCGGTGGTACCGCGGGTCACCCCACGGCTCCTTCCATCTGGAGTTCGATGAGCCGGTTGAGTTCCAGCGCGTACTCCATCGGAAGTTCCTTGGCGATCGGTTCAATGAATCCCCGCACGATCATCGCCATGGCCTCGTCCTCGGTCAGCCCGCGGCTCATCAGGTAGAACAGCTGGTCGTCACTGACCTTCGAAACCGTGGCCTCGTGGCCCATCTCGACGTCGTCTTCACGAACGTCGACGTAAGGGTAGGTATCCGAACGCGACACGTTGTCGACCAGGAGCGCGTCACACTTGACGGTGCTCTTCGAGTGGTGAGCCCCATCGTTGACCTGGACCAGGCCCCGGTACGACGTACGGCCGCCGCCACGGGCGATCGACTTGGAGATGATCGAAGACGACGTGTGCGGAGCGGCGTGCGTCATCTTGGCGCCGGCGTCCTGGTGTTGCCCCTCGCCGGCCATCGCGACACTGAGCACCTCACCCTTGGCGTGTTCGCCCGTCATCACGACCGCCGGGTATTTCATGGTGATCTTACTGCCCAGGTTGCCGTCGACCCACTCCATGGTGGCGCCGGCTTCGGCAACAGCACGCTTCGTCACCAGGTTGTACACGTTGTTCGACCAGTTCTGGATCGTCGTGTAGCGGACCCGGGCGTTCTTCTTGACGATGATTTCGACGACCGCCGAGTGCAGACTGTCGGAAGAGTAGATCGGCGCGGTGCATCCTTCGACGTAGTGGACGTACGAGTCCTCGTCGGCGATGATGAGCGTCCGCTCGAACTGCCCCATGTTCTCGGTGTTGATGCGGAAGTACGCCTGGAGCGGGATGTCGACGTGCACGCCCTTGGGAACGTAAATAAACGAGCCGCCGCTCCACACCGAGGTGTTCAAAGCAGCGAACTTGTTGTCCCCCACCGGGATGACTGAACCGAAGTACTCTTCGAAGACCTCGGGGTGTTCCTTGAGGCCGGTATCGGTGTCAAGGAAGACGACCCCCTTCTCCTCCAGGTCGTCACGAATCTTGTGGTAAACGACCTCGGACTCGTACTGAGCGGCGACCCCGGCCACGAGGCGCTGTTTTTCCGCCTCGGGGATGCCCAGCTTGTCGTAGGTGTTCTTGATGTCCTCGGGCAGGTCCTCCCACGAGGTGGCCTGTTTCTCGGTGGAGCGGACGAAGTACTTGATGTTGTCGAAGTCGATCGTCGACAGATCCGCACCCCAGTTGGGCATGGGCTTACGGTCGAAGAGCTTCAAGCCCTTCAACCGAAGGTTGAGCATCCATTCCGGCTCGTCCTTTTTCGCCGAGATGTCACGCACCACGGCCTCGGACAGGCCACGTTGCGCCGAAGCGCCCGCGGCGTCGGAGTCGGCCCAGCCGTATTCGTATTTACCGAGAGAGGCGAGCGTCTCCTCCTGGCTCAGCGGTTGGGCGTTAGTGGTGTCAGTCATCGATTCCTCACCTGCGACGTTTCATTGTTGGCGGTTGTGGACTGTAGCCGGGCGGCGGTGCCGGCCGGAATGTAGGTCGTGCAAACCCCGTCGCCGTTGGAGATGGTGGCAAGCCTCTGGACATGGTGGCCCACGAGCCTTCCGATCACCTCGGTTTCGGCTTCACACAGTTGCGGAAACTCCGCGGCCACGTGCGCCACCGGACAGTGGTGTTGGCACAACTGTCCGCCGTTGGCTATGGCCGTTGTAGTTGCGGCATACCCTTCGTCGGACAGGGCTTTCGCCAGCGCTTCGGCTCGCGACAACGGGTCATCGTCGGCCACGTCCATCGCGGTGCGACAACGCTCCTCCAAACCGGCCACCTGTTCGGCCGCAAAAGCGGCCACGGCGGCGGGACCTCCGTGGTGACCGATCCAGCGCAGCGCTTGGGTGGCAAGGTCGTCATAGTGGTGCCCGAACGTCTCACGAGCCGCCGGAGTCAACCGATAGGCTCGGGCGGGCCTGCCGCGACCACCGGTGGCCTGCGGCTCACGGTGCTCGACCAGGCCTTCGGCGGTCATGACGTCGAGATGTCTGCGTATCGCCACCGGCGTCACGCCGATGGCGACGGCCAGTTGCCTCGCCGTGGCGTGGCCGTTTTCGAGCAGCAGTTCGGCGACCCGGCGGCGGGTTTCCCCGTCGGGTGGCGCGCAGCCTGACGACTGCCTGGTCACCGAATTTTCCACAACACCAGTGTTGCTTATTTCTTTCGTCATGGCCAACCGGGGGTCAAGTGAGCCGGACCACGCCCGTAAGCTCTTGACTTGTGTCACCCACCATCGTTCGTCGGTTGAACCTGACCAACGTCATCGTGAACGTCGCCATCATCGTCTCCGGCGGCGCGGTTCGCCTGACCGGTTCGGGTCTGGGCTGCCCCACCTGGCCCAACTGCCAACCGGGAGCGTTTCACGCCACTCCCGAAATGGGCATCCACGGATACATCGAGTGGGGAAACCGGCTCTTCAGCGTCGGAGTCGGGTTCGTCGCCGCAGCGACGCTGCTCGCCGCCCTGCTGCTCAAGCCCCGCCGACGGGCGCTTATCGGGTACGCCCTTCTCGTGGCGATCGGCGTACCGACCCAAGCGGTCATAGGCCTGATCACCGTCACCTCGGGTCTCAACCCGTGGGTCGTCAGCAGCCACTTCCTCATCTCCATAGGCATCCTGACCGCCGCGTACATGGGGTACGCACGGTCGCGTGAACCCGACGGCAACATCGAATATGCAACTCCGCCGGCTTTCCGCACCCTGTCGTGGCTGGTCGTGGCCGCCTCACTGGCAACCATTGCGCTCGGGGTCCTGGTAACCGGGAGTGGGCCTCACGCCGGAGACCCCTCCTCTCCCCGGATTCCGCTCGACCCGGCCATGCTCGCACAGGTGCACGTCCACGCCGTATTCCTGCTGCTAGGAGTGACCGTGGCGGCCGGCCTGGCCGCCGTGGCGCTGAAGGCGCCCCTACGACTGCGGCGGGCTTTGTGGTGGTTGTTGGGCATCGAACTGGCTCAAGGACTCATCGGCTTCGTTCAGTTCGCCACGGGCCTGCCCGTGATCCTTGTGGGTGCTCACATGCTGGCCGCGGCGATCCTGTGGCTGTTCACGGTGCACCTCGTGGTCGCGGGTCGTCGTTATCTCCCGTCGGACTCCGATACCGCTTCGCCCTCCACCGCTACCAGAGAAGAGACCGTTGCCGCCGTGTAGCGGCTGTCAGCAACCTCACAACCGCCTGCCATAATCATGGCGTACGCTGCGCAATCGTGGCACAAACCTCCCCGGTTTCGCCCGCTGCACCTTCCTATGCGCCCGTTGAAGCACCATCCCCTCTTCGACGAGCAGCGAAGCTGTGGCAGCGAACCTCACACAATCGCTCAGTGCTTGCGGTCCTGGCGGTATCGGTTCTCGCCCTGGGGATGGTGAGCTTCGCCAATCGCCTCGGCCCCGGAAATACCGGCCTCGTCCTAGAGCCTCTCGTGGCCGTCGCTTTGATCCTCCTGGCACGACGTGCCGGGTTCTCCTGGCACGACCTCGGAATGTCACGTCGAACATGGTGGCGGGGCGTCAAGTACGCGCTGGTCGCGGTGCTGGCCGTCGCCGTCGTGTACGCCGTCGCCATTGTGATTCCGTTGACCCGGCAGGCATTTCTCGACGGCCGATACCAGATGCACACCGGAACCGCGTTGTTGACCGCGCTCGTCATCATCCCGTTGGGGACCATCCTCCTCGAGGAGATCGCTTTTCGCGGTGTCCTGATGGGGCTGTTTCGCGGCAAGGGACGAACATGGCCGGCCGTTGCGATCTCCTCGGTGCTGTTCGGCCTGTGGCATATCGTCCCTGCCGCGGCCCTGAACGCCAACCAGCTGGTGTCGGAGGCCTTCGGAGCGGGCCCCATGGCGAAGACCGCGATGGTCGTCGCCGTCGTGGCGTTTACCGGCGTCGCCGGCTGGGTGCTGTGCGAGATCCGACGTCGCAGTGGCAGTCTCATAGCCGCCGCCGGTCTCCACTGGGCTACAAACGGCCTCGGTGTGTTGGTTACCAGCGCGTTGTGGTCGTTCCGAGTGGTATGAAGCGGCCGAGGCTCAACCGGACAGTCGACGCGCGATCGCTTCGGCCATATTCGCCGCCGCCGGTGGATGCCACCCGAAAAACAAACTCGGTTCGGCCACCTCCAGCTCCAGCACCACGGTCCCGTTCGGTGAATCGACAAGGTCGATCCGGGCATACAGCGGCGTCTCGTCGGTGGGTATGGCCGTCAGCGCCGCCTTGGCGAGCTCTCGATCGGCGGCCGAGGAGCGTCCGTCCGATATCGTCTCGGCCTTGTACAGCTCGTCCAACCCGTGGTAAGGCCCTGTGAGCATGGGGCCCTTGGTAATCGTGTGAGAGTACCGGCCGTCGATGTAGATCAGCGCACGCTCTCCCGAGACGTCGACACCGGCGATGTATGGCTGCGCCATCGCGGTGGCTCCGGAACGGTGCAACCGCGCGAGATGATCAAACGCCTCCTGTGCCTGCGCAGTGTCGTCCATGCGATATCGCCCGGCGCCTCGGCTCCCCGCACCGATGGACGGCTTCAGCACCCACTCGCCGTGAGTCGGAAGGCCCACGTCGGTTCCCGGCGGGATCCACGTGGTCGGAACAACCGGGACACCCTCGGCGGCCAGGTCCGCCAAATAACGCTTATCGGTGTTCCATTCGACAAGCTCGGCGGAGTTGCACAGACGCGGAACCCGGTGAGCCCAATCGAGGAAGTGATCGCGTTGTTCCGAATAATCCCACGGGCACCGAATCACTGTCAGATCGAAGGCGTCCCAGACGACGGTTTGGTCGTTCCAGACCGCCGGGGTGGCCACGATGCCCCGGTCACGAAGCGGCGTGAGCAGTCTGGCCTCGTCCGGGTCCAGCTCGGGGAGTGCGACGCACGTGACAAGAGCGACGGTGGGCATGCGCGGCCTCCCGGGCGATTACAGCAGGAACGAATCGACGGCAACGGCGACGAACAACAGGGTCAGATACGACGTAGACCAGTGGAACAGCCGCATCGGCTTGACGTTCTCGCCTCTACGCGCCCGCCCGTGCATACGGTGCGCCTCGAGACAGAACATCCCTCCGGTGACCAGTGCAACCACGCCGTACAGCGGTGTCGTTGCAAGCGGCCACAAAGCAAGCGAGAACCCTAGGGTAAGCCACGCATATATGACCGATTCGAGACCGACACGTCGCAGCGAGGCGACAACCGGAAGCATCGGAATGCCCGCGGCCGCGTAATCGTCCTTGTACTTGATCGCCAAGGCGAAGAAGTGAGGCGGCTGCCACCAGAACACCACGGCGAAGAGGATCCATGCCTCCCACGAGAGGGTGCCGGTGACGGCGGCCCATCCGATCAGTACCGGAGCCGAACCGCAGACGCCGCCCCAAACGGTGTTGGCGGCGGTGGTGCGTTTGAGCCAGAGTGTGTAGACCAGGTCGTAGTACGCGATGGCGGCGAGCGTCAGGGCTGCGGCCAACAGGTTGGTGAACGACCAGATGAGCGCGATCGACACCACGGCCAGGACCAGACCGAAGGTCAGAGCCCGCTCGGGTGCGATCGTGTGTTGAGGGATCGGGCGACGTGATGTTCGCCGCATCAACTGATCGATGTCTCGGTCGAAATAGCAGTTGATGGCGTTGGCGGCACCGGCGGCCATGGCGCCACCGATGACGACGACGAGCACCGTCACCAGGTCGGGAAGCCCGCCCGCGTGTAGTCGTGCGGCAAGAAACATCGTCGGGATCGTCGTGATGAGCAGCAGTTCGACGATCCGCGGTTTGGTCAAGGTGATGTACGCCTTGACGATCGCGGCCGGTTTCGACCGCGGTGAGGGAGGCGGTTCAGCGCCGGTGTTGACCACAATCGTCCGCCCACGGTCGGGCACGGCCGGCGATACCGGTGCCGTCCTGGTAGCGGACATCGAATTTCTACGCATCGTGGAAGAGCGTATGCGCATCGGTATCCGAGGTGGCAGGGGGGCCGGTGGGTGGCTCGCCTCACTCCGCGACGACGATACTTCGCGCGTCATCTCGCGCTGCGCGGAATCGGCGCGGCGCGGTCGGTATCGTCATGCGTGTCGAGCAGCCGTCGTTTGCCTTGAGGAGGCAACCCGTGTCCACTGCAGCACTTGATTGGTCCGATCTCGATCAGAAGGCGGTCGATACGGCCCGGGTTCTGGCGATCGATGCGGTGGAAAGGGCCGGCAACGGGCACCCTGGCACCGCCATGAGCTTGGCTCCGGCTGCCTACCTGCTGTTTCAGCGGATCATGGAGCACGACCCCGCCACACCCGACTGGGTGGGGCGCGATCGTTTTGTTCTGTCCTGCGGCCATTCCAGCCTGACGCTTTACATCCAGCTGTACCTGGCCGGATACGGGCTCGAACTGGATGATTTGAAGGCCCTGCGTCAGTGGGGGTCGGCCACGCCGGGGCATCCCGAATACGGCCACACCGCCGGTGTGGAAACCACCACGGGGCCGCTGGGCCAAGGCATCGCCACGGCGGTGGGCATGGCGATGGCCGCGCGTCGGGAACGTGGGTTGTTCGATCCCGAAGCCGCGCCCGGTACCTCGGTGTTCGACCACCGGGTGTTCGTGTTCTGCTCCGACGGCGACATCCAGGAGGGCGTCAGTCACGAGGCCAGCGCCCTGGCGGGAACCCAACAGCTGGGCAACCTCGTGGTCGTTTACGACGACAACGAGATCTCGATCGAGGACGACACTCGTGTGGCGCTGAGCGAGGACGTCAACGCGCGGTACGAGGCCTACGGTTGGCACACGCAGACCGTTGACTGGCGTGGGGGCGGAAGCTACCGCGAAAACGTCGAAGAACTGTTCGCCGCGTTGGAGTCCGCCAAGCAGGTGACGGACAAGCCGTCGTTCATTTCGTTGAAGACCATCATCGGCTGGCCCGCACCAAATAAGCAGAACACCGGCGCCATCCACGGTTCGAAGCTGGGAGACGACGAGGCCGCCGCGACCAAGCAGATTCTCGGTTTCGATGCCGAAAAGCACTTCGACGTGGACGCGCGCGTACTCGAGCACGCGCGGGGAGCTAGGGAGCGGGGCCGCCGCCACCGCGAGGAGTGGCAGTCACGCTTCGACGCCTGGGCCGCGGAGAACCCGCGCAACAAAGAACTGTTCGACCGGCTGCGGTCGCGTGCACTGCCGGAAGGCTGGAGTGACGCGCTACCAACCTTCGAAGCCGACGACAAGGGCGTGGCGACACGTGCGGCGTCGGGAAAGGTCCTGTCGGCGTTGGCTCCGGTGCTGCCGGAACTGTGGGGTGGTTCCGCCGATCTTGCCGGCAGCAACAACACCACCATGGACGGAGAACCGTCGTTTCTGCCCAATGATCGCGCGACCAAGATGTTCCCAGGGCACCCGTATGGCCGAACGCTCCACTTCGGTATTCGCGAGCACGCCATGGGTGCGATCTGCAACGGCATAGCCCTACACGGCCACACCCGTCCGTATGGGGGCACTTTCCTGGTGTTCAGCGACTATATGCGCCCCGCCGTCCGGCTCGCGGCACTGATGAAACTTCCGGTCACCTTCGTCTGGACCCACGATTCGATCGGTTTGGGCGAGGACGGCCCCACCCATCAGCCCGTCGAGCATCTTTCGGCACTGCGTGCGATTCCGGGCCTGGACGTGGTTCGACCCGCCGACGCCAATGAGACGGTGTGGGCGTGGCGAGCCGCCTTGGAGCATGTCGATCGACCGACGGCCTTGGCGTTGACACGTCAGAACGTGCCGACCCTCGACAGGGACCGTTTCGCGTCGGCTGAAGGCACGTTGCGCGGTGGTTACGTGTTGGCAGACGCCGAGGGCGGAGACCCGCAGGTCGTGGTGATCGCCACCGGCAGCGAGGTCTCGTTGGCCGTCGAGGCGCGCGAACGGCTGCAGGCGGAGGGTGTGGCCACGCGGGTCGTGTCAATGCCGTGTCGTGAGTGGTTCGACGCGCAGGACCGGTCCTACCGTGATGAGGTGCTCCCACCGGCCGTGCGAGCGCGTGTCAGCGTCGAGGCGGGCATAGCCATGTCCTGGCGCGATCTGCTCGGCGACGCGGGCGTTGCGGTGAGCATCGAGGATTTCGGTGCCAGTGCCCCGTACCAGCGCCTGTTCGAGGAGTTCGGGTTCACCGTGGACAACGTGGTGGCCGCCGCTCGTCAGACGCTGAACAACGTCAACGACTTAGTGTTTCGAATAGCTGCCGACCGACAGCGAAGGAGCTGTGCTTCATGTCTGTAGACCGTCTTGGGGATCTGTCGGCCGCCGGAGTGGCGGTATGGCTTGACGATATCTCGCGACAGCGGTTGAGTTCGGGCAATCTCGCCAAACTCCGCGATGAACGACACGTCGTCGGTGTGACGAGCAATCCGACGATCTTCGCAGGTGCGATCGCCGCCGGCGACGACTACCGGGAACAATTGAGGGAACTGGCGTTGCGGCGCGTTTCGGTCGACGAGGCGGCGCGGGCCATCACGACGTACGACATACGTTGGGCGTGTGACCAGCTTCGTGACGTCTACGAGGCCACCGGTGGTGTGGACGGCCGGGTGTCGATCGAGGTCGATCCTCGGCTGGCCCACGACACCGAACGCACTGTCGCCGAGGCCAAGGCCCTGTGGTGGCAGGTGGACCGGCCCAATCTGTTCATTAAGATCCCGGCCACGCTTGAGGGGCTGCCCGCAATTTCGGCGGTGTTGGCGGAGGGCATCAGCGTCAACGTCACCCTGATCTTCGGGCTGGACCGTTACCGCGCCGTCATCGACGCCTTTTTCGACGGTATGGAACGGGCGCGTGCGGCGGGGCACGATCTGTCGGGTATCGCTTCCGTCGCGTCGTTCTTCGTATCGCGTGTGGACAGCGAGGTTGACGGGAGGCTCGACGCGATCGGATCTTCTCAGGCTCAAGACGCCAAGGGCAGTGCCGCGGTGGCGAATGCGCGACTCGCGCACCGCACGTACACACAGGCGTTCGCATCCGACCGGTGGCGGGCACTTCAAGAGCACGGAGCCCGCCCGCAGCGGCCTCTGTGGGCTTCGACCTCGTCAAAGAACCCGGCGTACCGAGACACGATCTACGTGGAAGATCTCATCGTTTCCGGTTGTGTCAACACCATGCCGCAAGCGACTCTGGACGCGTTCGCCGATCACGGCGTGACCGAGGCAGACACGATCACCGGCCGCTACGCCGACGCCGACGCGACCATGGCGACGCTCGCCGAGCTCGGCGTGGACTACGACGACGTGATTGCGACCCTGGAACGTGAAGGTGTGGAGAAGTTCATCAAGAGCTGGCAGGACCTCCTTGAACAGGTTGCCGCCGCACTCGACGACACCGGCGGAGCGTGAACGTGCCGACCATTCGTATGGACGCCGCCGCGAGTCTCAGTGTCTCCACCGGGCATGACGTCTCCGCCACGGTTCGACGTCTCGTGTCCGAGGACGTACCGAGGCGGCTCGCCGCCGCCGATGCCGGGCTGTGGGGCCCCGAAGCAGCCGATGAGGCTTCGATCAGGCTCGGCTGGCTTGACACCTTTGAGCGTTCCCGTCACCTTCCCGCGGAGCTTGCCGAGCTACGCGAGGGACTGGTCGAAGACGGGATTCGCCACGTGGTCTTGGCCGGTATGGGTGGTTCGTCACTGGCGCCGGAGGTCATCTGCCGCACGCTGGACGTACCGCTGACCGTTGTGGACACCACTGATCCCGAGCAGGTCACCGAAGCCCTGCGGCTGCCGCTGAACGAAACGGTGGTGGTGGTGTCGAGTAAATCGGGCGGCACCGTCGAAACCGACAGCCTGCGTCGCAGCTGGGTGCAGGCGTTCACCGACGCAGGCATCAAGGATTTCGGCAAGCACGTCGTCGTGGTGACCGACCCCGGGTCTCCGTTGGAGCAGTTGGGTACCGCCATGGGCGCGAAGGTTTTTCTCGCCGACGCGAACGTCGGTGGACGCTATTCCGCGTTGACGGCGTTCGGTCTGGTTCCCGCGGCGCTGGCCGGTGTCGACGTCGCCACGTTGCTCGACGAGGCGGCCGCCTTCGCCGACACCATCGTCAATCCTGCGGGCGAGAATCCGGCGCTGTTGCTTGGGGCCTTGTTGGCCGAACGACAGACCGTGACGATCGCCGAGGACGGGACCGGCATCGTCGGTTTGGGTGACTGGGCCGAGCAACTCATCGCAGAATCGACCGGGAAGAACGAGACGGGCATTCTGCCGGTTGTCGTCGAAACACCGACGGCAAGGGGTGCGCGCACAGGTGAGGTGCTGAGCATCACCGTCGGCGGCGCCACCCCCCACACCGGGAAGGCTTCCAGCCTGGAACCACCGGACGTCGCCGTCAACGGCCCGTTGGGTGCACAGTTCCTGTGCTGGGAGCTGGCCACCGCCTACGCAGGTCATCTTCTTGGAATCAACCCGTTCGATCAACCGAACGTCGCCGAAAGCAAGGACAACACAAAACGGATTCTCGAGACCGGTGTTCCCGACGAACAACCGGTGTTCGAGGAGACCGGCCTGCTTGCCTACGGCACGCGAGCCGACAATCTGGTCGACGCCTTGCGGTCCCTGGTCGATCAGGTGGGCGAGGACGGCTATCTCGCCGTCATGGCGTACCTCGACCGTTCCGCCGATCACCGCCTGGCCGGGATGCGGGAATCGTTGGCTTCGACGACGACCGCCCCGATCACGTTCGGTTGGGGGCCACGTTTCCTGCACTCGACCGGACAGTTTCACAAAGGTGGTCGACAGACCGGAGTGTTTCTGCAGATAACCGCCGACTCCGGCAACGACGTGGAGGTGCCGGGACGACCATACGGTTTTGCGGATTTGATCGCCGCACAAGCCGCCGGAGACCGGAAAGCACTGAGGGACAGGCAAAGGCCGCTGTTGTGGCTGCACCTACGTGACCGCGCCATAGGGGTCGACGCCATTCTGGCGGCGGCCAAGGAGATCCGCTGATGAACCAACCATCGCAGAACCCGTTGCGAGACCCTCAGGATCGGCGGCTTCCGCACATCCCGCAACCGTGTGCGCTGGTCATCTTCGGAGTCACCGGGGACCTGGCACGAAAGAAGTTGATCCCCGCGGTGTACGACCTCGCCAACCGTGGTCTACTCCCGGCATCGTTTGTCATCCTGGGCTTCGCACGTCGCGACTGGGAACACGGGGATTTCGAACAGCTGGCCCGCGAAGCCGCACAATCACATGCTCGGACACCGTGGCGTGAAGACGTGTGGAACCGCTTGGCGGGCAACTTTCGGTTCGTTCCCGGTTCGTTTGAAGACGACACGGCGTTCGACGCTTTGGGAGCCACGCTTGACGAGCTGCGTGACTCCCACGCGATCAGTGGCAACGCGGCGTTCTATTTTTCGATTCCGCCCGCGGCGTTCCCGACCGTGTTGAGGCAGCTGGATCGCACCGGCGCAGCCGACAACTCCTCATCGGGGGGTTGGCGACGGGTCGTGGTGGAAAAACCGTTCGGCAACGATATGGAGTCGGCCAAGGAACTCGACGACCTGGTCGACAACGTCTTCACCGCCGAAGACGTCTTCCGCATCGACCATTACCTGGGCAAGGAGACGGTGCAGAACATCTTGGCGTTGAGGTTCGCCAACGCCTTGTTCGAACCGGTGTGGAATTCACACTACGTTGATTCGGTGCAGATCACCATGGCCGAGGACGTCGGTATCGGCTCACGCGCGGATTTCTACGATTCGGCGGGAGCGGCACGGGATGTTCTCCAAAATCACCTGCTTCAGTTGTTGGCACTCACGGCCATGGAGGAACCGGTCAGCTTCGGTGCCGAGGAGATCCGCACCGAGAAACTCAAGGTTCTGCGGGCCGTCACGCTGCCCGAGGATCTACACCGATTCGCGGTTCGCGGACAGTACACCGACGGCTGGGTTCCCGGTGGTGAGGCGCGGGCCTACCTCGCCGAAGACGGCATCCCGGCCGATTCCTCGACCGAAACCTACGTCGCGGTGAAACTGGGTGTACAGAATCGTCGGTGGGCAGGCGTCCCGTTCTATCTTCGGACGGGAAAACGGCTACCGCGCAGAGTCACCGAGATCGCGCTCGTCTTCAAACGGGCACCGCATCTCCCCTTCCACGACTACGACACCGAAACGCTGGGGCACAACCAGTTGGTTATCAGGGTTCAACCCGACGAGGGCGTCACCGTCAAGTTCGGTTCCAAGGTACCGGGGACGGGCATGGAACTGAGGGACATTTCCATGGACTTCCATTATGGAGAGGCCTTTACCGAGTCCAGTCCGGAAGCTTACGAACGGCTCATCCGCGACGTCCTCCTCGGGGACAAGACGTTGTTCCCCGACGCTGCCGAGGTTCAGGCCAGTTGGGCCGTTGTCGACCCCTTGGAGGAGTTCTGGGCCGAACACAAGCCTGAGCCGTATCGTGCAGGGACATGGGGGCCCGAGGCCGCCGATCGAATGCTGAAAATCGACGGTCGCGCCTGGCGGCGCGCGTAACCAGGAGATGTCATTGATCGCGTTGTGGGACACCACCGCCACCGAAGTGGTGACAGCACTGGCCAGCGAACGTCATTCGGCCGGGGGCACCAGTGGTTTGGCGTTGAACCTCGTCGTCATCGTCGACGAAAAGGGTGAACGAGAAGCCGAGGCGGCGTTGACGTTGGCGGCCCAACAACACCCGTGTCGACTTCTCATCGTGGTCCGTCGCGATGAAGGCCGGGACAGACCACGATTGGACGCCGAGATCATCGTTGGTGGTCGGCTCGGCCCGTGTGAGGCTGTCGTGATGCGCCTGTACGGACGGCTGGCCAACCACGCGGAGTCGGTCGTGATGCCCTTGTTGGCACCCGATGTCCCCGTGGTCACATGCTGGTTCGTTCAGCCACCGGTCCGCGCGGCCGAAGACCCGTTGGGTGCCTTCGCCGACCGTCGCATCAGTTACAGCGCGCGCTCATCGCACCCCGTCCAGACGCTGTCGGCGCGTGCGTTGGACTACAGTCCCGGTGACACGGACCTGTGCTGGACCCGCATCACCTATTGGCGTTCGTTGATCGCCAGCGCGTTCGACACCGCATCGGCGCCCGCCGCGTCCGTTCGGTTGACCGCCGACGCCGCCGACCCCAGTGCCACGTTGTTGGCCGGCTGGTTGGGGGGTCGACTCGGTGTGCGGCCCGTCATCGAGAACACCTCGGTGATCCGCAACAGCGAACATCTGCCGGCGATCAAAGGCGTCGCCATAACTCTCACCAACGGGGACGAGATCGAGATAACCCGTGACGAAGCGGGCCAGACGCAGCTACGACGCACCGGGTTCGCCGACCGCACCCAGATCCTCAACGGTCGCACTCTCGGCGAGCTCCTGACCGAGGAGCTGCGGCACCTGGACCCCGACCAGCCTTATGAGGCGGCTTTGACCTACTGCACCGACGCCGAAGGCCTGTGCCCTCAGATAGTCACCACGTCCATGGAGGTCTCATGAACACTACGAGCATCGTGGTCCACCCCACCCCCGAGGTCCTCGCCGAAGCGGTGGCTGCCCGGTTGGCGACGCGTATCGCCGACGCACAGGCGGTACGCGGGCAAGCCGGTGTGGTGTTGACGGGCGGCCGCATCGCCGCCAAATTTCACGCTGCACTGTGCGAAAGCCCCCTGAGGCAGGCCGTCGACTGGTCCGCGGTCGACTTCTGGTGGGGCGACGAACGTTTCCTCCCCGACGGCCATCCGGATCGCAATGAAACCCAGGCCCGGGAAAGCCTGCTCTCCCGGCTGCCGGTCGATCCGGACCGTATCCACCCGATGCCGACCTCCGACGGCATCGGCGGCGACGATCCCGAAACGGCCGCCGCCATGTACACGCAGCGCCTGGCCGAATCTGCTCGCGGTGATGCCGCCCTCCCCCGGTTCGACGTCGTCATGCTCGGCGTCGGTGAAGACGCCCACGTCGCGTCGGTCTTCCCGGGACAACCCGCGGTGTATGAGGAGCGCGCGGTGGTGGGGGTGCGGGGGGCGCCGAAACCACCGCCGAAGCGGATCACGCTCACGTATCCGGCGATCAATTCCGGCGATGAAGTGTGGCTCATCGCGTCCGGCTCGTCCAAAGCCGACGCGGTGGCCCTGGCGATGTCGGGCGCGGGCCCAAAGCAGGCACCGGCTGCGGGGGTAGGCGGAGTGTCCCATACACGGTGGCTGCTTGACCGTGCCGCAGCGGCGGCTCTGCCACAACGGTTCCACAGCCTGAGGCGCTGAGTCCGCGCCGACGATGAACGACGTCGTGCGAAGCATCCATGTCGTAGCCGCCGTGATCGTTGCCGACGATCGCCTTCTGGTGTGTCGGCGCGCCCGTGGCGAACATGCCGCCGGTCTGTGGGAGTTTCCCGGAGGAAAGGTGGAGGTCGGCGAAGACGCCGCGACGGCCCTGCGTCGAGAGATATTCGAGGAACTCGGGGTCCCGGTACGGCCCGGCGCCCAGCTGATCAGAAGCGCCACGCTCGTCGGCGACCGATACATCGATTTGGAGTGCCGGTGGGCGTTTCTCGAGGGCGAGCTCCCCACCGGCAGCAACGATCACGACCAGCTCCGTTGGGCCACGAGGGAAGAGCTGTCGAGCTTTGACTGGTGTCCGCCCGACCGACCCGCAGTTGAACTGTTGTCTCTGGGTATACACGAACCGAACGCCAACCGGTAGATCCGGTTGGCGTTCGGTAACCGAGCCGGGCGGGGCTGTCTTAGGCGGTCGCCTCACGAGAGGCACGCAGGTTGGCCAGGGCTTCGGCCAGGAGGGCCTCTCCTTCGGAGGCGGAGCGGCGTTCCATGACGTAGGCAAGGTGTGTCTTGTACGGGCGTGCCGTCGGGCGTTCCGGGGGATTCTGTGGATCGGTACCGGCGGGCAGGCCGCACCTGCGGCAGTCCCAGGTCACCGGAACCTCGGCTTTCATGGAGAAGGAGGGTCGAGTTTGGTGCCCGTTGGCGCACCAGTAGTCCACAAACTGTCGTGGCGCAGGTTCGCCGCGTTCGGGCAAGCCGGCCGGCCTACCGCCGACTCGTGTGCCTCGGATGGCATTTCCACTGACCATTTTAGAATTGCTCCTTCACAGGGGGCGCTGTGTTGGGCCAGGTCCGGCGGACGGGGGATCCACCATTGGCCGATCGTCGGGCGACCGACGTCAAGAGTCTATGACGACGAACACGTCAGTGTGAAGACCGGGGGCCGATTTTTTCGACTTCTCGGCACTACACCGCCGTTTTACGACCCCTTGAATGCGTCGGCACATGCGAATCCCCGTTAAAGGGGCACCAATATCGGCCCGACGGATGAGCAGACACAAAAAACCGAAGGCGCTCACATCACGCCTTCGGGCAAGGGTTCGCTGCCACATCGTTCCGATGGCAGGTGTACGAACCGACGTCTATATCGCGGTCAGCGTCCTCAAAACCACACCAAAACCGACGATGGCCGCAAGCCAGATAACGCCCACCACGATGGTGATCCGGTCGAGGTTCTTCTCCACGACCGACGAGCCGGAGAGGTTTGAACTGACACCGCCGCCGAACATGCTCGACAGGCCGCCGCCCTTACCCTTGTGCAACAGGACCAAAAGGATCAGCGCACCACTGGTAACAAGCAAGACACCGACTAGGACGTATACGATCGCCTGAAGCATAAAGGTTTCCGGGGTCCTCTCGAGCGGTCGACCGCATGGGTTGGCGGCAAAACCGGGTTACGGATATCGGGCAGAAGCATAACGTACCTGACAGCGGGTTGGGTCAGGCCGTCTCATCGACGAGTCCGAGTGACGAGATGTCGACCGCACTCCACTGGGCGTTCAAAAAACCACCTCGTACATCGGGTCCGCACAGCGACATGACCTTCATATACGAGATCGGTACCGACACCGCCATCTCCTGAACCGCCTGGTCGACTTCACCCCACAGATCATAAGACTGTTCCAGATTATCTGCGGACGCCGCCGCATCCATCATGGCGTTGATCTCGGGGTCGTCGAGGAGTGAGAAGTTCGAATTCGCCCCTTCTATCAGCATGTCACCGTGGAACAGTGCCGGCAGCACGCCCGAACCACCCGGCCAGTCCGAGGCCCAACCTGTTATCACCAGGTCGTGCTGGTTCTCCGGGTAGTCGAGCACCGAATAATACGAAGCGATATCGATCAAGTTGAGTTTAACCGCGATACCCATGCGACCGTAGGTGTCCACGACCGTCTGGGCGGTCAGCTTGTTGGCCGGCGTATCCGGTGCGTCCAGAGTCAGCTCGGTCGGGCAGTCTCCAGCCTCGTCCAGCAGCTGGCGCGCACGTTCAAGGTCGCCCTCGGGATTGTCCTTGAGGCCATAGATGTCAAAGTCCTTATGGCCGGGGTCGTCCGGACCGATCATGGAGTTCGCGTACTCACCCAACAGTTGCCCACCTCGGATGTCGAGGTACTTACGCTTGTTGAAGCCGTACACCAGGGCCTGTCGACACTCCAAATCCGTGACGGTTCTCGTGTTGATGGCCATGTACGTGATGCCGTTGGTCTGGCCGTTGACCGTCTGCGACATCAACTGAGTGTCGTTGACCACCTGTTGCAGGTAATTAGCGGGGACGCTCTCGTACATCACGACGTTGTCGTAGTCGGGGTTTCCTGCGACGATCTGTTGTGCGGTCTCCTCCACGTCGGCACCGAAAACGTATTCGACCCGGTCGGGGTAGGCGGACCGTACAGGGTCCGTCTCGGCGTCCCACTGGTCGTTTCGCACGAAGACGGCGGCCCCCACAGAGTCCTCGGCCGGCGGGGAGAACTCCTCGAGTTTGTACGGCCCGGTGGCCACCGGTACATAGTCGCCGTCCACGCCCTCCCCCTGTGGCACCGGCGAGAACGCCGTCATCGACAGCGCGGCGGGGAAATGCGGAACGGATTCCTTCAGTTTGAACCTGATCGTGTCGTCGTCGATACAGACGACCCCGGGCACGTGCACATCGGGGTCGCTGAGCGGACCCGCATAGTCGTCCGGCGCATCAAGCCATTTGACCGGATACGGTGGGCCGCCGATCACCACCGCGTCCTCACCGTTTCGGATGTCGAAGTTACGCAAAACGCCGTACCGGACATCGTCGCAGGTAACGGTTTCGCCCGTCTCCCATTTGAGGCCCGAGCGCAGTGTGAACTCCCATACCGTGTTGTCTTTGTTGGGACGCCCCATGTCGGTAGCCAGGTCACCGACGATCTCGGCCCCCTCCAGGCCCGGCGCCGGCATAAAGGTCGTCAAAGTCCGGGTGATGAGTTTGGAGGCGTTCATCTGACTGGTAATGAACAGCCGTTGCGGATCCAGGGTTTCAAAACCACCGGCTTGGGTCGCGATCCGCACGGTCCCACCGACATCGGGCCGACCCGATACGCCGGTGTCCTCCGGCTCGTCGACGGTACAGGCGCCTGCCACGGTGGCGACCAGGACGGCGGTCACCGCGGCCGCGGCCATACGGCTGCGACGAGTCGTCGAGTTTCCACGCATCAAGATACTCCTGAAGGGGTGAATCAGGACGATCAACGTGAGCGCCCACCACCGGTGATGACACACTCTAAGCGCTGACCGCGACACCACAGTGCCGCCCCGGCAAAGATAACGGAACGGCCACCGGCGCATTACCATTGTTGGTCACCTGAAACGTCACCGCTCCCCCGAAAGACGACCGTTATGGTCACGCGTCATGTGTACGGCCAGCTCCGACGCCTCGACCACCGAGCCGCCCTAGACCTTACAAGTGGTTAAGGTCACAGTCAACTGTCACCGGACGAGTGAACGCGCCGTGGTCGTATCGACCACGGCGCGTTCACTGAAAAATCTATTAAAAAGAGACGACGGCCTATCCGCCGGTTCCGCCGGCGTGCTCCGGAAACCGACACAGTTTGGCGAATTCCTCGGCGTCGATGGAGGCTCCGCCGACAAGCGCACCGTCTATGTCCTGTTCAGACATGATCGAGGCGATATTCGCCGCCTTGACCGAACCTCCGTACAGCAACCGGATCCGGTCGGCAACCTCACCGAAACGGCTTGCCAGCTCCGCCCGCAGCGCCCCGATGACCTCCTGGGCGTCGGCCGGAGTCGCCGTCCTCCCCGTACCGATCGCCCACACCGGTTCGTAGGCGACCACCACGGAACCGACCTCCTTGGCGTCCAACCGATCAAGGCCGGCCACCATCTGACGAACGGTGTAGGCCACGTGGTCGCCCGATTCACGGACGTCCAGCCCTTCACCGACGCAGAGAATCGGTGTTATGCCGTTGGCCAGGGCGGCCCGCACCTTGCCGGCAACCAGTTCGTCGTCCTCCTGGTGGTACTGACGACGCTCCGAGTGCCCGACGGTCACGTACCGGCAACCGAGCTTGGCCAGCATCGCGCCGGAAACCTCACCGGTGTAGGCACCCGACGGATGCGTCGACAGGTCCTGGGCGCCGAAGCCGATAAGAAGCTTGTCGCCGTCGACGAGCGTTTGAACGCTCCGAATGTCCACATATGGCGGAAGGACCACTACTTCCACATCAGACAATTGCTTCTCGTCCAGGCTGAATGCCAGCTTCTGGACCAGGGCGATCGCCTCAAGGTGGTTGAGGTTCATCTTCCAGTTGCCCGCAATCAGCGGACGACGCGTCGATTCGGTCATCTCACTCCTCACTGTCCAAAACAGCCAAACCCGGTAGAGTCTTGCCTTCCAGATACTCCAGGCTGGCACCTCCACCGGTGGAAATGTGGCCGAACTCCGCTTCGGGCAACCCCAGGGTTCTCACCGCTGCGGCCGAATCACCACCACCGACCACGGTGAACCCGTCACCGTCGACCAGTGCTCGAGCCACGGTGCGAGTCCCGTCGGCAAACGCCGGGAACTCGAAAACGCCCATGGGCCCGTTCCAGAAGATCGTGCGTGCGTCGGCGAGTTTTTCGGCGAACAGCGCCGCCGTCCGGGGGCCGATGTCCAAGCCCATCGTCCCCTCCTGGATGTCTTCCACCGCCACGGTCTGCGGGGAGGCGTCGGCAGCGAACCGTTCGGCCACCACCGTGTCGACGGGCAACACGAGATCCACCCCACGTGCCTTCGCCTGTTCGAGGAAGCCGCGGCACCGGTCGATCTGGTCGGATTCAAGCAGCGACGAACCCGTCGACAGGCCTTGCGCGGCCAAGAAGGTGAACATCATGCCTCCACCGATGAGCAGACGGTCCACCTTGTCCAACAGGTTGGCGATGACCGCAAGCTTGTCGGACACCTTCGCTCCACCCAAAACCACGGCGTAGGGTCGATTCACCGACTCGGTCAGCCGTTTGAGGACGTCAACCTCGGCCGAAATCAGGTACCCGGCATAACATGGCAACAAGGTCGCCACGTCGTACACACTGGCATGTCGGCGATGTACCGCACCGAAGGCGTCATCGACGTAGACGTCGGCGAATTTGGCCAACGCGGCGGCGAACGCACCTCGCTCTGCATCGTCCTTATCGGTCTCACCGGGATTGAACCGCAGGTTCTCCAGAAGGACCACGCCGCCGTCGGACAGCGCGGAGACCGCTGTGGCCGCCTGTGGCCCGATGGTGTCGGCGGCGAAGACCACACCGTGGCCCAGCAGCTTTTCCAGGCGCTCGGCCACCGGAGCCAGTGAGTACTTCTCGGCAGGTTCCCCACCGGGACGTCCCAGATGCGCGCAAACGACCAACCGGGCGCCCGCGTCGCGCAAGGCCCGCAGCGTCGGAACAACGGCCCGAATCCTGCCGTCGTCGGTGATACGGGCACCGTCCAGCGGCACGTT
>DXGR01000147.1 GCA_019113825.1 Candidatus Stackebrandtia excrementipullorum | reverse complement strand
CGGCAGGCTTGAGCGAACGCGGCCGCCGAAGGCCACCGGTCGGCCGGGTCTTTCGCGAGTGTCCGCATGACCAACTGCGCGATGGCGGGCGGGATGTCGGGCGGCAACTGCGGAGGGTTGTGTCCGATGTGCCCGGCGATGATGGTCGCGGGGGTGTCGCCGGTAAACGGTTTGCGACCGGCGAGACATTCGTAGGCGGCGACCCCGAGCGAGTACACGTCGGAGGAACCGGTCAGCTGTTGACCGTTGAGCTGTTCAGGTGACGCGTAGGCGGCGGTGCCCATGATCATCCCGGTGCTTGTCAGGTTCGCTTCGCCGTTGGCGCGGGCGATCCCGAAGTCGACGATCTTGGGTTTGCCGTCGCGACGGGTGATGAGGATGTTTCCCGGTTTGACGTCACGGTGAATGATGCCGACGCGGTGCGCGGAATCCAGCGCCTCGGCTGTGTCGGCGAGGATCTTCAACAGTTCGTGGGGGTCGATCCGTCCGTGCTGCGCCAGGATGGACGACAGTGAACGCCCCTCGACGAATTCCATGATGAGGTAACACAGCGCCCCATCGGGGCCCGCGTCCTCGCCGTAGTCGTAAATGTTGACGATGCCGGGGGCCTGGAGCGCGGCAACGGCACGGGCCTCGACCTCGAAACGCCGCCGAAACACCTCGTCGTTCGACAAACCGGCGTGCAGGACCTTGATGGCCACGGTGCGGTGGAGTCGAGTGTCGCTGCCCCGCCACACCGTGCCCATACCGCCGGCGTCCACTCGATCGTCGAGTCGATAGCGACCGCCCAGCAGCTGTCCTGCGCGCATGGTGCCCTTCCCCCTGCTTGAAAGATTGCGGCTGAGATTATGTCACGCGCGGCTTCGGCTCCCGCCGACTCCATGGCGACAGCAGGGGGTGGCGCAACGATCACGGTGAGTGTGGTGTCGGGTGGTTATGAGTTCCAAGAGCGCCACAGCCCCGCATAGTGCCCACCGGCCGCGACAAGCTCGTCGTGCGGCCCCAATTCGGCGATCCGACCGGCCTCGACGACGGCGATGCGGTCGGCGTCGTGAGCCGTGTGCAGCCGGTGCGCGATGGCGACGACGGTGCGCCCCGACAGAACCGCGGCCAGATGCCGCTCCAGATGGCGGGCGGCACGCGGATCAAGCAGGGATGTCGCCTCGTCGAGAACGAGAACGTCCGGGTCCGCCAGTACCAGGCGAGCCAGCGCGACCTGTTGTGCCTGCGCGGGATTGAGCGTCCGTTCACCCGAGCCGACGATGGTGTCGAGACCGTCGGGCAGTTGTCGAACCCACGTGTCGGCGTCGACGGCGGCCAGTGCGGCGTGGATACGACCGTCGTCGGCGTGACCGTTGGCCAGCGCCAGATTGTCGCGAACCGTACCGGCGAACACGTGGTGCTCCTGCGTCACCAACAGGACCTGCCGGCGGAGCTGTTGCAGCGAGAGCGTGTCGACGCGGCGCCCGTTGACGGTGATGCGGCCGCTACGTGGGGAGTCGATGCCGGCGATCAACCGTCCCAACGTGGATTTACCCGCCCCCGAGGGGCCGACGATGGCCAGCCTCTCTCCCCTGGGGATCACGAGATCCACATCGTGAAGGACATCGTGCCCTTCGGTGTAGGCGTAGCGAACCTTTGCCGCATCGACGGCGGCGCCTTCACCGCTGTCGACAACATCGCCGGTTTTTTCGTCGGCGTCCATCGGGCCCACACCGATCAGGCGGCCGAGCGAAGCCTCGCCTACCTGTAGTTCGTCAAGCCATGCCACCAGCATGAACATCGGTTCGCCGGCTTGGTTGATGTACAGGACGGCGGCGGTGACCATGCCCAGGGTCGCCATGTCTGCCGAGTACAGGAGCCCGCCGACGAGCATGACCGATGCCACCGGCAGTGTCACGCCGAAGTCGAGTGACGGGAACAGGATCGAACGTAGAAACAGGGTGCGTCGTTCGGCCTTGTAGGAATCGGCGATGTCTTTGTCGCCCTGTTCGATGCGTTGTCGGGCGAGCCGCAACGACTCGACGGTTCGGGTCCCCTCGACCGTTGCGGCAAGGCTCTCCGATATCCGGCTGTAGGTGGCGTTCTCCGCCAGGTAGGCCTCTCGTGCTCGGCGTAGATACCACCGGACCGGGCCCCACAGGACCGGGAGCGTCGTGAGGAGGGCGACGGCGGCGAGCAGCGGACTGACGACGGTCAACGCCACCAGGGTGAGCAGAAGGGTCACCAGCGACACGAATGTTTCCGGTGCCGCCCGGCGTAGAACCTGGCCCAGTTGGGTGACGTCTCGGGAGCTTCGCGTCATCAGGTCGCCGGTGCCCGCCCGCTCGACCGTGGACAAAGAAAGTGCCAGCGAACGCCTTACGAACTCCTCGCGCAGCTGCGCCATGACGGTTTCACCGAAGCGGTTGGATACGAAATGCGACAGGCCGCTCAGCAAAGCGTGGCACACCATGAAACCGGCGACGGCGACCGCGATGGTGTTGACCGTCGACGTGTTTCCGCTCGCGACGTTGTCGATGAGCAGCCCCAACAGCCACGGTGCGCCCAAACCCGTTGCCGCCGCTGCGGAGTACAGGACGATGGTGGTCACCAGCTGTCGTCGGTGACCGGCAACGATCCGTCCGGCGTGCCGGATGCTGTCTTTGGCCGACGCGACGGGCAGACCCGTCGGGTTCTGACCGCTCATGCTGGTACCCCCTCGGCGTCGGCCCCTTCGGAGTCTCGTGAAATGAGCACCCGATAGTCGGTGTTGGTGGTCATGAGTTCGCGGTGCGAGCCGCCGTCTTGGACTGTGCCGTCGTCGACGAACAGCACCCGGTCGGCTTGTTCGAGCATCAAAGGCGAGGTGGTGAGAACCACCGTGGTGCGGCCTTTTCGGTAGTCGCGCAGTCGCTGCGCGATCAAGGCCTCGGTGTGTGCGTCGACCGCCGACGTCGGTTCGATGAGGTACAGGTTTTCGGGG
>DXGR01000146.1 GCA_019113825.1 Candidatus Stackebrandtia excrementipullorum | reverse complement strand
GCACCATCCATACGGGCGTTATGTCGATGGTCATGAATACATGGTGTCAGATGCACGTCACTGCCCGGTCTCGTGCGGCAAGGGCCATACTGAAACCACAACCGCGACACCGGAGGGTGAACCCGCCATGGCCGACAAGGACGAACCCACCGTCTCTTCGCCCAAACGATCCGCCGCCGGCGTTCCCGGCATCGTCACGGGGCTCAAGTACGCCTTGGGAAAGCCCGGGATCGTGAGGGGTTCGCGCGCTTTGCTGCGCATCAACCAGGCCGACGGTTTCGACTGTCCCGGATGCGCGTGGCCCGAACCGGGACACCGTTCCAGCGCCGAGTTCTGCGAGAACGGAGCCAAGGCGGTAGCCGAGGAGGCCACACGCCGCCAAGCCGACACGACGTTCTTCGCCACACACTCGATCAGCGAACTCGCGCAGTGGGACGAACACCGGCTTGGACGGACCGGCCGTATCGAACGCCCCATGGTGCGGCGGCCCGACAGCGACCACTACGAGCCCATCTCCTGGTCCGACGCCTTCACATTGATCGCCGAGCATCTGACCGGCCTCGACGACCCCAACCAAGCCGTCTTCTACACCAGCGGACGCACCTCCAACGAGGCGGCGTTCTGCTATCAGTTGTTCGCCCGAGCCTTCGGAACCAACAACCTTCCCGACTGTTCCAACTACTGCCACGAGTCGTCTGGTGTGGCGCTGACCGAGACGATCGGCATCGGGAAGGGCTCGGTCACACTCGACGACATCCACAAGGCCGACCTTTTGGTGATAGTCGGGCAGAACCCCGGGACCAACCATCCCAGGATGCTGACCGCTCTGGAGAAGGCCAAGAAGGCCGGTGCGAGCATCGTCGCGGTCAACCCCATGCCCGAGGCGGGACTCCTCAATTTCAAAAACCCCCAGACGCCACGCGGAGTCGTGGGCGGTGGAACGCCGTTGACCGACCAGTTCCTCCGTATCAAGCTAGGCGGCGATCACGCGCTGTTCGCCGCGATCGGCGCTCTGCTTCGCGAGCGCGGCGCCGTCGACACAGAATTCATCACGGAGCACACCAGCGGCTACAAGGCATACGCTGAGACCGAGATCGATTGGGACGCAACACTTTCAGCCACCGGATTGACCCGGGACGAAATCGAGGAGGCCGCCGACCGTTTCGCGGCTTCCGACGCCACCATCGTCTGCTGGGCAATGGGCCTGACACAGCACACCGGAGCCGTGGCGACCATCCAGGAAATCGTCAACGTCCAGCTGTTGCGCGGCATGATCGGACGTCCCGGCGCCGGCCTGTGCCCGGTGCGAGGCCACAGCAACGTTCAAGGCGACCGCACCATGGGGATCTGGGAGGTCCCGCCGCCGTGGATCGACAGGCTGGATGCCGAGTTCGGGATCGAGACACCTCCCGAACCCGGCTACCACGCCGTGGCCGCGATCGAGGCGATGCGACGCCGAGACGCTCGGGTCTTCATAGGTCTCGGGGGTAACTTCGCCGCGGCCAGCCCCGACACGCAAGTGACGGAGACCGCGCTTCGGTCACAGGACTTGACCGTCCACATTTCCACAACGCTCAACCGGTCGCACGTCGTCCCCGGCCGCACCGGTCTGATCCTGCCTGTTCTGGGACGCACCGAGATAGACCACCAGGCCGCAGGCCCCCAATTCGTCACGGTCGAGGACTCCATGAGCTGCGTCCACGCGTCCCGTGGGCGCCTGGCACCCGTGTCGAGCCATCTCATCAGCGAGGTGGCGTTCGTCAGTCGACTGGGACGCGCTGTACTGGGCGACACCCTGCCGTGGCGCGACTTCGAAGCCGATTACCGCGCGGTGCGGGAACGCATCGCCAACGTCGTTCCCGGGTTCGAAGACTACGAACGGCGACTGAAGGGAAACGGGTTCACGCTGCCGAATCCACCGCGTGACGGCCGAACCTTCGAGACCGCCGACGGTAAAGCACGCTTCAGCGTCAATTCCGTGTCCGCGCCGACCGTGCCGACGGGACGTTTGCTGTTGCAGTCTCTGCGCAGCCATGATCAGTACAACACCACCGTCTACGGCCTCGACGACCGTTACCGGGGCATCCGTGGCGGACGCCGTGTCGTGTTCTGCCACCCCGACGACGTCGTGGAGCTGGGTTTTGCCGACGGCGACATCGTGGACCTGGTGAGCGAGTGGGGCGACGACGTCGAACGACGCGCGGAGGAGTTCCGCATCGTCTCCTACCCCATAGCGCGTGGCTGCGCGGCGACCTATTTCCCGGAAG
The DNA here is from genome assembly GCA_019113825.1 of Candidatus Stackebrandtia excrementipullorum. Classification (GTDB taxonomy): domain Bacteria; phylum Actinomycetota; class Actinomycetes; order Mycobacteriales; family Micromonosporaceae; genus Stackebrandtia; species Stackebrandtia excrementipullorum. The sequence continues at coordinate 26,643 of DXGR01000146.1, read as the reverse complement.
CCAATCCGCTGGTCGCGCTCCACGCGACAGCGAAACGTTCCAACACACCGGTGTCGAAGTCCATCGTCATTCGTCTCGAATCACGGGCATAAAAAAATGGAGGTGCGGCCCCCGTGACCGCACCTCCGTCATCGTGAACGTCTACATCTGACCGGTGTGTCCCGGCGGAGTGCCATGAGGCGGCTGCGCCTGGGATGCATGGGGCGGCTGCCCCGACGGCGCGGTCGCGTCCTGCGGCATCGCCGTCTGCTGAGACTGATCGGTCTGCGTGTACTGCGACTGGTAGGCCGGTTGACCGAATTGAGAGCTCTGCCGTCGGTCGCCACGCGAGGCCGACAACCGGCCCCCTTCGTTTTCGGCTGCCCCCAGCATCCGCTCCCAGCGGGACCGCATCGGTGCGATCATGCCGCCTCCGACACCGACAACCACAACACCCACCATCATCGCCAACCCCGCGATCAGGATCGGTGTGGTCACGGTCGTGGCGATGCCGATCTGGTTCAACGCCGCGATCGCCGCCACCGCGATGATCAAAACCTGGGCGACCCGAGCCATCGGACGCCCATACGACGTGTTCGACATCGCGCCGGAGATCAGCTCGAACACCGTGTTACCGACGGCGAAGGCCACCACCATGATGACGCCGGCAATGAACAGGTGCGGCAACCAGGCGACAAGCGCATTCAGCAGATCGCTGACCGGGTTGGGCCCGAAGACGTTGAACGCGAACTGAAGCGTGAACAACAGGACCGCGAAGTACACAAGGAGACCCGATAGCTCGCTCACCGTGTATTTACCGGTGTACTTGCGCAGACCACCTCGCTCGGCAACCCTGTCCAAGCCCACCCGCGCCAGGAGCTTCGAGATGACTTTGCGCAGGACCTTTGCGATGATCCAGCCCACGATCAGGATGACCAAGAAGGCCACCGCCTTGGGCACGAAACTCACCACCGCGTCCAATGCGCTCTGAAGACTACTGGTTATGTCCATACGGTGACGCTAAACGCTATACGCGTCACTTTTGGTGGATTCAACAACATTTGATCACTTTACGTGATCGGTCAACTCTTATCGGTGACGCGCTTGGTGGGACTGACCTGCCAGTTCTGCCACGATCGGGACGGCGTGGGCCCCCGCTGGCCTTGATACCGGGACCCGTACACGGATGAACCGTAAGGGTGCTCGGTCGGGGACGACAGCCTGAACAGACACAACTGTCCTATCTTCATGCCCGGCCACAACGTGATCGGCAGATTCGCGACATTGGACAGCTCCAAGGTGACGTGACCGCTGAAACCCGGGTCGATGAAGCCCGCGGTCGAGTGCGTGAGCAGCCCCAACCGGCCCAGACTGCTTTTGCCCTCCAGCCGCCCCGCCAGATCGTCGGGGAGCGTGAAGATTTCGAGCGTCGACGCCAAAACGAACTCGCCGGGGTGCAGAACGTACGGCTCACCGTCCTCGACCTCCGTCAAGGACGTGAGTTCGTCCTGCCGCGTGGAGGGGTCGATATGCGTGTATTTCTGGTTGTTGAAGACCCGAAAATACCGATCCAGACGCACATCCACACTGGAAGGCTGAATGAGATCGGCGGCGAACGGCTCCACGCCCAGGCGCCCGGCCTTAACCGCGGCGACGATGTCACGATCCGACAGCAGCATGCCGCAGAGCCTACGTTTTGCCTGATATGACGGAGGCGGCGGGAGTGGCCGAAGAGCGATTCGATACAGTGGCCCCATTGCGGGCGTGGTTCAATGGTAGAACATCAGCTTCCCAAGCTGAGGACGCGGGTTCGATTCCCGTCGCCCGCTCCAAGCAGCAAACGCCGAGGTCAGAGGGTAAATCCCGACCTCGGCGTTCGTGTGTGTGAAGGGGGCTTCATTCGGCCCCCGGGCAATTAGCGGGCAATTAGGTGGGACTCGGCGGCGAAACCACCGACCCATTCCCACCGTCGTGTTCCTGAAGCAGCGCTCGCAGTTTGGCGAGCAACACTTCGTCTCCCTCGGTCGACTGCGACGCAGAAGTCTCACCGCGTGCCTGGAGCATCCGGTCCAGCCCTTGCGCAATCGCTTGGTCGGCTTCCTTGGATCGGTGTTGGTACCGCAACGCCGCCTGTTCGTTGTCATGGCCCATGCGAGCCATGAGGTTCTTCAGCGAGGTCCCGGTATCGGCTGCCATCGTGTTCCCCGTGTGGCGTAGATCGTGGAAATGCAAGCCCGGCATACCAATCGCCTTGGCTGCATAGGTCCAACCGGTGAGCCGTTGAAAGCCGCTACGTCGCATCGGCCGGCCAGTCGGGCTCGTAAACACCAAGGCATCATCGGATTCGCCGACATAGGTCTCCAAGTGCTTTGCCAGTTCTGCGGCAACCGTGGCAGGGATGGTGACCGAACGGATGCCAGCTTTCGACTTCGGTGGACCAAGCATCAGCGCGCCGCTCTGCAATTCGACGTACGCGGCGCGCACATCGATCACTCCTGGAGTCGCGCTGACAGCCCGCCGATTCAATGCGATCAACTCACCCCAGCGCAAACTTGCGAAGGCAGCGACCAGCACCATTACCTTGAACCGATCGTCTCGGATCATCGCGGTTTTACCCGCATAACCCAATTGCCACAGTTCGGCCTCAGCAGACTTCCGGGTAGGAAATATTCGCGGGTGCTCCTCCCGTTTGTCGTCTTCGATCCGCTTGAATCGCAATCGGTAGCGCCCCTCTCCCGACTTGATGACTTGGCCAATCGGTCGAGCACACACGAGGTCCGCAAGTTTGTAGATCTGCTCGACGCTGAGGATCGGGCGTTCTTTTGAGTTCTCCGTATCGGCGCCTCGTACCTGACAGGGATTGCGCAGCAGCATTCCGTCTTCCTTCACCGCAGTCATGAAAATGGTGCGCAGCAACCGATAGGACTTGGCAGTCATGATGTTGGAAACACCGCTGGCCAGCAAATTGACCCGCCAATCCTTGACCATCGGCGTGTCCACATCGCCCATTTGGACGTTGCCCAGGTGAGGCACGATGTGCTTAGCGAGCAGCCAGCGATACAAGTCGACGGTTCTCGGGCGGAGCCCGGCGCGTTGCTTCAACCAGGTCATGGCGTAGTCCTTGAGCTTGACTTTCGCCCGCTCCGGATTGATCCACTCTCGACGCGAAATCTCCCCTTCTTTGAGGTTCAACCACTGTTCGGCGTCGCCCTTACGCGCGAAGGTGTCCGGCGCGTAGTGGCGTTGTCCGTCCGGTCCTGGGTAGGAAGCCTGCCATCGGCCAGACGCTCGCCGGCGAAGGTTTCCAAACCGGCGCTTTCCGGGCTGGTTTGCCATCAGGCAGCCCTCCGAGCCTCGGCACTCGTCATCGGTTCCACAACACCGTCGCTAAGAAGCTCCATGGCCGCAGACTTGGGAATGCGAACATAACGCCCAAGCTTGATGAACCTGATTCGCCGTTCCGCGATCAGACGGCGAGGAAACCGGGTCGTCGTCCGGAACAATTCAGCGGCCTCTTCGACGGTGAGAAGTTGCTCGTCTTGGTCCAATTTCGGCTCGAAAGCCATTGTGTTGCCTCCATTGGTGTGTGGTGTGGTGCCCTGTGTGGGCTTGTGGCGGGTTTTCGGGTGTTGGCCCTCATCTGAGTGAGGGTCGGACGATTGATTCGGTGGCGTGGCCTGCGTTGGCCCGCTGAGAGCGCTTCTGAGCGCCTTTTAGGGCTTGCCCTATACCTGAGGTAGGGCCTGCTCGGGTTTGGTGAGGTTTGGGTGGAGTTGGATTCGTGGTGAAGGCCGCCGGCCGCCCTTGCCGTTGGCGGGTGGTCGGTGGATGCGGATGTATCCGTGTTGTTCCAAAAGGGTCAGACCGGTGTCGATGCCGGTGAGGTCGAGTCGGCGGTTGAGTGCGCGGTGGATTTCGCGACGGGTGGTTTCGGTGCGGCCGGTTCGTTTGAGCCAGTCGAGTAGTGCCGGGGCGGGGCCGGTGGCGGTGGTGACCATGTGTCCCCAGACCGCTAGGGCGTGGGCGGCGTAGTGGTGTCCGAGGTAGGCGGCGATATCGATGGACTCGGCGGTGATCGGTCGTCGCCATCCGGTGGTGATGTTCTCGGCGATGTGCATGAGCCCGGCGATACGCAGGATGGTGCCGGTGAGCTTGCTCGCCCACGCCAGGATGGGTTCCCATTCACCGCCTGGTCGTAGGCGCGGCTCCCGCTCGACTTCCAGTCGCGCGACCCGGTCTTGAGCCTCGGGTGTTAGGGGCAGGGTCGTGGTGGATGCAGCCCACATGACGTGGGTGAGTTCTTTGATGCGTCGGTGCCAGATCTCACCGACCATGGCCGGCACCGGTGGTGGTGTGGCGTCGCGGTACCCGACGGTCGACTTCGGGAGGGTGAAGAGGAACCGTGCGAGGAAGCCGCGGGACTCGAAACCGGGTAGCTGGCCGATGTCGGTGAGAACACTGGGCTGAACCGCCAGGCCCATCGTGAGCGCGGCCCGGTCGACCTCTTCAACGGGTCCGCTTTTGCGGGTGACACGGAGGTCGTCCCCGGCATGACCTTTCAAGTACACGTCCAGGTCGGGGACACCTGAGTAGCGTCCGGCGATGGTGGCGAAGATACCGCCTTCAGCCGACATGATCGAGGCACGGCCGCCCTGCTGAGCCAGCATGGTCTTGGTGGCTTCGGGGGTGATGTCGTCGGCCAGGATCATCGGTTTCGATACGACCTGGTATTCGTCGGCTTCGAGTGCGGCGGCTTTGGCTTGGTTCATGGCGTCGACGTCACCGGGAGTTTTACCGGCGACGGCCAGGGCGGTCTCGGCCTGGCGGACCAGGGCGGCTTTCTCGGTCTGTGTTTCGATCACCTGCGGCCAGACCTGTTCGACCAGGTCGCGTTCGGCGTCGCGGATGGGACGAGTAAGCATGTCGAACACGACGCTCTTCCGGTTCCCCGGCGGCAACGCGCAGCAGGTGAACAAGGTCGTCTGCTCTTGCCAACCGGCCCAGGGCTCAACCATGACGCGGCCCATCGTGGCCGTCGACAGGCAAGCCAAAGCGATCGAACCGGCCAGGTCAGCCGGTGTCTGCGTCGCCGTGGCTACCGCAGACACCATGTCTCCCACCCAGTCGGGCAGGACGTCGGTCGGGAACAACGGAACCGGGTAGCTGTTCGACAGCGGAACCGGGTCTGGCCATTCCTCACCGTTGAGGGCTGCCAGGTCAGCTTTAGCGGCTTCGATGACCGACGCCAGGTCAACGCCAGGGCGTTCCACTGCTTGGGTGATCCTGGCGGCAGCAACAGCTGCCCGGCGTCGTTCAGCAGCGTCAGCGACCTGGCGGGCATGGAAGGTGGCTTGCCCGGTCGTGGGAACTGACGCGATCAAGGTGTGCAGGTGCGGGGCTCCACCAACCTTGGTGAGTTCACCGCTGGCCATGAGGCGGTGAGCCACGGCAACCGGGTCGATCGGGCCGCCAGCGGTGATGGCCTGCCAAATGACCTGATGATTCGGCTGGTAGAAGTCGCCAGTGGAAACGATCTGCGCCAACTGGACGGACAGGCCGGTATCGAGCATGGCCGCGCCGAGAACGATCTGCTCGCTGGCGATAACGGCGTCTTTGGACGGGTCAGTCATGACACTCCTGAATGGGTATGACCCCTGGTTTTGGGCGCAAGGAGTCCCCACGCCCGTATTCCGGGATGTGTTGGCAGTTAATGGATGTCCGCGAATGCGGAGAAACGTTCAGGTCAACCGATATGCGAGACCTTGATATGTCCCATGGGGACTTAGATAGGCGTCAGGCGTTCCGACCGCCAGCCGCCTGGTTCTCCAGGCGCGTCACCCGCTCATTGATCCGCTCAACCTGGCACTGAAGCACGTGATACCAGGCAGCCAGGTCCATGAGCGCCTGAGAATCGAGGGAATTACCTTGCCGGGTGGTGGTGTTGAGACTCATCACGCCGCATCCTTTCCAGCGACGACGAGCTGAAACGACACGTCGTGTGCGAGACGACGACGACGCTCTTTGCCCCAGACCTTGCTGTGGGCATTCCAGTCCTGCGCCCTCACAGCCTTCCGGCCCTCTTCAGTCGCCTTGATAACCCCGGCGACACCCAACCGCGCCAAGCCCTCGATAACCCACTCACGACGCTCATCCGGTTCCCACTGCTGAACTGCCTTCCAGGTCCCCGGCATCGACGAATGCACCAACGCCATAGCCACCTCGGCATACGACAGGCGCTCCACCTCCCGCAACAACCACTCACGATCCAACTGGAAACCGGACCCGACACCAACCACCGAAACCGACACGACGCACCTCCAGGGCTTGACGTTGTTACCACCCTCAACTCGGTTTGTTGAGGGCCATAAACACAGTAAACCCTCCCGTGAAGAGTCTGTCAAGCACCCTCAACAACTTTTGTTGACCCCTATTGACCACTTGGGTAAAATTTGGGGGCCCACCTGCAATGACGGGGTGTAGATCTCCACATATGGTGACCATGTGCGTAGGGCGCTTCAGAGGTACGCTGGCGTGTATGGCCCTAAACGAGTTCTCCGAGATCCGCAACATGACAGACCCTCTCGAACGCGCGCTCTCAGCCCATGCAGCTATCGAACTGCGACAGGAAGAGGTTGATCGTCTTGCCGCGATTCGGCGAGACTCAATCGAAGATTGCATTGCATCCGGCATGGCCGCAACGAAAATCGCCGATGCACTGGACATCTCTCGGTCTCGTGTCTCACAGCTTCGGTCTGCCGGCACGAAGGCTCAACGAGTCTTCTTCGGATCAAGCCGCCTGACGATCGCGATTGGTGCCAAACCGGAAAAAGGTCGTTCCGACGATGCCGCAAAGTATGTGGTGTCGCGGGAAGCGCTCAAGGCGTTCGAAGTGCTTGCTGAGACCGCTCATGGTGTCGGTCTGGACGCCGTGAGTGAGGCAGTTCCGCCTCCTGGACTAGTCGATCTGAACCGCGACAACCTCATGGTGTTGTGCTCCCCCAGGCTATTGCCGTTCGTCGGGCAAGTCCTCGCCGCAGATTCACACCTTCAATTCAGCACTGACACTGACGGCTGGTACCTGCGCGACACTGGCACCGATACGGATTATCGGTCTAAACGCGACACTGAGGCAAGCCGAGACTATGCGTACGTTGGTCGGCTTCCACGACCAGACGGACACGGGACCTTCCTCTACTTGGCTGGCATTCACGCCGAAGGAACCCTTGGGGCCGCTCAATGGCTCGTCGCCAACTACCTCGATCTCTACAAGAAGCTCAAGGTCAAGCGCTTCTCAACCTTGATCGCTGTCGACTTCGATCCGAAGACCGAGACCGTGACCAACACCGATCGCATCACTCCGATTTACCAGCAGGACTTATGCGCTTTGACTCTGCATCCGCGCCTGGCGGATCCAAGCCCAACGAAGATTTCTTCATCGTCAGTCCTTCGGCCGGCATCGTCGTCGACGGCGCGACCGCTCGAACTGACACCGGCTGTATCCATGGTGTGTCTTGGTATGCCGCTCAGCTTGGTTCGGAAGCACATCGACAGCTACTCACAGGAAGAGAGCTCACTGTTGCTGTTGCCGCTTCCATCGAAGCGGTAACCGACTTTCATCGCGACAGCTGCGACTTGGAGCACCCAGGCACGCCATCGGCGGCCATCGGCCTTGTGAGGATTGCTGGGGAACTCATCGAATGGTGTGCGTTGGGTGATGTTCTCATTGTGCTGGAGACAGACGAGGGATTGCGTGTCATCACCGATGATCACGACCACGTGGCGACATCGGAGCAACAGGAGGCCGACCGGTATCCCATCGGCACTGCTGAGAAGACCGAAGCCATGCTTCGGATGAAGCATGTCGAACTGGCAGCCCGCAACACACCTGGCGGGTTCTGGGTTGCCTCCACTGATCCGGAAGCCGCCAACCATGCGAAACACGGGAAACTCTCAGCCGACCGAGTAAACCGGGTACTGATGCTGACCGACGGTGCTGCACGCCTGGTGTCCGATTTCGACCTTGCTGAGTGGCCGGGCGTACTGAACCTGGTGTCAGACAAGGGAATCGACGAGTTGATTCGTTTGGTTCGCGAGGCGGAAGACTCCGACCCGGTGGGCGAACGTTGGCCGCGCAACAAGAAGTCCGATGACGCGACAGCAGTACTGCTGAAATTGTGAGTAGCCGATACCGGTCGACTGGTGGCCGGTACCGGTCGGGAAGCGTCCGCGACCGTTCGACCGACCAGTGTCCGGTACTGGTTGGGGTGTCCGCGACCGTCCGGTCGGTCGGTGTCCGGTCGGTTAGGTGGTGGTCGGTACCGGTCGGGGAAGTGTCTGTGTCCGGTCGGTACCGGTCGGTGTTCGGTGTCTGGGCATGGTTGTGATGGTCTGATCGGGGTTGGGCTGGTGGGGTGTTGACAGAACTGACAGAACTGACAGAACTCCGAAAAACGGGGGTTGACCTGGGGTTATGTCGATGGTGGTTGTGTTGACAGAACGTTGACAGAACTCCAGGGCTGTTGACAGAACCCCGTTATCTGCTACCTGGAGGACCGTTCGCCCGCCCTGCGTCTGTCGGTGGCGAGAGGTCAGTCCTGGGTTGGAGAGCAGCCGTGTTTGGTCGACCGACAACCGACCGGTGTCCGCCTCCAGTCGACCGGTCGGTGTGGATGGTGGTCGGTCGGGCGGTGGGTTGGGTACTGGTGTCCGGCCGGGTACCGGTCGGGAAGTGTCCGCGTCCGGTCGGTGTCCGCGACTGTCCGGCCGGAAGGTGTCGGTGTCCGGTACCGGTCGACCGGTACCGACCGGAAGGTGTCCGCGTGTTGGTGTCCGTGTTGAACTCTGGCCGGTACCGGCCGGTGTCCGCATCCGTTCGACCGACACCGAGCGGTCGGTGTCCGCGAGTGTTCGGTGTTCGTTCGGTCGAGCGTTCACTGTTCGGTACCGGTCGTGGCAAGTGCTCGGTACCGCTCACCGGTACCGGTTGGCGCTCAGTGGCTTGAGGCTCGGTGGCTTGGTTTTTCGAACGCTCGACCGATCGAGCGCTCGGCACGGTGAGCGGCGCTCGGTTGGGTGTTCGGGTTCTGCTTGGTGAGCGCTCACTGTTCTAAGCGAGCGTTCGGCGGCGTCGTGGTGAGCGCTTGGCCCCTGGCGCTCACGGACGCGGGTGAGCGCTCAAACCGGTGTGGGTGCTCGTATGTTAGTCAGCGGTGCTCGGGTCGGTAGAGAGTTTGGTGGAGAGTTTCGGCACGCACCTACCATCGTTGACCTGCGGCAACAGTTTCCCGGAGGTGTCTTCGTGGTGGAGAGTAGAGAGTGAAGACCTTCGTTCTGCGGTCGAGAATTCTGGTTCGACAACGCTTGGGAGTCTGCGGGGTTGGCTGGCCAAACCGAATCAGATTCAAGCCGGGTGAAAACCGGTCAGCTTGGTGACTGTTCGTAACTCCGCACTCCGCACTCCGCACTCGGGAAGACACACCCCGACAACAGGAACCGCAGGTCAAACGCGTGTGGGTGTGCAGCAAACTCCGCACTCCGCACTCAACTCCGCACCTCCCGACAGCTACAGGCAGTCACATCTAAGGTTAGCCGGCCCTTGCTTCGTGGCTTGGTCCCGCGCCGCTGGTGGTGTCGGGTCGACGGCCACGCAGGTGGTGAATCTCGCGGTGAGTGACGCCGGCCGCAACCATCGCGGTTCACCGACTGAGAGTGTGAATGTCGTTGGCCGCTGGCGGCCGCGCTCGTGAGCGCTCACCGGGTCTTGACTTCGGATACGCTCACCGCGGCCCGAGGTGGTGAGCGTTGGGAGGGAAACCGGACCCGTCAAACCAGAGTCCGGTATCCGGTTTCGCAAAGCGTCCCCGGTTTCGGGGCTCCAACACGCGCTTGCGCGCATGCGCGCGCGAGGATAACAGCCAAACCGGACCATCGACGGGTTGAAGGGCTCCGGTTTCGACGACACGGCAACAGATACGTCGACGCGCACTCGGTTCGGGGTTCTGTCAACAGCCCTGGAGTTCTGTCAACGTTCTGTCAACACAACCACCATCGACATAACCCCAGGTCAACCCCCGTTTTTCGGAGTTCTGTCAGTTCTGTCAGTTCTGTCAACGACCCAACGGGGCGAAAACCCCGATGAGGCACCGGCTTCGGGGTCAGCGGGGAAGGTGAGCGGCAACCTGAGCGGGTAGCCGGCCACCTGCTCAAGTGCTCACCCGCTCAACTCCCGCTCACTTCACCCGCTCACCCTGAGAACCAGGGGAAGCACTCGTACGTGAGCGGGTGAGCGGCAGATCCAAGGACACAGGGTTTGGGCCTGATTCGGGGCCTAAAGGGGTAGGGGTTGGTTGCCGCTCACCCGCTCAACCCACGACGACACAGACACCCCAAGAGCCGGGAGCGGCCCCACGGAGCGGGGTCGGGAGCGGCACCGGGAGCGGGTCATTTCCCTGCCGCTCCCGCTCCACCCGCTCCACCACCCGCTCCCACCTATCCGCTCCATACCTGACCAGCACCAACACCCACTGGGAGCGGATGGAGCGGCCCCCACAAGACACCCCTAAACCACCAAATCCCAGCGAAAACCGGCCCCGGCGCACCCCGCTCCCTATCCGCTCCCGCCCCCGCTCCAGTTGCGCCAAAACCGCCGCAAAGCACGTAGCGAGTCAAGCAGATGAATCACCTGCATCGTCCACCAGCTCACCTGGCTTCGCCAGGTATGCCAAGGACCAAGGGCCGAGAAACCAACTTCACTGAACCCTTGTCATCGTCACTTCCATCGACGGGGCAAGGCAAACCGGTCACATCACCGTTCCGAAGGTTGCTGTAGCCGTGCACATCTGAAGAGAAACCGATTAGCCACATCGGCAAGCTGAACAGATCGTTCATGCAACGAGTAGTCTTCAGTACACGTTTCATGCACATGACTGATACATGGACCAACCGGGACTTGCCCGTACTTCACGCCATCATGAACCGAGTTGAAGCGACCAATTTCCAGACGGTGCAGGCAACTGTCATAGCGCAAGACACCAATTTCGATGCAAAGACGGTCAACCTGGCCCTCGAGGCGCTCTCGCGAGCTCAACCCGGGTTCTTTGAGAAGGTGACGAGCGCCGGTGTATCTGGTGGTGTTCTCATGGTCAGTGGGCCAACCGAACGCGCTCGTATTGCGACCGGAACCTGGCCATCACCCAAATCGATCTCCGAAGACCTCATCGCTGCGCTCCACAAACAGGCCGAGCAAACGCCCGAAGGACCGAAGCGAAAAAAGTTGAGGTCCATGGCGAACGCTGCCACGGATGTTGGCACTGATCTGCTTGCGAAGCTTTTTGCCGAGGTGATGAAAAGCGGTATGCCGCCACTGTCGTAGCTGGAGCTACTTGAACCGGCTGAACTGCTGGTGTGGCGAGTCGCAAAGCGCGATGGTTCGCATCCGCTCTATCCGCGCCCAGGAACCACTCAGCCGCCCGGCCAGCCCACTCGCTTGGGCAATTTGTGGGCAATAAGCCAGGGGAAACAAGGGTCAATTAAGGGGCCTAAACAAGATCGAAAACCCCAGTTCAGTGCGGATATGGGCGAGAAACCGGACGGTTCCCAAGCTGAGGACGCGGGTTCGATTCCCGTCGCCCGCTCCAAGCAGCAAACGCCGAGGTCAGAGGGTAAATTCCGACCTCGGCGTTCGTGTGTGTGAAGGGGGCTTCATTCAAGCCCCGTGCGATCTACGTGCGATTAGGTGAGACTCGGCGGCGGCACCACCTGCCCGTCCCCGCCGTCATGCCCCCTGAAGCAACGCTCACCGCTTCACCGCCGGCGCGGCCGACGTCAACGACCGGAACGGGCCTTCCAGCCGGGAGGATTGACCAGATACCGCAGTGCGTCGCCGACGCTGGGCGCCTGACGCATGTCTCGCCACAGTGCCGCATATTCGCCGAAGGCGACCCGAATCGGGTTGTAGGTGTCGATGTTCGCCGTCAACCCGTAGCGGACCCGTTCGCCCTCCCCCTCGAACGAACCGAACAGACGATCCCACACGATCAGGATGCCGCCGAAATTTCGATCGAGATACCGCTCATTAGATCCATGATGGACACGATGGTGCGACGGAGTGTTCATGACCCACTCGACGGGCCGCGGCAGGCGACCGATGCGCTCGGTATGCAGGAAGAACTGATACACCAGGCTGATCGATTGCTGCATGAAGATCATCCAGGGCGGAAATCCGAGGAGAGCCAACGGCAGCCAGAACGGCAGAGTGGTCATCGGCGTCCAGCTCTGCCGCAACGCGGTCGTGAAATTGTAGTACCGGCTGGAGTGGTGCACGACGTGGCTCGCCCACAAAAATCGTATGCGGTGGTGCCCACGATGGAAACAGTAGTAGGCCAGGTCTTCCAGAAGGAACAAGCCGACGAAGACCGCGACGATCAGCCACGGATTGGCCGCGATCGTCTCGTTGGTGAACACGTCCAGATTGAAGGGGGCCACATAGGCGTAGACGGCGGCGTAAACCGCGACGCTGACGAACCGCCACGGGAAACCGACAACCTGTGAACCGGCACCCATCGTCACCGACGTCGCCGCGTCCTTCACCTGGTACCCGCGTTCGTCCTCGTCGGGAGCGAAACGAAACGACACCGCCTCAATGACGATGAACAGGATGAACGCCGGAATGGCGTACATGATCGCGCTGACCATACCGTCGTTCCCATCACGGCCGGAGGAGACGCCTCATCGCCTGGCACACGCCTCGATAACGCGGCGGACCCGGGGTTCGAAGGCAAGAGGCCGGGCACAGCACAGTGTCGACGCCCGGTCGCCAACTGTCAAGAGCTCACGTTCGGTACGCCGCTCGACGTTCCGGCGTCGGCCACACTCACCATCCGCGTGGACGGCGAAGCTACTCCTGAACCTCGCGGCGGCCGGTCTCGCGCTCCCAGTTGGACAGCTGCTGTTCCAACGCCTTCATGATCTCGAACACCTGCGACGGCGGAATCTTGACCCGCGATACGACGCGTGCCGGCGTGTGCAGGTAGACCTCGCCGGTTTTGCCGTCCTCTGTCGGCTTCGGCGGTCGAGTGATGGTCGCGAAATCCAGTGTGAAGGTTTCGGAGTCGTGCCAGATCGCCACGAAGTTGGCGTACACGCCCGTCTCCATGTCCGACGGGGTGTCGATCGCGATCCTGCGCTCGGGAGGCTTGGGCTGGGACGGGGGTGGTGTCGGCATGTTCACGTCGACGAGCCTAGTCGAAGATCTCCTCGACTCCCTGGAGTACAGCCCCCCGGTTTGGCACCGGCGGCAGCTCCTTGCCCAAATGACGGGCGTCCGGCTCGTTCGCGTAAAAGCCGAACGGTGTGACGGCGCGATACCCCATCGACGCGTACAGGCTCAGCGCTTCGGGTTGTTCCACACCTGATTCAAGAACCATGCGGGTACGCCCGGCCGCCGCTGCGTCAAGCTCCAACCGAGCGACGACGGCGCGAGCCAATCCCAGTCCGCGAGCCGATTCGACGACGAACAGGCGCTTCATTTCCGCGTCCCGCTCCCCGTGACGACGCCACGCACCGGTGCCGACCGGCTCGCCGTCGAGGAAACACACGAAAAACGCCCCGTTGGGCGGTTCGAAGTCGTCGGCCTGCAGCACCGTGGCGTCCACGCTCCCGTACCGGCGCACGTACTCCTCCTGCACCAACGCCACGAGTCGCTGAACCACTTCACTGTCATACGACTGACGCTCGATACGCGGGACACGGTTCACGGATACGGTCATGTCGACCAGGATGCCATCCGGCACAACCGATCCGCACCCGTCGGGGCGCCGTGAGCCGCCTCACTTAACCGGTGGCCCGCTCTCACATCGAACAAGCGCGTCAGAGACTACCTGCGCAAGTCCCGCGGAGAAAACCGCCGTGATCGGACGGATTGTCCGTTCGGTCAGCCAAAAAGCTCCGAACGCCGGGGCCCAATCTGATGCTTATCATCGCGCCGCGAGGCATGCTGTGGGAGGAATCGATGATCCTACCTATGCGCAGGCCCACCAGATGACCGCAAAGACTCGTACCCCCGGGCGGGTACGCGCCGACGCCCGCACCAGTGTCGGTGCTGCGGTGGCGCTGTTGCTTGTGATCATCGTGGCCGAATCAGCCGCCGGCGACGAACCACAGGTCGTGTCGATGCTGGTGATACCTCCGTTCATCGCCGCGCCGTTCGCTCAATGGCGCAGTGTCGCCGGGATCGGAGCCGCATGCCTGGTAGCGGCCATCGGCACGGTGTTCTACGTCTATCCGGAGGCGTCGGCCGCGCCCATATCGATGCTGGTTGACCTGGCCGCAGTCCTGCTCGCCGCAGGAACAGCGGTCACGGTCTCCCTGGTGCGGCAGCGTCAACACAGCCGCCTATCCGCACTGTCACGACTGGCGTCGGTGGCACAACAGGCCGTTCTACGGCCCATCGGTCCCGTCGTCGGCCAGCTCAAAGTGGCCGGACGTTACGTCTCCGCCAGCGACCAGGCCGACATCGGCGGTGACCTCTACGAAGCCATCGAGACCCCCTACGGAACGCGCCTGGTCATCGGTGACGTGCGCGGCAAGGGGCTGCCCGCGGTCCGCCTGGCCTCGACCGTGCTGGGGTCGTTCCGCCACGTCGCCTACGAACGTGCGGACCTGAGGACCGTGGTTTCCGACCTTGACCGTGCGGTGGCACGGGGAGCCGGGTACGAAGACTTCGTGACGGCGGCGTTCCTGGAGGAACGCGGCGGCACGCTGACCATTCTCAACTGCGGCCACCCTCCGCCTCTCCTGTTGCGTCGCGGCGAGTTGGAGCTCCTGGATCCGGCCACCGCGGCACCACCATTGGGTTTCATGCCGGTCCCGAAACCGCTGACGATGCGGCTGGAACCCGGCGATCGACTGCTGCTGTACACCGACGGCCTCGCCGAGGCACGTCGTGACGGCGTCTTCTTCCCCATTCAGGAACGGGCGTGGGGGCTGTTGGGTCACGGTTCCATCGCCGACGCTCTGGCTTCCCTGGAAAGTGCACTCAGATCATGGGTGGGCGGTCCACTCGGTGACGACATCGCGCTGATGCTGGTCGAGTACATCGGCCCCGACGACGATACGGCGACCAGTTGGCAGGCCGACGAGGACGACACCCCGGAGCCCTGATTTTCGCGACCGGCGGAGTGGGCGACGAAGCGCCACCCACTCCTCATCTGACCGTTTCCGCCCCCACAGCGGGACAGATGACATGACCCGCAGCGCGGGTCGTGCTTGTTCACCGGTGTTCCGCGCCTGTCACGCGGGTCTACGTCTTGTTACGCCCCACCATGCCCAGTAGTTGGCCAACGGCATCGTTTCCGTCCGACTCGGCGAAGTAGCGGGGCGCCGCCCTGTGCCGCCCCACGTAACCTCGGCGATTCCACGGCAGGTTCGTCAACAGTTTGGTCAACATGGCTCAGTCCTCCCGGCCGATGCCACAAAGGCGCTTCGTCGAAGATGCGTCGTCGCTGTTGATATGTCGCGTGGTGGCCGAGCGTCCGGGGGGAGCACGCGACCAGTGCGTCATGCGAGGTACGACGAGGATGAGCGATGGGGCCGGCTGCGTCGACCGCGTCACCACGCAGCACGGTCGCCGGTGCCGGCCCCTTCCCCGTCACATGAACAACGAAGCAGGTCAATACACGGTGACGGGCAATCGGAAAGTTTTTTCGAACACGACACCGTGGCACCAAGTGCCAATTCCCCGACCCCGCTTGCTGAAGTTACCCATGGGTAATACCCTGGAGTTACTGAGCAGTAGGAGGCGGGCATGACCCACTACAAGAGCAATCTGCGTGACCTTGAATTCAACCTCTTCGAGGTCTTCAACACCGGCCAAACCATGGGACACGGCCTGTACGAGGACATCGATCCCGACACGGCGCGCGAGATCCTGCGGGAAGTCGCCCGCATCGCCGAAACCGAACTTGCCGCACCGTTTGCCGAATCCGACCGAAACCCACCTGTCTTCGACCCGGCCACGAACACCGTCACATTGCCGGACAGCTTCAAGACCGCGTACAACACGATGATGGACGCCGAGTACTGGCGCTTGGACATCGCTCCGGAACTGGGCGGAACCAACGCACCACGCACTCTGTGGTGGGCGTTCGCCGACCTCGTCCTGGGCTCGAACCCGGCCCTCTGGATGTACGCCGCAGGTCCCAGCTTTGCCACGACCCTTCAAAAAGAGGGCACCGAGGAGCAGCAGAAGTGGGCCAAACTGTTCATCGAAAAACAGTGGGGCGCGACCATGGTGTTGACCGAGCCCGACGCGGGCTCCGACGTCGGAGCCGGTCGAGCGAAGGCATACCTTCAGCCCGACGGCTCATGGCACATCGAAGGTGTCAAGCGCTTCATCACCTCGGGCGAACACGACCTCTCCGACAACATCATCCACTACGTGTTGGCGCGCCCGGTCGGTGTCGAGGGCGCCGGAGGGCCCGGCACCAAGGGCTTGAGCCTGTTCATCGTGCCCAAGTACGAATTCGACCCCGAGACCGGTGAACTCGGTGACCGTAACGGCGTATACGCCACCGGTGTCGAACACAAAATGGGCCTGAAGGTCTCCACCACCTGTGAAATGACCTTCGGCGACAAGCACCCGGCCAAGGGCTGGCTCATGGGAGAGAAACACGAAGGCATCCGCCAGATGTTCCTCATCATCGAGTACGCCCGCATGATGGTCGGCACCAAGGCCATCGCGACCCTGTCCACCGGATACCTCAACGCACTCGAGTACGCCAAGTCGCGCGTTCAGGGCGCCGACCTTCTGCAGGCGACCGACAAGACCGCGCCTCGCGTGACGATCACCCACCACCCGGACGTTCGACGGTCACTGCTTCTCCAGAAGTCATACGCCGAAGGGCTGCGCGCGCTGGTCTGTTACACCGCCACCTGGCAGGACAAGGCACGGATCGCGGTAGCGGAAGACGACGCCGAGACCGCGAAACTCGCCGACCGCGTGAACGACCTCCTTCTTCCACTGATCAAGGGCTGCGGCTCGGAACGGGCCTACGAACTGCTCAGTTCCGAGTCCCTGCAGACGTTCGGTGGATCCGGGTTCCTGGAGGACTATCCGCTCGAACAGTACGTCCGCGACTCCAAGATCGACTCACTCTACGAGGGCACGACCGCCATCCAGAGCCTCGACCTCGTGTTCCGCAAGATCGTCAAGGACGGCGGTGTCGCCCTCGGCACCGTCGCCGGAGAAATCGGACAGTTCCTGTCCGCCGACGGCCCCGAAGACCTCAAGGCCCTGCGTGCGTCGTTGGGCGAGGCTTTGGAGAACACCCAGGCGATGCTCGGTTCACTGGGCGCAGCCATGGGCGCCTCCCAGCAAGGCGACCCACGCGAGCTGTACAAGGTCGGGCTGCACTCGCGGCGTCTCCTTCTCGCCATGGGCGATGTCGTCATCGGATGGCTGCTCGGTCGCCAGGCAGAGATCGCACTGACCAAGCTGGGCGAAGGAGGCCACGGCGACGCCGACACGGCCTTCTACACCGGCAAGGTCGCGGCCGCGAAATTCTTCGCCGCCGAAGTCCTGCCTCGACTGCACTCCGACCGCAAGATCGTCGAAGCCGCAGACCTCACCGCGATGGACATCCCGGAAGAGGCGTTCTAGTACGACGTTCCAAGGCCCCGCGATACATGCGTATCGCGGGGCCTTCTCCGTTCGACGGGTGAAACGACGTTGGGCGGCACGCCAGCGCGTGCCGCCCAACGTCGTCGTTACAGGATCAGGTTATGAACGCGTAATCCTCTCGCAAGGCATACGGCTCGCTGTGCGGCGCCGTCGCCAGGACGAACGGAACGACGCGCTCGTTCTGTCCCTGGCCGTCGTTGTCGCCCTGCTCCTCACACGTGGGATCGAGAACCGGATCGCACTCGGGAATGCAGCCCGGATCGCCGGGCTGGCAGCACGCGGGGTCGGCCGGATCGCAGTCGCCGTCCCCGGGCCTCTCCTCGTCACAGTCGTCGTCGCCCGGTCGGCAGTCGTCCCGACGGTCATCGTCGTCGTCCGGTTTCTCCTCCTTGGCGTCGCCGGCGTTCTTGTCGCCGCTCTTCGGAGGAACCGGGAACGCGGCGGACGAGTCGTTGTACCCGTCGACCTGCGTCGCCGCATTCATGTACGCCTGCCACACGGTGCCCGACGGTCCGGCTCCGTATGCAGGGTTTCCGTACTCGTCGCGGACGTCACCGTTTTCGCTTTCCTTGTCACCGATCCACACCGCAGCCGACAGTTGCGGGCTGAACCCGGCATACCAAATGGCGGAGTTCTCCGTGCACCCCGGATTGTCCGGGCAGTGGCGTTCCCACGTCCCGGTCTTGCCGGCGGTGGGGACACCGGACGGTGTGTACCCGGACCCGACGTTCGGGTGAATCTTCGCGCTCACGAAGATCGCATCGGCGGCGGAGCCGGGGTTGACCGCCTCACGCTCGGTCAGGTTCACTCCAGGCTGCGCCTCGTAGACGACCTCACCGTTCTTGTCGACGATCTCCTTGATGAAGTGCGGCTCGCGATACAACCCCTCGTTCGCCAACGTGGCGTTGGCCACGGCCATGTCGAACACCGACACCGGGTACTGGCCGAAACCGATCTCGTTGTCGACGACCTGACGCGGCAGTTCGTCGTTCAAGAGCATCTCCTCGACTTCGGGATCCCACAGGTCCAGCACAATGGCGTTGCCGTCACTGTCAAGAGCTCCGATCTTGTTGATACCCATGTTGCGAGCCAGCAGCATCACCCGGTTGGCACCGAACTCGTTGGTGATCGTATAGATCGGCGTGTTCAGCGACTGGACGATGGTGTCGTGAAGCGAGATCCTCGGTTCACTCGCCCCACCCGAGTTGGTAACGGGGATCGGCTCCCCATTGCCGTCGACACGTTCGGGGTATTCCCTCGGCGACGAACCGTCCCACATCGACTCGATGGAGACATTGTTCTCCAAAGCGGTCAACAGTGTGAACTCCTTGAACGACGACCCCGGCGGGTGCATACTTTCGTGCCCCGCCTTGTCGACCCCGGTGCCGTCCGTTGTACCGCCGAAGTAGGCGACCACCGCCCCGGTTTCGGGGTCGATCGACACCAGCGCAGCCCTCAAATTGTCCGGATACACCGACATCGTGCCGTCATCGCTTCGACTTGCACTGTCGACTGCCGCCTGCTGCAGGTCCGGGTCGATCGTGGTCGTGATCGTGTAGCCACCGGTCATGAGGTCCTGCTTATCGATCCCGGCTTGACGTTCGGCCTCATCGATGACGTACTTGTGCGAAACGAAACCGGTGTCCTCGTCGTAGCCTTCACTGGCCGACACGGCCTGTGTCTCCGCGGTCTCGGGCATGCCCTCTTCCATGAACTCGGCATGCCGTTCCGGAGTCAGTTCCTTCATCTCCAACATCGCGTTGAGGAAGTACTTCCACCTGCCCTCGGCCGCGGCGTACGCCTCATCGTCCTCCAAACCGCATTCACCGCACGGGTTGCGCGGATCAAGCGCTCCGTTCGGAGATTTGACCTGAGCGAAGATGACCGCCGCCTGAGACGCGGTCAAATCCTCCAAAGTCTGGTCGTCCCCGTACCAGGCCTTGATCGCGGCTCCCAGACCGTAGGCACCGCGTCCCATGTACACGAGGTTCATGTAGAACTCGATGATCTCCTTTTTGGAGTACTCATCGTCCATCTTCATGGCCATGACGGCCTCGTTGGCCTTACGCAGGTAACTGTCGTCACCGCGAATCTTCATCACTTGACCGACATACTGCTGCGTCAAAGTCGAGGCACCCTGTTGCTGGCCGCCGGTGACGTTGTTCCACAACGCCCGCATCACACCCCAGAAGTCGACGCCGCCGTGCTCGAAGAACTTCGCGTCCTCACCGGCCACCAGAGCCATGACGACCTCGTGCGGGATATCGTCGTACTTGACGTTCACCCGGTTGCTGGCCTCTTCGCCGATCTTGGCCATCTGCGACCCGTCGGAGAAGTTGATCGTGGTGTTTTGCGCCAACTCCTTTTCGATGACGTCTTTGGGGAGCGGAACGTTCTGGAAGAACAACGAACCCACGACCGTGATCATGCCCATCATGATCGCCACGACGCAGCCCAGCGCGATCCAACGACGACGGCGTTTTTTCTTCTTCTTCGCCTTCGCCAACGCCTCGGCCTCTTCATCCGTCAACGCACGTCCGCGACCGGGCTTGCCGCTGACGCGGGCACTGCCTCGCGCGCGGCCCGGGCCGGTCGAGTCGCCACCGGCGGGAACACGTGCCCGTCCGGTCGTCGGCTCCTCGTGGGCTCCGTATCCGCCACCGGATGTCGGCATACCCGAAGCGCCGTAGGCAGAGCCGGAGTCGGAACCGCCCTGAGAACCCGAACGGCCCTGAGAGCCGTAGCCGTCGTACGAGCCGCCGCCACGGCCCGACGCTCCGTAATCACCGGAGCCATACGACGGACCATAGCGGTCGGAACCGCCGTAGCCGCCTTGGCCGGCGTCGCCACGACCACCGTCCCTGCCGGGCCAGCCGTGGTCGTCGGGGTCACGTCCGTAGCCCCGGGGTCCGTAATCACTCATGGTTAGTTGGTACCCGTCCGTCCAGGTCGAGGTGTGTCGCGTGAAGCTTGGGGGGTGTTTTTCGCCGTCGCCACTGGGTAAGGGTTGTCCTGCCCCAACGGGAAACGTTGGATCAGGTGGTTCCAGCGGCAACCGCGACACACTTCGACGACGTATACGTCTATTTCGCGATAGCTCGTGGCGAGCGTCTTCAATTCGGCTTGGCTTCGCGCCTGCCCCGCGGAGGAACGAAGTTCATCACCGAAAATATAGTGCACCAGCCACAGATACTCACGCCTACAGATGGGACAACGTTGCGTTGTCGCGTCTCCGTGATATCGGCTGGCACTGACCAGGTACGGCGAGGCGTCGCAAACCTCGTGCGTATCGACTCTGCCGGAGGCGACATCGCGCAACAACGCTCTGCGCTGTAGCGAGTAATCCACGTTCGCCGATATCGGTGGCACGACGCCAGGGTACTTGCCTTTACGGCAACACCGGAAGAACACGTCTGATGCGGGAGGCGCGCCGCTTGTTCGAGCGACCGCCGAAGGCAACGACAACCAGTGGCACACGCCACGTTACGGAACGTCCATCATCGGGGTATGTTCGATGTATCGTTCCGATACATCGAACTCACCGCGACAAGGAGGACGAGTGCTTGAACTAGCGGTGCTCGGCCTGTTGCATGAGTCACCCATGCACGGCTACGAGCTGCGCAAACGCCTGGCCATACTACTCGGCGCCGTCCGCGCGGCGTTCAGCTACGGCTCGTTGTACCCCACCTTGCGCAGACTTCGCGATTCCGGCTGGATCACGCAGGACAACCCGGCCCGCGACGACGTCGCCCCTCCGATGACCGGGCGACGAGGAAAGATCTCCTACCGATTGACCCCCGAGGGCAAGGAAAGGTTCAGCGAGCTACTCGCCACGGCCGGCCCCGAAACCTACGAGGACACCGGCTTCGGAGTCCATTTCGCGTTCTTCTCCCGGTGCGAACCGGCCGTGCGCCTCCGCATCCTCGAAGGACGCCGCCGACGCATCGAAGAGCGCCGCGAGAACCTGCGCAACACGATTCACCGGGCGACCGAACGACTGGACGCCTACTCCCGCGAACTACAGCGGCACGGACTGGAGGCCGCCGAACGGGAGGTGCGTTGGCTCAACGAGCTCATCGCATCCGAACAGGCCGGCAGACCACCGTCGGTGTCTTACGGCGGATCCGAGACCACGGAAATCACCGGGGAACCGGACCCGCCACACGACAAGTAGCAAGTTCACCAAACAATGAGGAGGCATGCGCGATGGGTAAGATCCGCGTCGCCATTGTCGGTGTCGGTAACTGTGCCTCGTCGCTCGTGCAGGGCGTCGAGTACTACAAGGACGCCAATGCATCGGACCGAGTACCGGGATTGATGCACGTTCAATTCGGCGACTATCACGTAGGCGACGTCGAGTTTGTTGCCGCATTCGACGTCGACGCCAAAAAAGTAGGCAGAGACCTCTCCGAGGCGCTCGTCGCCAGCGAGAACAACACCATCCAGTTTTGCGAGCTTCCGCCGACCGGGGTTTCGGTTCAGCGCGGTCCCACGCACGACGGGTTGGGCCAGTATTACGTCGAAATGGTCGGGGAGTCCGACGAGGAACCCGTCGACGTGGCCGCCGCGCTGCGTGAAGCCGCCGTCGACGTGGTCGTGTGCTACCTGCCGGTCGGTTCGGAGGAGGCCGCCCGTTACTACGCACAGGCGGCCATCGACGCCGGGTGCGCGTTCGTCAATGCGCTGCCGGTCTTCATCGCGTCCGACCCGGTGTGGGCCGACAAGTTCACCAAGGCCGGCCTGCCGATTGTGGGCGACGACATCAAATCCCAGGTAGGTGCAACGATCGTGCACCGCGGCCTGGCGAAGCTGTTCGAAGACCGCGGCGTCGAACTGTTGAGGACCTACCAACTCAACTTCGGCGGCAACATGGACTTCATGAACATGCTGGAGCGTTCACGTCTGGTCTCGAAGAAGGTTTCCAAGACGCAGTCGGTGACGTCCCAGATCCCGCACGAGATGCAGGGCAGCGACGTTCACATAGGCCCGTCGGACCACGTGCCGTGGCTCACCGACCGCAAGTGGGCCTATATCCGGCTGGAGGGCCGCTCCTTCGGGGATACTCCGCTCAACGCGGAACTGAAACTGGAGGTTTGGGATTCGCCCAACTCCGCGGGGGTCATCATCGACGCGCTGCGCGCCGCCAAGGTCGCTTTGGACCGCAAACTGGGGGGACCGGTCCTGTCCGCATCCGGCTACTTCATGAAGTCGCCGCCGGTGCAGTACAGCGACTACGAAGCGCACCAGGCTGTCGAAGACTTCATCAACGGCAAGACCAAAACCGACGGTGACAAGTAAGCAACAACACCGGCGCCGTCTATCACGGAATTGCTTTCACCGTCCGTTAACAACCAAAGGCGCCAATAAACGGCCTCGGGGCTCGACGAGACATTTTCGTTGAGTCGCCGGGGCCGTTTTGTCGTGGTTGCGGGGCACCGTTGTCGTTACAACAACACGGGCACTTAGATTGCCGTCATCCCTGGCCACGCCGACGACAGGCCGGACACAACGGATGTTTAGCCCATACCCTTCAAATAATTCCCACAATGGAGGTCACGCGCAGGTCTCAACTCAAACCCGTTTGGTTATCAATTTGTGTCATAAGGTCAAAGCAGCCTCCTCCGCCCACATTTTTCCTCTAGATTTGCGGCCACATGCGCTGACCCGCGCGCATGTTCCATGGGATGCATGGAGGTCCCCACAGTGAATCTAAGACCCCTCGGGCGAAGCAAACGCTCGACGGCACTGGCGATCACGGCCGCGACGGCAACCGCGGCTGCGCTGGTGATCGGCGGCAACCTGGCATGGGCTGAGAACGATGGCCTTGTCACGGATGAATACGACGCCGGCACCTACATCGTCCAAGTTGCCGGTGAACCGGTGGCCAGCTACACAGGTAGCGTGTCCGGTTACGAGGCCACCGCTTCGGACGACGGCGAAAGGCTTGATCCGACATCAAGCGAAGCCGATCGTTACCGTGACTACCTGGCCGAACTGCGCGCCGACGTACTCGGTCAAGTGCCCGGAGTATCCGCCGAACTCGAATACGACACCGTCCTCAACGGATTCGCCGCCGACCTGAGCGCCGCAGAGGCCCAGGCCATGGCGAAAGCCGACGGCGTTGTCCGCATGTGGAAGAACGAGGTCCTGCGCCTCGACACCAGCAACACGCCCGACTTCCTCGGCCTCGAAGGCGATGGCGGCGTCTGGCAGGACCAGTTCGGCGACGTCGAAACCGCCGGTGAAGGCGTGATCGTCGGAATCGTCGACACCGGATTCTGGCCTGAGAACCCGTCGTTCGCAGCGCTGCCCGAACCGCGTCCCGACGCCGACATCATCGACGCAAAGTGGAACGGTGAATGTGTCGCCGGCGACGCCGCCGACAGCGCCGACAACGTCACCTGCAACAACAAGGTGATCGGCGCCCGCTACTACAACTACAGCGACGCCCCGACCGACGAAGGCGAGTTCAACTCGCCGCGTGACTTCGGTGGACACGGCAGCCACACGGCCGCCACCGCCGCCGGAAACCACGCAGTCGACACCGGAAAGTACGGAGAAGTCTCCGGTATGGCCCCGGCTGCACGTCTCGCCGTTTACAAGGTCTGCTGGGAAACCGGTGGCGGTTGCGCCACCGCAAGCTCCGTCGCAGCGATCGAAGACGCCGTCAACGACGGTGTCGACGTGATCAACTACTCGATCTCGGGCAGCACGACCTACATCGTGGACCCCGTTGAGATCGCGTTCTTCAACGCCGCGTCCGCCGGTGTGTTCGTCGCCGCTTCGGCCGGCAACTCCGGCCCCGGTGCCTCGACCGTCGCGCACAACGCGCCGTGGACGACCACCGTTGCCGCCAGCACGCACGGCCGCGACTTCGCCGCCGACGTGGTGTTGGGTGACGGTACGACCGTCACCGGCGCCGGCCGTCACACCGAAGCACTCCCCGAGACCGGCGCCGTCCTGGCTGCCGAGGTCGGGCTCGACGACCTGGACCGGGCCACCGTGACTCAGTGCCACCTGGGCTCGCTGGACGCCGACAAGGTCGACGGCCGCATCGTCGCGTGTGCACGTGGTGCCAACGCGTTGGTCGAGAAGAGCGCAGCGGTTGCCGAAGCCGGCGGCGTCGGCATGATCCTGTACAACGTGGAAGGTGGAGCCGACAGCATCCTGTCTGTCGACCACGCCATCCCGACCGTCCACACTCGGATCGCCGACACCGACACCATCGTGGAGTACCTCTCCAGCGGTGAAGGAACCGCTTCGCTGACCGAAGGTGTCCAGTACGAATCCCGTGCCCCCGTCATGAGCGACTTCTCCTCCACCGGTCCGGCATACGCCGGCGACGGAGACCTGCTCAAGCCGGACATCACCGCGCCCGGTGTGGACGTTGTCGCCGCCGTCGCCCCTCCGGGCAACGAAGGCAACGACTTCGCGTCCTACCAGGGCACCTCGATGTCGAGCCCGCACATCGCCGGTCTCGGTGCACTTTTGAAGGCCACCAACCCGGACTGGTCCCCCTCGTCGATCAAATCGGCGATGATGACCACCGCTTACCAGACCGACAACCAGGGCGACGCGATCACCCGTCACGACGAGTCGACCGCGACGCCGTTCAGTTACGGTTCCGGTCACGTGCAGCCCGGCAGCATGTTCGACCCGGGCCTCGTCTACGACTCGGGCCCGGTCGAGTGGCTGCAGTACGGCTGCGCGATCGACCAGTTCCAGATGATCGGCTACACCGACCTGTGCAACTCGGTCGACGCCATCGACCCGTCGAACCTGAACTACCCGTCGATCGCGGTGGGTGCGCTGGCCGGAAGCCAGGAGATCACGCGGACCGTCACCAACGTGTCTTCCGTGACCAGCACCTACTTCCCGATCATCGAGGCACCCGAAGGACTGAAGGTCAGCGTCGACAAGAAGTCGCTGACGATCCGTCCCGGTGACAGCGCCACGTTCACGTTGACCGTGTCGCGTACCGACGCCGCGTTCAACGAGTACACCTTCGGCTCGCTGACCTGGCAGGACCTCAACGGTCACAAGGTTCGCAGCCCGCTGGTATTCCAGCCGGTCGCACTGGCCACCTCCTCCGAGGTGACCGGTGAAGGCGCCGACGGTGAACTCGACCTGTCGGGCGTTGCCGGTTACACCGGAACGCTCAACACCGAGGTCGTCGGTCTCGCCGCCGGCGAGGTCGAAGAGTTCGCTCTGTCGAACCCGGACAGCAGCAGCTTCCCCACCGACGACCCGGCCGAGAACGACCACGTTAAACGGTTCGAGCTGACGGTGCCCGACGACGCGGCCATGGCACGCGTCTCGACGTTCCAGGCCGACTACGACGCGTCCGTCGACCTCGACATCTTCGTCTACCAGAAGGTCGGCGAAGACATGTACTACCTGGGTGCCTCGGCAGCCGGTGGTTCGGATGAGTCGGCAACCTTGCCCGGTGGAGCCACCTACGTGTTCTACGTCGACTACTGGGGCGGCACGCCCGACAGCATCGACGTAAAACTCAACTCGTGGGTCGTCACCACCGACGAGGGCAACCTCGCCGTCGACCCGGCGAGCCAGTCGGTCACCACGAGCGAGGCGTTCAGCGCCACCGCCACGTGGGCCGACCTTGAAGAGGGAACCCGTTACCTCGGTGCGATTGTCTACACCGACGGCGACGGTCAAGTGCTGACGTCGACCACGATCAACGTCATCGCCTGATAATTCAGTACGACAGAACCGCCCCGAGCATTGCTCGGGGCGGTTCTGCGTTGGGACGCTTTCAGGTCGTCAGCACTGTGGAAACCCTGTTGCGCACCGGTTTCATCCGACGGGTCGAGCACCTGCGGCGACAGACTCCGCCGGGGCATATCCGGTGTTCCATCGCTTCACACCAACCGGTATGCTCTTGATCGGTCGGTTGTCTTCGACCTTGTTGACGACCACTGGAGGCTTCGCCTAGTCCGGTCTATGGCGCCCGCCTGCTAAGCGGGTTT
>DXGR01000145.1 GCA_019113825.1 Candidatus Stackebrandtia excrementipullorum | reverse complement strand
TGTGGTTGTCCTTGATCATCGCGACGTCGTACAGGCCCATGCGCTTGTTTTCGCCGCCAGCCACACGCACCGCGTACTTGTCGAGAACCCGCAACCCCGGTGTGGTTTTACGGGTGTCGAGAACGGTCGTCTTCGAGTCGGACAGCAGCCGGGCCCATCGCTGCGTGTGGGTTGCAACGCCCGACATGCGGCACAAGAGGTTCAACACTGTACGTTCGGCCATCAACAGGTCCCGGACCGGACCCGATACCGTCGCCAGGACCGTTCCGGCCGCCACCTGGGCACCGTCGTCGACGGCGTAAGCGAACTCGACACGGTCCGACAGCTGCGCAAACGCCGCCTCCGCCACCACAAGCCCGGCGATCACACCGGGATCGCGCGCCACCAGATCCGCGGTACCGGTCTGCGACAACGGAAAGATCGCCTCACTGGTGGGGTCGCTGCGGTCGGGCCCCAAATCCTCGTCGAACGCGGCCGTGATGATCGCGTCGACCACAGTCCGATCCACACCGGCCGCTTGCAACCGGTCCTCAATGCTCATGTTTACAGTTGCTCCCACGTCGTCGAAACGGCACCGTCGGGCGCCAATCCGGTCACCAGATGCCCACGCCAGGCCGGATCGGCCTGATCGAAGTCTTCACGCCAATGACAGCCACGCGTCTCGCGCCGGGCGTAAGCACTGGCCACAAGAGTTGCGGCGATCGTCATCAGGTTCGTCGCCTCCCACGTATCGGTGCGAGGCCTGTCGCTACGTTTACCGCCCAACTCGGTGAGCACCTGCGCGGTCTCCTCCAATGACCCGGCGCTGCGCAACACCCCGGCACCGGACGACATCGCCGCTCGCAACGGGGCTCGCGTCCGAGTGGACACCACCCACGAGTCGTCCCCGCCGACCTTCGGGTCCGACTGGGCGGGCAGACCCGAGGCGATGTCGGCGGCGATGCGGCGCGAAAACACCAGCGCCTCCAACAGCGAATTCGACGCCAACCGGTTCGCGCCGTGCACACCGGTGCAGGCGACCTCACCACACGCGTACAGCCCGGGCACCGAGCTTCGGCCCTGAAGATCTGTCCGTACCCCGCCCGAGGCGTAATGGGCGGCTGGCGCCACCGGGATCAGATCGTGCACCGGATCGATACCGGCGGCTCGACAGGACGCGACGATCGTTGGGAAACGCGACCGCAACATGTCGGCACCCAGATGCCGGGCGTCAAGCCGCACATGGTCGGCGCCTTCGGCGCGCATGGTTCGCATAGCGCCTTTGGCGACCACATCACGCGGCGCCAACTCCGCCAGCTCGTGGGCTCCCACCATGAAGCGGTTTCCGTCACCGTCGACGAGGTGGGCGCCCTCGCCCCGCAACGCCTCCGAGATCAGCGGTTGCCGGTCGGTCGAATCGCCCGGCAGGAACAGAGCGGTCGGGTGAAACTGGACGAATTCGACGTCGGTGACCGCGGCGCCAGCGCGGATCGCCGCCGCAACCCCGTCGCCGGTGGACACCGTCGGATTCGTCGTCGATGCGAACACCTGGCCCATGCCGCCGGTCGCCAAGACCACCGCGCGGGCCAGCACACCGCCGACACCGTCCTCCGAACCCTCACCGAGAACATGCAGGCTCACCCCGCACACGCGGCCAGCCGTGTCCGACAGCAGATCCAGCACCAATGCGTGCTCGATCACCCGAATCCATGGGTCGCGACGAACCGCCTCGTGCAGTGCTCGCTGCACCTCCGCGCCCGTGGCGTCGCCGCCGGCGTGAACGATGCGCCGCGCCCGGTGCCCACCCTCACGCGTCAGCATGAGCGAACCGTCACAGTGACGATCGAACCGGGCACCGGTATGGATGAGCTCGCGCAACCGATCAGGACCTTCGGAGACCATGACTGAGACGGCTTTTGCGTCACACAGGTCCACACCCGCCAGCTGTGTGTCGTGTGCGTGCGCGTCGGGGGTGTCCAACGGGTCCAAAACCGCAGCGATGCCGCCCTGAGCCCACCGAGTCGAACCGTCGTCGATGTCGACCTTCGTGACCACGGTGACGTGCAGTCCGGCTTCACGAAGGTGCAGAGCCGTCGTGAGACCGGCGATACCCGAGCCAATAACACACACGTCCGTGGTCTCGGTCCAGCTCGGGTCGGCCGCCCGCAGCCGCCGCGGAACAAGCGGCAGCTGCGGGCGGTCAAGCTCGACGGTCACGCGCCCACGCCGGTCACGAAGTCGGCCAACTGTTGAGACTGCGCGAGCCTCGACTCCTCGTGCACGTACATCATGTGCCCCGACTCGAAGTACTCGACCTGGATGTTGTCGCGCAGCTCTTCGGGAATCTGCAGGTGCGCGAGACTGTGCTCGATCGCGCCCGGAGGGACACCACCGTCGTAGTAACCGACGGCGACATACACCCGCAGGTACGGGTTCACGCGCATGGCGTTAGACAACTTGTCGACCACCGTCACGTGTTTGCCCTCGAACTCCGAGTACGACCACGGGTGCACCTGCCGCGACAGGGTCTCGTAGTTCAAGTCGTTCTCGTACTTCAACTCCGACCGCAACAGGTGGTTGAGACCCGCCGTGTAGGGACCGGAGATGGCCGCGAAGAACGGGTCGGACGAGAAATGTTCACGCCCGTAGTCGGAGTCGGGCGCGGTGAACCGCGAGTCGAGACGACCCACCACGAGACGACGGTGACGCAGCAGTTCGGTGTAGTAGCGAACGTGCTCGATGCGCAGGTTCACGCCGTCGACGTACTCCTCGGACAGGCCCGTCAACGACGCCAGCTTCGACACGGCGGCAGCGCGCTCCTCGGCGCTCAAGCGGGAGCCCTTCGCCAACACGACCGGGAACTCGTCGGCCGCGTACCGTTTGGCCTCCTCGACGACGTCCTCGAGAGTGCGTCCCTCGTGAAGCCCGTGGTAGTGGGCGATCGCCGCGTAGGTCGGGAGGAAGTGGAAGTACGGGCCGTCGTTGCCCTCGGTGAAGCGCAACGTCGCCATGTCCAATGCGGGCGCGATGAGCATGAGCCCGTTGAGGAACATTCCGTACCGCATTTGCAGGTGGTCTGCCAACGCGCCGGCGCGTGTCCCGCCGTACGATTCACCGGCGAGGTACTTCGGCGACAACCAGCGGTTGTTACGCGTTGTCCACAGTCGAATGATCTCGGCGACCGACTCCAGGTCACCGGTGAAACCGTGGTACGCCTTCGCCTTCTCGCCCGTCGCAGCCCGGGAATACCCGGTCGACATCGGGTCGATGAACACCAGATCCGAATGCTTCAGCAACGTCTCGTGGTTATCGGTCAACCCGTACGGCGGCGGCGTCAACGCCCCCGCGTCACCCATGACCACGCGCTTGGGACCCATAAGTCCGATGTGCAGCCACACGCTCGACGAACCCGGGCCACCGTTGAACGCGAACGTCACCGGACGTTCCCGCACGTCGACACCCTCCAGCACGTACGAGGTGATCGACACCTCCGCCTTGGCCTTGTGCCCGGTGAACTTGTCGTCCTCCACGACCTCCTCGCGCAACACGATGCGCCCGGTCGTGGCCTTATAGGTCAGGTCACCCAGTGTGTGCGTCGTCTCCACCAGGTCGTCGGTCGGCTCCGGCTTGTCGGCCTTCACGTCCGCAGCCTCGGGTTTCTTCTCGTCGGTCATAACCGCTGACCTTAGCGATTCGGCTCGGCCCGCGGTACCGGAGAATGTTCAGCGTCACGCACGGCCATTGGACTCGGGACCGGTGAGCCGGCGACACCCTTCGGCGCCGCCGACGGGTCCTCGCCCAGCTCGATGATCTCGTTACGTTCGTTGACATGGACGATCGACGGCCGGAACGTACGCGCCTCGGTGTCGTCCATCGCGGCATATGAGATCAGAATCACCAGGTCACCGGTGTTGATCAGCCGTGCCGCCGCGCCGTTGATACCGATGACGCCGCTGCCCCGAGCCCCCGGGATCACGTAGGTCTCCAGCCGCGAACCGTTCGTGATGTCGACGATCGCGACCTGTTCGCCGTCGATGATGTCGGCCGCGTCGAGCAGATCCTGATCCACGGTCACCGAGCCCACGTAATGCAGGTCGGCCTGCGTCACCGTGGCTCGATGGATCTTCGATTTGAGCATGGTCCGCAGCATGAGGGTTCTCCGTTCGATTGGGCGGGTCACGCGTGCTTGATGGGAGCGGTGAACTCGGGCGAAAGACTCACCGAAACGTTGTCGATCAGCCGGGTCGAACCGACCGTTGCGGCCACCAGGAGCCGGGCCTCACCGCCGGCGATCGGGGCGTCCAGGTCGGGGCCGGTCAATGCAAGATAGTCGACGTCGACGTCACCGGCGTCGGCCAGGACCTTCGCGGCGGCGGCCACCGGGTCCGCACCGTCGGCGGCACCGGCCGACAGGGCCCGGGACAGCGCCTGCGCCGTGTCGCGTTCGTTGGCGGACAGGTAGGCGTTACGGCTGGACTTGGCCAGACCGTCCACGTCACGCACCGTCGGCGCCGACACGATCCGTACCGGCAGGTCCAGGTCGGTGACCAGCTGCCGGATCAACACCAACTGCTGGTAGTCCTTCTCACCGAACACCGCGATGTCGGGCCCGGTCAGGTGGAACAGTTTCGTCACCACCGTCAGCACTCCGGCGAAGAATCCCGGACGGGACGCGCCTTCGAGAATCTCCGCGCCGGGGCCCGGGGCGATCCGCACCCGAGGCTGGGACGGGTACACGACGTCGGGCGTTGGCGTGAACACCAGCGACACGCCTTCGGCCGCCAACATGTCGACGTCGGCGTTGATGTCACGCGGGTAGGTCTCGAAATCCTCACCCGGAGCGAACTGCAACGGGTTCACGAAAATCGACACGATCACGTGGTCGGCTCCGGCGGCGTGAGCGGCCCGGACCAGCGACAGGTGCCCGTCGTGCAGAGCCCCCATCGTGGGTACGAGCGCGATCGTGCCGTCCAGGGTGGACCTGGCCTGCGTCAGGGTCGCGCGGTCGGTCACCACCTTCATCGGGCATCTCCTTGGTCTCGGGTTGCCAGAACTCCCAACAGGGGTTCAGCATCGTCAACGGATAGACGGCCCGCGGCGATGGCACGATCGGCTGTGCGTCTCGCCATAGTCAAATACGCCGATACCGATTCGGGTGTGGCCGCCGACAGCGCGCTCAAGTGAGCCGACACCGTCTGCGCATCCCCCCGTGAAATCGGACCCGTCAAGCCCGCATCCCCCAACCGCAGGGTGTTGTCCAACGACGCCGACAACACCGGCGCCAACATCCGCTCCGGATGCACCACCCCGGCGGCGCGCAAAACATCGCACGCCTCGTTGACCAGTGTATTGAGATGATTGGCGGCGTGAGACAACGCCGCGTGATACAGCGGGCGGTCGGACTCGGCGACGAACTCGGCTTCGCCACCCATCTCCAAAACCAGGGCCTCGGCGACCATCCGCAGCGGCTCGTCCACGGTGACACCGAACGACACACCCTGAAGCCGCTCCAGGTCCTCACTTCGACCCGTGAACGTCATGACCGGATGCAACGCCATGTTGAGAGTGCCGACCGCGGCCGCCGGACGCAGTACCTCGACTCCATACGTCCCAGAGGTGTGGGCGACAAGCTGACCGGGCTGAAGATGACCCCCGCCGGCCAGACCGGCGACCAGGTCACCGATCGCGTCGTCGGGAACCGCGATGATCAACAGATCCGCGTGCGCGGCGACCTCGTCGGCCGACATGATCCGCGCCTCCGGGAGCAGTCGGGCCGCTCGAGCCTTCGACGCGTCCGAAACGGCGCTACACGCGACGATACGGTGCCCCGCCCGGGCCAGAGCAGCGCCCAACGCGGAGCCGACCCGCCCGGCGGAGATCACTCCGACGTCGAGACGGCTTGCGGCTTCACCCGGGCGTGCGGAGCCCGTCGGCGGCAGTGCCATGCGTGATCCAGTCCTAGAGTCGTTGGTACCGGTCAGTTCACACGATAGAGCCGCCTCCAACCGCTCACAACGCGGGATTTGTCACACGGACCTCATGAGCGGCGACGAAACTCGCGGTCAAGGCGACGCGCGTACTCCAAAGCCTGAGGTGTGTCACAGTCGAACCACGCGGGCAGATCGCCGTCGAGCCAATGGACGCGCGCGTATCGCAGATCCCCCAACACCTGCCGCATCCCGGTTCCCGGTGAGACCCCCTCGATGCGTTCCTTCAGGACAGCGGTACGCCACACACCGCACAACCACTGTGGTCGGTCGTGATGGTCGACCAGGACCGCGCCGTCCTCGTCCACCCCGATGGCGTCGACGAGCCCGGTGATCACCTCCGGCGTCAAAAACGGCAGATCGGCGGCCAACACCGCGACCAACCCCACCGCGTCGGGAACATGTCCCAACCCGGTACGCAGTGCGTAAGCCGGCCCCGACCCGGGTGGATCCTCAACAGCCACAATGAACCCACGACCGGACACGTCGCCGACCACGATCCGTGGTTTCGCATCCGGCACCGCGTCCAGAACCCGCCGCATCAGGCTTCGCCCGCCCACCGGCAACTCCGGCTTCGGGACCCCGCCCATGCGCGTGGACCCTCCGCCTGCGAGGACGACGACGGCGTACCGCTGCGTCCGGCCCGTGTCCGACCGAGGTTGCGGTGCACCGTGGTCTTCGGGCGAGGTCACCACAGTGGTCACCGTACCGCCGGTGACCGCCCTCCGGACGATCGGGATAACGTCGCCTCATGGGACGAGTCAGCGACCGCCGTCGAATTCTGCGGTTCAGTGACCACGGCGGCCGCTACCGCGCCGACACGCTCGTGGTCGAAGAACCATTGGAGGTACAACTGAACGGTGACGCCTACAGCGTTACGATGCGCACCCCCGGCGACGACGTCGACCTGGCGTTGGGACTGTTGCACTCCGAATCGGTCATCACCGCCGCCGCCGACACCGGTACCGCAAAACACTGCGTCGACAGCGATCTGAACGTGCTGGACGTGACCCTGCGGGTTCCCGCTCCGCCACCTCGGTCGCGTTTCAGCATCTCGAGTGCGTGCGGAGCCTGCGGGACCGACAACATCGCCGCTCTGTGGGAACACCTCACGCCGTCACTGCGTTACGACGTGGCCGCGGACTCCTTCGTCGTCCCGGTGGAGACGATCATCGACCTGCCGGACAAACTCCGTGCCTCCCAACGCGTCTTCGACCGCACCGGCGGCCTACACGCGGCCGCACTGTTCACCGCCGACGGGCGGCTTCTGTGCGTTCGTGAGGATGTCGGCCGACACAACGCGGTCGACAAGGTCGTCGGGTGGGCTCTGCGCGAAGACCGTCTACCGCTGTCTGAAACCCTGTTGGCGGTGAGCGGTCGCGTGGGCGCCGAGATCGTGCAGAAGGCGGCGATGGCGGGTATCGCGGTGATCGCCGCGGTATCGGCGCCGAGTACCTTGGCCATCGACCTCGCAGCGCGCTGGGGGATGACCGTCGCCGGTTTCGTACGCGGCGGCCACTGCAACATCTATAGCGGATTCGAACGCATAGCCGAGGCCGGTGACCAGGCCGCTTAGCGAACGTCACGATTCCACATCCGCCCACGGCGGCACCCCGTTGCACAGGATCTGGAGCATCGCGTCGGTCAGGTGATGGCGTGGCTCGTGCTCGCCGGCGATCCGAGCGGCCTCGCCGGCGACGACCCCGTTGCCGCACCGCCACGCGGCATAGGACAACACGGCCGCGCACAATGCCCGATGCTCCGGGCCGGCATGGCGGGTCAGCCACACCCATAGCGCCGTCGAGTCGCCGTCGGGCGGATGCTGATCGACACTCATCATCGCTTCGTCCAAAATCGCCTCGTCCGGTAGCGCCATGGACAGCCACGCCGAGTCCTCATGACCGGGAAGCTCCAGCGTGTCCGCGCAGCGAGCCAGGATCGATCTGCCGCGTTCCCTCAGGAGACGTTCGTCGACGGGGTCGCCGAGCACTTCCGTGACGCGCGCGATCGCGGTGTTCATGGCATCCCGTTCGGGTCCGGTCACCGCGTCCAGTTGACGCAGCACGGTATCGCGGTCGGATTTGACCTGCGCACCGGCGGCGGTGAACTCGGCGGCGATGGCGGTGTCGTCGATATCCAGCGGACGGCCTTCGGCCGGGCAACACCGGAGGTCCCCGCACAGGTACGACCAATAGCGGCCGTTGGTGACACGCAGCGCGTCAACCAGTTCGACCTCGAGGTCGGCTATGGCCTCACGCAAGTGGTCGATGCATCGCGTGACCTGGTCGGGGTGCCCGAAACCGATGACGATCGCGGCGGAGACGTCGTTGTTGCGCAGTGCCTGGGCGATCGTCGCGAAACCCTCTAGAGGCTCGTCGGCCCCGGGTAGGGCTACCCGCCCGGTGACGGCGATCCGTTCACCGTCGAGGCCTATGAGAACGATGCTGTCGACGGGCGGGTACCCGAGAAGGAACGGGACCGCCGAGACGAGCTCGGCGGGGTTGCTCAGTGAAATGTCGATTGAGGAAGAAAACAGCCCTTGGTTCATGTCGACAGCGTGTGCGGTGACTGTGGGCCGACGCCACCACGGACATCGGTTGTTGTAGTCGTTGCCCGCGCTGTGGTGGGCCCGTCGGGGTGTGCGCCGAACAAAGCCTGTGGATAACCGGAAACCTGTGGACAACGGGAGTGCACAGGGGGCGACAATCGCGTGTCTTCAATTCGGACGTCCACACACCGGTGGACCTTGTACGCGCCGAACCTTCGGTAACACCGCGAACAGCCGTTTGAACATGGCGTAACAGAACGGTGAGTTAAATGATCGTTTCTAAGATCACGAAACAAGTTATTTAACCGTGGTTGCCGAAAGTGGTGCATCGAATTCACCACAGAACGTGTGACTGTGGAGTGCCACATATGAATGTGACATGACTAACGGGCGCGGCTGGGCAATACTAAAAGGTAGTTCTAGTTTGCTGAAAATCCCGCAAAAGATTGGGCCCGCCCCGGCGGCACGGGGGAACGGCCGGGGCGGGGGGACTCGGGTTCAACACGGATAAAGAACCGGAGTCGGGGCTGCGGCTCCACGGGAGGAGAGCCGGAGCCCGGCACCATGGTGTGGGTTGAAGTGTATCCGATGAATACGTGCACGGGAACCATGGGGACGCGATTTTTCAAGATCATTACTCCGGTTCCGTTCGCCTGGACCAAAACCGCACACCAAAGGCCGAATACGTTGCATTCCTCTGAGTGGACGAGGCCATCGGATTTTAGAACCGGCCTATGCGCCCGTTCGTTGCCACACGATCGAACGACCGCTCTTTTGAGTCGTCCATTGCGGTGCCAACCGACGACTACACGGGCTCCTCGGCGTCGTAAACGGCATTCGAGTGACCGTTGTCCGCGGCGGCGTCGGCACGCCGCACAGCCTGCCGCCGCGCCATCCGATCCTGTTGATACGTCTGGTGAATCTCGTGATGCAGCCGACGTTTCCGCTTAGCGAACCAGCTGGTCAGGATGATGCCGATCACGCCGGCGATCATGAATATCCAGCCGGTGATGCCCAAATCGATCCAATCCGGCTCCACCCTGACCGCAAACGCCAGGATCGCACCGAGAACGAGAAAGAAGATGCTTCCGCCCATTCCCATCGCCGCGATCTCCTTCTCACCGACGGATAAGTACTCAAGCGTACCGGTTTGCGCCTGCTCGTTGGGATCACGAGATCACCGGTCCCCGGTTCCCCGCGGCCGCCGACCCCAAGCGGGCACAATGAACCCCATGGCAGCACGTTGGCAGTTCTGGATCGACCGTGGCGGAACCTTCACCGACCTGGTGGCACGCGACCCTCACGGGCGCCTGCAAACCCTGAAACTTCTGTCCGAAAACCCCGACGCCTACGACGACGCCGCCATCGAAGGCATCGCCCGAATACTCGACGTACCGACGGGACGGCCCATCCCCGTCGACGCCGTCGACGTCGTCCGCATGGGAACCACGGTCGCCACCAACGCCCTACTGGAACGAAACGGTGAACCCACACTCCTGGTGACCACCAAGGGATTCGCCGACGCCGCACGTATCGGATACCAAAACAGGCCCCACATCTTCGCCCAGCACATCGAACTACCCGAGCTTCTCCACACCCACACCGTCGAAGTGGACGCACGAGTCACAGCCGATGGTGAAGAACTCGTGCCACTGGACGAAGACCGTCTCATCGCCGACCTGACCGCGGCACGAGACCGCGGCATCACCAGCGTCGCCGTGTGCCTTCTCCACGGTTACCGGCACACCCGGCTCGAACGTCGCATCGGAGACATCGCCACCGACCTCGGGTTCGAGCAGGTCTCGTTGTCCCACGAGGTCAGTCCACTGATGAAGCTTGTGTCACGCACCGACACGACCGTCGCCGACGCCTACCTTTCACCCATTCTCCGGCGCTACGTCGAAGCCGTCGCCGACAAACTTCCCGGCGTCGCGGTCCAGTTCATGCGCTCCTCGGGCGGGCTGACCTCGGCAGACCTGTTCCGCGGCAAGGACGCCGTCATGTCCGGGCCCGCCGGCGGCATCGTCGGGATGGCACGAACCGCGCAGGCGGCAGGAGCCGAACGCGTCATCGGATTCGACATGGGCGGAACGTCCACCGACGTGTCCCGGTTCGCCGGAGAGTTCGAACGCGAATTCGACACCGAGGTCGCCGGAGTACGGCTACGCGCACCCATGATGAGCATCCACACCGTCGCCGCAGGCGGCGGATCGATCCTGCACTTCGACGGTTCCCGGTTCCGCGTCGGACCACAATCGGCAGGCGCCGTACCGGGGCCTGCCTGCTACCGGCGTGGCGGCCCGCTCACCGTCACCGACGCCAACCTCCTGCTCGGCCTGATCCAGCCCGCCCACTTTCCGGCCGTGTTCGGTCCCAACGGTGACCAACCCCTCGACCGGGACACCGTCGCCGAAGCCTTCACCGACCTCGCCGAGCGCATCGACGACGGACGCAAAGGCGAAGACGTCGCCGAAGGATTCCGCCGCATCGCCGTGTCGAACATGGCCGAAGCCATCAAAAAAATATCGGTGCAACGAGGACACGACGTCACCGAATACACGCTTGCCGCCTTCGGTGGAGCCGGCGGCCAGCACGCATGCGCCGTCGCTGACGCCCTCGGCATTACCAGTGTCTTCATCCACCCACAGTCGGGAATGCTGTCGGCGCTGGGCATGGGCCTGGCCGACATCACGGCCACCCGGGAACTAGCGGTCGAAACGCCGTTCGACGCTCAAGGGCTCGACCTCGCCCGCGACCGGGCCGCCGAACTGGCCGACGACGCCGTCGAAGAACTCCGACAACAGGGCCTCGACACGGCCAACCTCGTCACCACCGTCCGGGTACACCTCAAATACACCGGCACCGACACCGCGGTCGCCGTCGACCTGGACAACCTCACCGCGATGGAAGCCGACTTCACCGACCGCTACCGACGCATGTTCTCGTTCCTCATGCCCGAACGTCCACTCGTCATCGAAACCGTCGCCGTCGAAGTCGTCTCACCCGCGGGACAGCTCCCGACCGGCGACACCGACGCCGTCGAACCCGCCCCCGCCGTCGCGTACGAGCAGGTACCGATGTACGAAAACGGACGATGGCTACAAGTCGACCTCCACCGCAGACGTGACCTGCGGCCCGGGCACATCGTTCACGGCCCCGCAATCGTCGCCGAGTCCGGCGCCACCACGGTCGTCGACTCCGGATGGCGCGCCGACATCACCGCCGCCGGCGACATGATGCTGCAACGCGTGACCGCCGCCGACACCGAACACATCGACCCCACACACGCCGACCCGGTGATGCTCGAACTGTTCAACAACCTGTTCATGTCGGTCGCCGAACAAATGGGCCACCGGCTTCGCGCCACCGCAAACTCCGTCAACATCAAGGAACGACTCGACTTCTCCTGCGCCGTCTTCGACGACGAAGGCGACCTCATCGCCAACGCGCCACACATGCCGGTCCACCTAGGCTCCATGAGCCAATCCATACGCACCATCATCGACAACCGGGCCGGAACCATGCGAGACGGCGACTCGTATGTGCTCAACAACCCGTACGCGGGCGGAACCCACCTGCCCGACATCACCGTCATCACACCCGTGTTCGACCCCGACGGCGACAACATCCGCTTCTACGTCGCCTCACGCGGCCACCACGCCGACGTCGGCGGCATCACTCCCGGGTCGATGCCCGCGTTCTCGACACACGTCGAAGAAGAAGGCGTCCTCATCAGCGACTTCCTCCTCGCCCGCGACGGACGCATGCGACACGACGAGCTGCGAGAACTTCTCGGCAGCGGGCCCCACCCGTCCAGAAACCCCACCGACAACCTCGCCGACCTGCGCGCCCAACTCGCCGCCAACAACACCGGCGTCACCGAACTGCGCGCCCTCGTCGACCACTTCGGATTCGACGTCGTACGTGCCTACATGGCACACGTGCAGGACAATGCGGAAGAAGCCGTCCGCGGCGTCATAGACCACCTCGCCGACGGCCACTACGAATACGAAATGGACAGCGGCGCCACCATCGTCGTACACGTCAAGGTCGACAACACGACCCGAAGCGCCCACATCGACTTCACCGGCACCTCACCCCAACTACCCGGCAACTTCAACGCGCCCCCGGCCGTCGTCACCGCCGCAGTCATCTACGTGTTCCGCACCCTGGTCGACGACCGAATACCCCTGAACTCCGGCTGCCTACGCCCCCTACACATCACCGTTCCACAACCGAGCATGCTCGCGCCCGTATACCCGGCCGCGGTCGTCGCCGGAAACGTCGAAACCTCACAAGCCGTCGTCGGTGCCCTCTACGCCGCCCTGGGAGTACGCGCCGAAGGCGCCGGGACGATGAACAACCTGACCTTCGGCAACGAACGACACCAGTACTACGAAACGATCTCCTCCGGATCCGGAGCCGACGCCCACCACCCCGGGACCGACGTCGTACAAACCCACATGACGAATTCAAGACTCACCGACCCCGAAGTACTCGAATTCCGGTTCCCGGTACGTCTCGAGGAGTTCTCGATCAGGAGAGGCAGCGGCGGTCAAGGACACCACCGAGGGGGCGACGGCGCGACCCGCCGAATCCGCTTCACGGAACCGATGACCGTAACCCTCCTAAGCGGGCACCGACGCGTCCGTCCCTATGGCATGAACGGAGGCGAACCCGGCGAGCTTGGGTCACAATGGATCGAACACGCCGACGGCTCGTCCAGTCCTCTGAAGGGCTGCGACTCCGTCGACGTGACAAGCGGAGATCTACTCGTAATAAACACCCCCGGCGGCGGCGGATACTCCCGCGCTGCCCGGGCGCGTCCCTGACTGCGTTGCAGTCCCGCTTGCCTACCTACTTCGTAGGCG
>DXGR01000144.1 GCA_019113825.1 Candidatus Stackebrandtia excrementipullorum | reverse complement strand
GACCAGGTGGGCGTTGACGGGCTGGAAGGTGATGGCCGAGCTGCCGAATCCGGTCAACTTCCACGCTGCGAGTGCGTACATCACGAGTTCCGACGTTGCCGAACGGTTCGTGTGTGGACCGCGCGTGGAGCCGTACGTGTCCGGGGTCCGTGATCATGTCGCGGCCGGGTATGACCACGTGGTACTCATGAACGCGGGACCGGACCCGGACGGGTTCCTCGACTTTTTCGCTGCGGAACTGTCCGAACCGTTGCGTGCGCCGGGCTGACTAATCCGGCGGGATCGACTGTTCGAAGTGGAATATGTTGTCCGGGTCGTATGCCGTTTTGATCCGGCGCAGCCGATCGATGTTGTCGCCGTAGTAGGCCCGCGTCCAGTCGTCCAGGTCACGATCGGGATAGTTCTGGTAGACGCGGCCGTTCCCCCACGGAGCGAGGATTTCCTTGGAGCGCCTCGCCCATTTCAGTGATTCGTTTTGGAGCGTGGCAGACCCTTGAGCCTGCACCGTGTGCTCCAACAGGAAACCGGCGCCACGGTGAACAAAGGCCGTATCCGTCGGGGAGGGGCGCCCGATCTCCGCGCCCCACGGGATGAATTCGAGCTCGCGTTGTTGTCCGGCGCTGCGGTCGCGTAGCAGGTGTTCCGCCAGTTCGGCGACGGCGTCACGCGGTGCGGGTCCGTCGAAGAACTCGGACTTGACGAACCGTACGCCGTGATCGTATTCGGCGGGACGGCCGCCGAACTTGGCGTGACCCACGGGTTCACCGGCAAAGGTGTGGTGTGTCGGCAGTTCACGGGCGGACAGTTCGGTATAGGTGACCCGTTGCGGTGCCATACCCACGAGGTCCACCAGGTCGGCGACGTGTCGGTTCGCCTGGCCGCCCGAGGTGTCGACCATGAGCCCGAACACCGACAGGATGGGTTCGGAATCGGGGTCCGGCCAGCAGCGAAGCACCAATTCGGCGTTGACGTGCCGCGGCGCGGTCGGTGCCCAGCGTTGCCATCCGTCGATGACGGCCGCAGCGTGTTCGGCCGGCCACCATGCGGCGACATCGATCGCCGGCACACTGGGGCGGGTGCGAAACGTCAACGACGTTACGGCCCCGAAATTGCCGCCTCCGGCTCCCCGCAGCGCCCACAACAGGTCGGGTTCGTGCTCGTCGGTCGTCCTGACGGTGGTGCCGTCGGCCAAGACGACGTCCGCGGCGACGAGGTGATCGCAGGCCAGCCCGTAATACCGTCCGAGCGGTCCGAAACCGCCGCCCATGGACGATCCGGCGACGGCGACCATCGTGCACCATCCGAAAGGAACAACGCGGCCGTGGTCGGCGAGTACGTCGGCCAACTGTCCGATTCGCACACCGGGGCCGGTCGTCACGGTGTCGCCGTCGACGACGATGCCGTCAAGCTCGTCCATGTCGATGACCAGGCCGTCGCAGACCGAGAACTCGGCGAAACTGTGGGCGCCGCTGCGCAACGCGAACGGCATGTCGTGTTCGCGGGCGAACACGACGGCGGCGTGAACGTCTCCGGGGGTGCGGCACAACGCGATCGCCTGCGGCAGCGTCTCGGTCAGGCAACCGATGAACCACTTGCGGATGCGGTCGTACGCCGCCTCGTCGGGCAGGATGACGTCGCCCGTCATCCGGCGGCGCAACGGAGTGAAATCGATGCTCACAGCGGTTGCCTCGTTTCGTGATAACCGTCGGCCTGTAGACGAAAAAGTTCCGCGTAGCGACCGTTGACGGCCATCAGTTCGTCGTGAGATCCGGATTCGCACACACGACCGTTGGCGAGAACGAAGATCCTGTCG
Source organism: Candidatus Stackebrandtia excrementipullorum (assembly GCA_019113825.1). Taxonomy (GTDB): domain Bacteria; phylum Actinomycetota; class Actinomycetes; order Mycobacteriales; family Micromonosporaceae; genus Stackebrandtia; species Stackebrandtia excrementipullorum. Next base: position 18,210 of record DXGR01000144.1, on the reverse strand, counting down.
GCGGATCGCACGTTGGCGAACCGGTGGGAGATCAGCAGCACGGTGCGGCCGTTGCACAGTGACCGGATGTCGTCGAACAGTTCACGTTCGGCGCGCGGGTCGAGTGCGGAGGTCGGTTCGTCGAGAATCAACAGGTCGGCGTCTCGGAAGAAGACGCGCGCCAGTGCCAGCCGTTGCCATTGACCACCGGACAGCTCGAGCCCGCCGAGGAACTGACTACCCAACTGGGTGTCGTAGCCGTCGGGGAGGGCTTCGATGAACTCGTGAGCTTTTGCGCGGCGTGCCGCGTCACGCACGGATTCGTCGTCGTCGCGTCGACCGGGTCTGCCCATGGCGATGTTGTCCGCCACGGACAGCCGATATTGGACGAAGTCCTGGAACATGGCTCCGACCTGGTGACGACGCGCCAACGCGACCTCTTCGGTAAGCCGTTGATCGTCCCACCGGACCGTGCCGCCGGTCGGCTGGTACAGGCCCGCAATCACCTTGGCCAAAGTGGTCTTACCCGAGCCGTTCTCACCGACGAGTGCGATGACCTGCCCGGCGGAGAACTCCATGTCGACGTCGTGGAGCGCGTGGGATGTGCCACTCGGGTACTGAAAAGCCACGTTGTCGAGGCGAATGGTGTTCAACGGTGCGCTCGGCCGATCCTCCGGGTCGGGGCCGGGACCTTCCTCCTGCTCGATGAAACCCACCAGGTCTTCGACGAACAGGATGCTTTCGTGCAACCTCAGCACGCTGTCGGAGGCGGCGGCCAGTCGCTGGCTCACCAACGCGATCGCCACGAATACCGCACCGGCTTCGGCCAGGGTCAGCCAGCCGCGGGAGACCATGAACACCGCCAGCAGCATGACCACCATGACGACGACGGCGTTGGCCGCGTTTCCCAGCGATGTCGCCAGGATTCGGCGACGGGTCATGTGCCGCACGCCGTCGATGCGTCGGTCGTACAGGTCGTCGATGTAGCCGCGCAAAAACGGGTTCGCCTGGCAGGCGCGCAACTCGGCGGCGTTCTCACGACTGGTGACGAGGTAGGACAGGTATGCCCGGCTACGGTCCAGGTGGGTCATACGGAAGTTGAACGCGTACAGCATGCGGTTGGACCTGCCGGTAGCCAGCCACAGTGGAACAGCCGACACCAGTAGCATAAGGCCCAGCCACGGGCTGATCACCAGCAACGCAACGAGAACCCCGAGGGTCGCCACACCGGAACTGATCGTTCCCAACAGCCCCGAGGCCAGCTGCACCGGACGCATCTCGGCGGTGACCGTCGCACGTTCGAGTCTGTTGTAGAACTCCGGTTGCTCAAAGGACTCGAGCCGTTTCGACGCCGCGACCTCCAATACCTGCGTCTGGGCATGTCGGGCGACGAGTTCCCCAACGATACGTTCGCGTTCGCTCTGGAACGACGCGGTGAACTTCAACGCCGCGGTGACCGCGACCAGAGCCAGTAGGTACAGCACGGCCGTCGTGGGCAGCCCCGCATCGGCCGACCCGGACAGAACGCCCTGTAGCGCACCGTTGGTCAACATCACCTGTGCACCGGCGCCGACCCCGGTGATCAACGCGCCGGCGGCCACCAGGCAGAAGTCACGTGGGGCGCTGGCCCACACCATGCGCAAAGCCTGCCACGTGAGCCACAGCTGGCGGCGAGGACTGAGGCGGCCAACGGGCTGCTGTACTTCGTCGAGAAGTCCGGGCATGTTCGCCGAACCTACGGGCGACCGTGTCGGCCCGGAACCGACAGGGAGAGGACCGACGGCACGTGGTCCGGGTCGGCGACGCGAAGTAGCTGGTACCCGATACCCGACAACCCGACCATCAGACTGGGGGCGGCCTGGCCGTACGGGAGGCCGCACAGGAACCCCCGTTCGTCGATCGTGTGGAGCATCGCGGCGGCGTGACGGCCGGCTTCGTCCCGCAACGCCTGCCGGTCCAAAGACGCACCCGCCGACAGGAACAGGTCGACGGCTCCCGCGTCACCGTGGCACAGCGAATGCGAGATCCCGAACCCGTCCCGGCGGGCACCGGCCAGAGTGATGTCGATATCGGCGTCGACCTCGGACGTGTCGTCGGTGAACAGCGTCTCGCGAACACCCAACCGCGACAGCCCGATGCCCACCGAACCGTGGCACCAGGCGTTGATCGTCGCCTGGCCGTCGGGAGCCCGGACGTCACTCCACGTGTGAGTCTGGGGGTCGAACAGTTCGCGTTCGTAGTCCAAGGCGGTACGCGCGACCTCGGCGTATCGGGGCTCGCCCAGCAGATGCGCGGCTTCGCCCAACGCCCAGGCGATACCGCCGGTGCCGTGACCGAAACCGGACAGCGGCTGTGACGCCAGGTTGTTCTGAGTGATGAGGGCCGGCATCCACCCGACGCCCTTGCCGAACGATTGCGCCGACCGCACCAAATGGTCGGCGGCGGCGCGAATGACATCGGCTGCGGGCCCGCCCGGGTGCAGCGTGTGGACGATCCGCAGCGCCGCGATCGTGCCCGCACCGCCGGCGACGATGTCGAACTCCGCGTCGGCGGAGACCTCGGGAAGAGTACGCGCGGTCAGTTCGAGTGCCAGCCCGTGCAACGACTCGTCGCTCAACAGTTCCGACAATCGACACAACGTGTAGGCGATACCCGGCAGCCCCGCCATGCCGTGAAGAGTGTGGGTGCCTTCGCGATTGATCTGATGTTTCAAGGTCACGAGGGCGTGGTGAGCCAACCTCGCGAACCGTTCCTCACCGGAGGCGCGAGACAGCTCCGCGAGGAACAGGGTCACGCCCGAAATGCCGTTGAACAGGTCGGGTGACAGTGGACCAAGACGCCAGTTGCGTCCCATGTGCGAGTTCAAGCCCAACCACTGGGCGGTGGCGTGAGACCTGAACGCCTGTGAATGCAGCTCGTCGCCCAGACGAACGGCTGTTTCCACCAGTCGATCGTGTGGCGCGGACCGGCTCGGCTCCGGGACGCCGTAGTCGGGGTAGTCGTACTGGTCGCTGTTGTTCATGGTTGCCGCCGCCAGGGCCCCCTTGATGAGGGTGAGCTGCCCGGCAAGGTGTTCCTCGTCCCACGCGAACAAGGCTTTGCGGACGAGTTCGAGGCCCGGCGTGACCGTCAATCCGGGCACCGGGGCGCCGTCGGAGTCGATCAACCGGTCGCCGTCGGTCTCGGCGGTAAAAAACGGAACGTCGTTGCGCCACAGGTCGCGGCGTTCGGCGGGAATGGTGGCCGCCAGATCGGGCGTCTGGTCGACTCGACGCCACAGGAAGTCGAACATCTTGTCCCGGTCGAGACCGTCTCGTAGCACGTCGGGGTGGAAACCGGTCCGCAACAGGGTCGCGTAAACGATGGTCGACTGGACCAGGACTCGCACCTCGGTACCACGGAACGCCTCCAACGGACCGTCCTCGGCCAACAGGTCGTCACGCCGCTCCCGGCACAGCCGATGCATCCGGGTGTACCCCTCGACGAGATCGTCGGCGTAGTCGAGCAGGTTCAACGGTGTGTCCTTGGCGACCGGTCGATGGTCCGGCAACTCCATGTCGACCCGTTCCATCGTGATGCGCATCGTGTCCTTTCCGAAATCGGACAGCATCGGCACGGTCATGGAGCTACGTTGACCCGGCCGGTGTCCGAGCCCGCTGATGTCGACGGCGCGTCCCTCCCGAGTGATCCACGACGGCGTCGGTAGAAGACCGATGTGGAGAACGGACGTCGCCGTAGCCTCCGTCGCCAGATGCTCGGCGGCGGTTTGGCGGGGGTTGCTGTTGGGCAGCTGCGGCTGCATCAGTGTCTCCAAGTCGACGAGCACCGGATGTTCACCGACCGCGATGAGGTTCTCCGCGTGCATGTCGTTGGTGCGCATCAGACCCAACAACGCGAGCAATGCGCCCTGCCGGTGATAGAAGCGCCGCACCCCGGCGACGTCCTCGCACGGTGAGGTGACGATGAGCTCGCTCCAGCCGTATTCGCCGCGGTCCAGGCAGTGCGCCGCCGTCAGGGCGTGTGGCAATCCGGCCCGGTTCAGCCAATCCAGTAGGCGCGCGAACGCGATGTCCAGCTTCATGGAGCGCGGTTTGTACACGAGAGTGAGCCCGCCGGACCACCGGACCATCGCCACCGACTGCCCCCGGCGGTGCTGGTCGCCGGCGTTGATCGATATGGATTCGAGGATTCCCAGCGGCGCCCCCGCCGTAAACTCCTGCGACAGCAACGGTGCATCGGTGATGATTCTGCGGACCATGCGCAGGCTGTTGTCATACCACTGGCGTACCCGTACGGTGAGTTGCCGCGCCAACACCGGATAGTCGGCGAACAGACGTCGCCGGTTCAACGGATCACGAAGGCGGTCGAGAAACTGGTCGAACCGTTCATCACTGGTCTCGCCGGTGAGATCGCCACGAGTGCGAGCGAGGTTGATCTCCAACGCCATGGTCCGTCCGAACATCGTGTGGACGGACCACAACAGTTCCTCCTGCAGCTGCCGGATGAGCGTTGCCGCGTCGAAACCGGAGTCGGTCGCGGTTTCGGCCATGGCGGCCAGTTCGGTTTCGAGGCGCCGGATCGTCGGCGTCAACAGGTCGCAGGCGATCGGAGCGAAATAGGGGAGTTCCTCATCGGAGTCGTCGAGTTCAAGACGGATGTCATCGTCGAGGCCGCCGGTGAGCCAGTCCGCCCAATCCGCGTCCCCGAGCCGACCGTGAAGGCTCTCGGTCGACTCACCGAGAAGGTTCTTCAACAGCGGCTCGTCGACGCCGTCGGACCGGAGCTTTTCGTCCCAGAAGACGGATTCTGAGAACGGGTGCCGGTCACGCCAATACCCGAGCCGGCGTCCACCGGCGGACGCGTCGCCGACGATCGCGGCGACGTTGCGAAGGCGCTCCGACAGTGGCGCGGCGCGGCAGAACACGGGTCGGTCTTCGGCGTTGGCGACCACGGTGGTCCTTTCGTTGGCGGGACGAACGTTTCGTTGTGACGTGGGCGGGCACGACCGTGCCCGCCCACGTCGTTCACCGATCAGCAGCAGCACATCCGCACGTTGGCTATCGACTGCTGGGTGCACTGAGTCGATACGGCGGTGGCCTCTTGGATGAAGAGTTCGTTGAGCTCGGCGTCGATGTCGCCGGCGGGGTGGTGGAGTTTGTCGAGTTCGTCGGTGGCCAGTCCGGCGCGGTAGTCGACGTCGGTCCAGGCGCGGGTGAGGGTGGTCGTGGACATGGTGGGCTCTCCTTGGGGGTGTGGTTCGGCGCTTCCGGGCAGTCACGCCGAGCGAATGTGTCGAGTGTGCCGCCGCGCAGCGATGCGATAGATAACCGGCGGCTAACCTCCGCCTAAGCGGGCGGCGATTACGGGCGTGATCCACTGCGTGAGCTGCGGTTCGGCTCGGTGCGGTGAGTGACGGCCCGATGTACGGATTCGATACAGGTCGTCGACCTAGCAGCAGCAGACCCGCTGTGGGACGTACGACCACTGGGTGCAGTGCGTGGTGTCGACGGCGGCCTCTTGGACGAAGAGTTCGTTGAGCTCGGCGTCGATGTCGCCGGCGGGGTGGTGGAGCTTGTCGAGTTCGTCGGTGGCCAGTCCGGCGCGGTAGTCGACGTCGGTCCAGGCGCGGGTGAGGGTGGTCGCGGGCACGATGGGCTCTCCTTGGGGTGCGGTGTGCGTTCCGGTGGAGCGGCGCGTCCGCGGATGGGTGACGGACGCGCCGTATACGGATTCGATACAGCCGCGAATCAGCAGCAGCAGCGGCCGCCGGGCTGGGGGCCCGACCACTTGGTGCAGTCGCTGGAGACCGCGGTCGCTTCCTGGATGAAAAGCTCGTTGAGCTCGGCGTCGATGTCGCCGGCGGGGTGGTGGAGCTTGTCGAGTTCGTCGGTGGCCAGTCCGGCGCGGTAGTCGACGTCGGTCCAGGCGCGGGTGAGGGTGGTTGTGGACATGGTGTGTCTCCTTACCTTGGAGCCCAGCATTTCTCGGGGATCATGCCGAGCGGATGTGGTCGAGTCTGCCTATGCTGGCTAGTACGGTTCGAAACTGTCGGCTAACCGATTGCTAACCGCATCGAGGTCCTCAATGTCAGGAGCAACATGCGATTCGCCATTCTTGGCCCCCTCCACGTGGAGATTTACGGTCGCCACGTACACATCGAGCGCCCGCGATGGCGCTCGGTGCTGACCTTTCTGCTCCTTCACAATGGCCGTCCGGTCACGACAGACACGATGGTGGCCGCTGTATGGGGTGATCGTCCCGTGTCGACCGCCTCCACTCAGGTGCATGCTGCGGTTTCGGCGTTGCGACGCCGATTTCGTAACGCCTGCAACCGGGAGTTGATCGTCAGCGGCTCATCGGGGTACATGATGGACCTGAAGCCTTCGGAGCTCGACTCCGCCGAGTTCGTCGCCGTGGTCTCGACGACACGACAGACCATTATCGACAATGCCAGGTCGGACGCGTTGCGTCGAGCGCTCGGTCTGTGGCGCGGCCCGGCCTTGGAGGGGGTACCCGGAGCCTTCGTCGAGGCCGCCCGTACTCGCTTGGAGGAGCAGAGGCTGCGCGTCGTCGAGCGGCTCATGGAATCGGAGCTCGCGCAGGGCGATCACGGCGATGTGGCGGCCGAGCTCCTGAAAGACGTCGAAGCTCACCCACTGCGGGAGTCCCTCGTCCGCCTGTACATACTGGCGCTGTACCGCAGCGGCCGGAAATCGGACGCGTTGCGCGAATACTCACGCGTGCGGCAGCGGCTGACCACCGAGCTTGGCGTCGAACCGGGCCCGGAACTGCGCGAACTCTATCTGGAGATCCTGCAGGACAACCCGTCCGCTCGCCCCGCCACGCCCCGAAACGTGGACCGGGTGGTGCGTGGACCGCACACGTTGCCGCCGCCGTCGCCGGTGTTCACGGGCAGGTCGGCCGAACGCGCCCGACTGGGAGGGGCCCTGACGGAACGATCCGATGGTGGCGTGACCGTGGTCGCGTTGGACGGCCCCGGAGGTGTCGGTAAGTCGACGTTGGCGATCCAGGTGGCGCACGACGTCGGCGTCGATCATCCGGGCGGGCAGATCTACGTGGATCTACAGGGGTCGTCGCCGGGCTTGAGACCGTTGACCGCCACCGAGGCGCTTCACCGGTGCCTACTGAACCTGCGGGTTGTCGAATCGGACATCCCCAGCGACCCGGACGCGGCCGCTTCGATGCTGCGGCGACTGGGCGACAACGGTGACCTGTTGATCGTTCTCGACAACGTCGTCGACGTGGGACAGATCCATCCGATCCTTGCGGCGTTGACGTCCGGAGGGGTCGTGGTCACCAGCCGGGAGCGGCTTTCGCTTCCCACGGTGAATCTCGGGTTCGCGCTGGAGCCGTTGACGCCGGCCGACGCGGTCACGCTCCTGGACCGGGTGGCCGGTCGGGCGGGAGCCGACCGGGAGCAGTTCAATCGGATCGCAGCGTACTGCGACCATTCACCGTTGGCGTTGTGCGTGGCTGGAAGCCGACTCGCGCGGGAGCCGGACCTGTCGCAGGAGCGGCTGGCGGCCAGCTTGGCCGACCACCGTGACCGGTTGACCGTCCTGGAGATGGACGGAGTCGGAGTGCGTTCCAGCATCCGTGTCGGTTACGACTTGATCTCTGCCGGAAGCGGTGCCGTCGACCGCTTGGCCGCCAAGGCGTTTTGTGCGGTGGGGCTGTTGCCGTTGCCGACGATCGTTCCGGGCGTCGTCGCCGCGATCCTGTGCCCCGACGAACCCGAGGCGGCGGTGTCGGCACTGGCTCGTCTGGAACGGTCCCGACTGATCACCTCCGACAGTGCGGGCGGTTACCGTCCTCACGACCTCGTGCGGGCCACCGCCTACGAATACGCTCTTGAAAGCATGACCGCCGCGCAGCGGACACAGTGGAAACATCGTGCGGTCATGTATTTCGCCGCGTGCGCCATATTCGCCGACGAGTTGCTGCGGCCCGGACGGAGCCGACTGAGGCATCGTCACTCGTGGAGTGAGCTGGCAACCGCACGAGTGGTGAACATGTCGGTGGCGGCGGCCGAGGACGTTGGACCGTGGCTGGACCGGGCGTTGCCGGACATCATCGCCGTGACACGTATGGCGGCGGCCGAGGACGCGGTGACGGCGCAGTACGCCGTGGCGATAGCCGACGCGCTGTCCTGGATTCTGCGCAAGCGAGGTGAATATCATCGTGAACGCGCCCTGGCCGTGGACGCGGTCGCGGCCGCCGAAAACGTCGGTGACGCCGGTGCTCTGCGGCGAGCCCTGATCCAACGGGGCCGCGTCGAGCTGTATTTGGGTGAACTCGACGAGGCGACGACACACATCGATCGTGCGCTTGCCTCGGCTCGAGAGGACACCGACGAGTATGCCCAGGTTTCGGCGCTTAACGACCTGGGGTTGGCCGCGATTCGTCGTGACGACTTGACGGTTGCGAAGAACCGACTGCTGGAGTGTGCTCGGTTGGTGTCCGATTCCGGGGTTCCTCCGCATGTGGCACCCATCGCCATGCACAACATCGCCGTGGTCGAGGCACTGTTGGGAAATTGGTCGGAGGCGGCCGATCGTCTTCACCGCGCATTGGCGTTGCGTCGGGAACCGGTCGATCGTGCCGGTAGCGGCAGCGACCTGGTACTGCTCGGTGTGGTCGAATGCGGACTCCGCGAGTTCGACGACGCGGGTCTGCGGTTGCGGGAGGGCATCGACATCTGCGAAGGCCTGGGAGATCGCGTCGACACGTGGTTCGGGTTGGCGGCGTTGACGTTTCTGCAACTGGAGTCGGGAAGGCACCTGGAGGCGATCGCGGTCGGTCAGCGTTGTTTGTCGGCTGCCCGTCGGTTGAACCGTCCCTACGCGGAGAAGTGTGCACACGACCTGCTGGCCAGGGCACACCGTCGGGCGGGTGAGGACGTCGACGCCCGACTACACGACCGCTACGCCCGTGCGATCGACGTGCATCCCACGGACCCGGAGGACCGGATCCTGGCGCGGTTGTTGTGGCCCGTGAGGTCGTTGACCCGACGGTGACGAGTGACCACGGCTTACCATTCGCACCATGCGGGTCGTGGAGTACAGCGATGAAGACCAGGAGCAGCACTCCCTCGGGGTGCGGCGTGCCGACACCGAACGCAGCCCGTTCGAGCACGATGTGGACAGAATCCTTTACTCCACACAGTGGCGTGCCCTAGCCGGTAAAAGCCAGGTCGTGGCCAGCGGCGAGCTCGGGATTTATCACACCAGGCTGACCCATTCGATGAAGGTGGCGCAGCTGGGACGACGGATCGCCGAACGGATGCTTCGCCGGTACGGTGGACCGGATCCGGCGCTCGTCGAGGCGGCGTGTATGGCGCACGACATCGGCCACCCGCCCTTCGGGCACGCCGGCGAGAACGCCATGCGCATCACCATGGACTCGTTGCGGCTCGGCGAGGGCGTTCCCGACAGTTTCGAAGGAAACGCGCAGACATTGCGCGTCCTGACCTATCTGGCCGCCCACAAGTATTCCGGCCATCGAGGGCTGCATCTGACCCGTGCCTGTCTGGACGCGTCGATGAAGTACCCGTGGCTGCGGACCGGACCTGAAGACGCGGTCCGCCACCGCAAATGGGGCGTGTACGCCGCCGACCGTGAGGCGTTCGATTGGATCAGGGCTGGACGCGACGACGACGCGGTCCCGGTCGAAGAACAGATCATGGACTGGGCCGATGACGTCACCTATGTGTGCCACGACGTCGAGGATTTCTACCGCACCGGTTTGATCCCGTTGGCGGCCCTGTTTCCGCCCGACGGGCAGGCCTGCGCCGACTCCGAACGGGAAACTGCGGCGTTTCTCGACTATGTCCAGCGAAAACGCCACGCGGCCGACGTGCCGTTCGACCGGGATTCGGCGCGCGCCCGGTTGGGGGAGGTCGGTGGCACGCTGATCGTTCCCACACCGTACCTGGGCCGCCACGACGATGCGGTCGCCGTCAATTCGCGGACCGCCGATCTCATCTCGTTTCTGATCGCCGATCTGCGGTTGGAGGTGGGGGATGTTCCGATCAGGCACGGCGCTCGGCTGGTGGTTCCCGACGACAAACGTGAAGTCTGCGACCTGTTGAAGGAGCTTCTGTGGTTTTACGTCGTGGATCGGCCCAGTATGCGAAGCCTGCGGCACGGTAAACAACGTATTGTCGCCGAATTGTTGCGGTGGACGTATGAGGCGTGTGAACTGTTGCCCGCCGACCGCGCCGAGGAGCTCCAACTGCACGGTGACCGGTTGCGTGCGGCGGCCGACCATGTCGCCTCGTTGACCGAGGGACAGGCGATTGCTCTGCATCGTCGGCTCAGCGGCGTGGCGCTGGGTTCGTTGAGCGACAACGTGTTGCTGTAACGGACCAAGAGGCGCCGGGGTCACCGAACGCCCTGCGTCGATAGTGGAGCAACTGTGGGGGTCGACGTGCCGCCGTTCGCGGCGGGCCGATGTTGTCCGGCGGCCACACGCTTTTCGGTGGGCTTCGGCGGCGCCACGGTGACTCTCGTAACGCCGATACCGGCGGGTATGCCCGTACTCGTCGGTAATACTGTGTGGCCTGCCGATATCGACCGGCCGTCGTTGTCCCGGAAGGTCACCGCAGACGGTTGACAGCCTTGGCTCGAACGGCAACCCTATAGGCACCCTTAGACGGTTAAAAAAGACCAGGAGAGCCCATGACTGCGACCGTGGCCGTTGTCGGGGGAGGGTATGGGGGAATCACCGTTGCCCAAAGCCTCGATGAGGACGTCAACGTGGTTCTCATCGAACCCAAGGACGCTTTTGTCCACAATGTGGCGGCACTGCGTGCGGTCGTGGACCCCACATGGGCGGACTGGTTGTTCTTCCCTTACGACGGATTGCTCAAGCGAGGACGAGTGGTTCGTGACCGTGCGGTTTCGGTAGAACCGGACGGGGTCCGGACGATGGGCGGCGAGTGGATACCGGCCGACTACGTCGTCGTCGCGACCGGTACGAGCTATTCGTTCCCGGCCAAGGTGTACAACACGAACGCCGAAGCCGGTGTTCACCGCTATAAGCGCACGAACCAGGCGCTGGCCCGGGCGGGACGGGTCCTGCTGTTGGGTGCCGGCCCGGTCGGCCTGGAATTGGCCGGTGAGATCAAGAGCAAGTGGCCCGATAAGCAGGTCACCGTACTGGAACCCGCCAGGGACGTCCTCTCCGGAGGCTTCGTCGCCGATTTCGATCCGGAGCTCGCCGGGCAACTTCGTGCCGAACTTCGGGGTCAACTCGAGAAGATGGGCGTCGACATCATCCTCGGCGACTCTCTACGGCACGATCCGCCCACCATGACGGGTGTCACCAGCGGATTCGCCGCCAGCACGTGGCACGGGCGTTCCCTGACCGCCGACATCTGGTTTCAGTGTTACGGCCGGAAACCGGTGTCGCGCATGCTGTCGACGACCTTGTCGAACGCTTGGCGGCACGACGGTTACCTCTCGGTGATGCCCGATCTGAGGTTGCCCGGCCATCCACGTGTGTTCGCACTCGGGGACGTAACGAAGACCGCCGCCATGGACACCGCGGTCGTCGCGATGGAACAGGGCGCCTTTGTCGTGGAGCAGATCAAATCGTTGCTGGGCGGAGGCGGGACGGACGCCTACGAGCCGTCGCAGCCGTTGTTTCTCGTCCCGCTGGGCACCGGTGGTGGCGCCTCCTACAGCCCGGACGCCGGAATCCTCGACGCCGAGACGACTACCCTCTATAAGGGAAATAACTTGTTCCTGGCCAAGTACTGCGAGATCTTCGGCGTTCCCAACCCGATGGAGTGACGCCTCCATACTCCTCGTGGGCGGGACGCGCGTCCGGGGAGTTCGGCCAAACGGCCACCGAGGCCCGGCCGTGGGCCTACAGTACCGGGATGACCGGCGGGTGCGTCCGGCGTACCGTGTCCGCCGCGCGTCGGCATACGAGGAGTTCGGACATGACCGGGCCACAATACGAAAGAGTCACCACAAACCCCAAATTGGAAGCCGCCCTCATCGATCGCCTCAACGGCGGGATGCAGCCCGCCGAGGTTGTTGCGGCGGCGTTCGAGCTGGGGCTAAAACCCGCGAAGTGGCGAGACGGCGATCCGATGCCCGGCCTGGACGTGACGTGGCCGCACGATTCGGAGGCCGAGATCCTCGTGTGGCGCCCCTACCACCGGCAGCCGTGACCGGGTTTGGGCATCCGCCCGTGTTCGGTGCGTGGCGAACGGTCGTCGGGGGATGAATCCGCACAACGAAGAAGGCTTTACCGGACTTCGATCTCGGCGAGGGCCGTGTCGCCCGAACAGCGGGCAACGGATCGTCGGTAAAAAGCGACCTTTACAGTTTCCGTAGCCACAGTCGGTTTCCCAAGACCAAGGCGATGCGTTTATCCGACAGCATGGTTCCGGTGATTTCCCCGGGCTCCGAGCACGGAAGCGAGAAGTCGCCCCACCGGTCGCCCGACCACAACAAACCGACCGACCCGCACGACGAGTCGGCTTCCATGGGGGTGGCGACCACGACGATGTGGCCGTCGAACGTCGGGATCGCGACGTCGAGCGAGGTGCTGTCAGGCGCCTGCAAAAGTTTCCACTTCTCGCCGTCGGACGAGACCATGCCCATCCCACGAGGTTCCGCTCGAGCCTGGCCGACGGCGAAGAACTCGCCGTCGGCGGTGACGGTGACCGAATTGATGCGCAGACCACGGGCGAGGTCGGCGGCCAGGTCCACCTGGTCCCATGAACGCCCCTCGTCGGTGGATCGCCACAGCAACGTCGTACTGTCGCCCTCTTCGTCGGTGCCTCGGCCCGAGGCGATCACAGCGTCGTCGGTCACCGCGAGACGGTTCGCCTGACTGGTACTGAAATCGCCGTCGACGGGCAGGTCGATCGCTGTGAACGTCTCCGGTGTTCCGTCGGAGTGCCAGACCGTGGCGGCGCCACCGACGCTGCCCGCCACAACCAGTCCGCCGCCTGCGCGTTCAACCGCCAACGCCATGGCCGGCCCGTCTTCGTCCTTGCCCAGTTGAGAGACCGTGGACCAACGACCGTCTAGATCTCGTACCGCGACGAGCCCCGCCAAGGCGCTGTTGTCGTGATGCAGACTGTGCCCGACCGCAAGGAGTTCGTTGGACGGCAGCACCGTGACGTCGGCCAATTCCGTCCCGGTCTCGAAGTCGGTGGAGGCCTGCCATTGAGTCGACAGGGTCGTACAGTCCGACGTCGCGGTCCAGACGGTTCCCGTCGGTGGTTGACGACTGTGGTCGCTGCCCACCAGGGTCACGCAACCGGCCGGGTCGTTGACGAGCTCACCGAGCCTGGTCATCGGGGTGGCGCCGGCGGCGGTCAGAGCCTGCTGATGCCCCACCCATTCGCCGTCGACCAGTGGCTGGGGCGGTGTGTTGGGTGCGGGGGTCGGGCTCGTGAAACAGCCCGTGAGCATCCCGCCGACCAGCAGCGCGGCGAGTGTGCTCTTCAACGATCGTGTAGGGGCGGGCACGTGGTCGAGCCTATGCGTTGTCATCCGGTGAATGCCAGGTGACCAGGCCGGAAGCGGTTTTCATGCCCGGTTCGTTGTGGGTGGTCGTTCGGGTGAGCGCCCACAAGCCGGAGAAGGTCTGCGTGTACCGCTGTTGTCGCCGCCGTCTTTTCGAAACGCGGGCCACGCACGGCGCGTAACAGATCGGCGGAAACAACGGCGGCTTCGTGGCCGATATCGTCGGTCGGCCACGTCATCGTCGGCCGTGGGTGGCGCGGCCGATGAGCTGGCTTTGAGCGCCTTGCAGGACATGCGCGTGGACCAGCGGAATCCAGAAACATTCGAACTCGGTGGGGTCCCCTGCACCGTCGTGGTCTTCGGTGCTGCTCCACCGTTCCGGCACCTCTCCCACCGGTTTCATGAGGTAAAAGTGGCGGTGTTGTATCTCGGTCAGGTAGGGACGCGCATCGAACACGGTCTCGCCGACCTTGTCGACCAGTGTGATATTGGGCAACCCGGTTTCCTCCCGGGCCTCTCTCAACGCGGCGTCGGCCGGGGCCTCACCGATGCGCACGGTACCGGCCGGAACCTGAACACCCACCTCCTCGAAAGGGCGGTTCACGTGCCGAAACACCAGCAGTTGATCGTCGCGCACGATGTAACACACCGCTTTGTGCACGTGTTTGAACGTCTGATGCTCGGTCAGTCGGAGGTGTTCGCTGTCGATGACGGCCTCAAGCCGGTCTTCGATCCCGTAACGCCGTGCCAGCGCCAATGTGGAATGCAACAGTTCGCGCAACTCGTCGGCCAGCGAACCCGGATCCGGGGACCGAGACCGTTCCAACGCGCCGACCTTCTCGGCGGTCTCCTCGGCCTGTTCAAGGAGCCGGTTCAACAGCGGATAAGGACTGTCACCGACGGGATAGCGTTGATTGTGGGTGTCCACGATGTCGTACAACTTGCCGAATTGTTCGACCATACGTCGAATCCAACCATTGTCGACGGTTTGTCCGCCACCGGGATTGAGGCTTCGAGACGCCTCGGCGGCAAGCTCACACAGACACGGACGCAACCGGTCTCCCAATGCCGTATCGACCCCGTCGACCTCACGTAGGAGGGCATCGACGGTGCGAGCGAACGCCCGGTTCATACCGTCGATGCTCGCGGCGGTGGGGATCATGCCGGGATCGAGCGTGTCGGCGGGAAGACGGTCGGCCCCTCGGCCCTGCTGCGACGGCAGTCCGTGCCGTAGGCAGGCCAGAGCGACGACCTGGTTGCGCATGCCGCTCAGCATGTAGTCGGCCTGCCACGGTCTTCCCCTCGCCAGGCTGGAACGGACGTGCAGTCCGTGAAGCCACGCCATACCGACGAGCGCCTCGGCCTTCGGCACGGGGGAGGCCGGTTGTGGCGTGGCGGTACCCGACAGAAGCCGAAACGTCGAAGCGGTGGGCCCGAACTCCCCGTCGGGCGCGAAGGCGATGTCGACTTGCAGGGTGTCGGCCAACAGAAACACCCGGTACACGGTGTTTCTCGCCATGACGTCCGTGTGGTGCACCGCGCGGTGATCGCGATACATGCGCCGAGTCCAGTCGTCCACAGTCTCGGTCCGGTCGACACCGGGACGGAGCCCGAAAGCCACGTCGATGTCCGACCAGGCGTCCGTCGAATCCACCGCCCCGGAGCCGGTCACCGCCACACCCTGAATACGGTCGTCGGCGTGCGCGGCGGCGATGAGCCGTTCACTCAGTCGCTTGCGGTCGGTGGGGGAGTACATCACGCGGCCGTTTCCGGGTGGAAGATCTCGAATGCGCCGAAGTCGAACATTCCCTCGTCGCCGTTCACCGTGGCCAGACCGTCGCGTAGGTCGGTCAAAGCGGAAACCGGAAGCTGAAGCGGCGGCTCGTCGGGTTGGTACGTGGTGCCGATCGGGTACAGCTCGCCGCGGGAGTTCTTCTCGATGTGGCAGCCCACCACGTACGAGACCGGGTGTTCTTGTGCCCACTCCACGAGCCGGTCGATCGTGGCGGTGTAGGCGGCCCAGTCCTGGACGTAGAGCCTCCCCGGATAGATCGAGTCGCCGGTGAACAGCACACCGGTGCGTCGGTCGTAGAAGACGGTGGCCGCGCTCTGATGGCCGGGCCCCGGGATCACGTCGACGACGCGGTCACCGAGATCGACGGAGCGCGTCGTGGCCGGCCAGTCGTCGAAACCGTAGAACCTGCACACCGACTCGAGGTCCCGGTCGACGACGACGGTGTTCGGGCGGTCGGTGAACTGGGCGTCACCGTGTACGTGGTCGAGGTGCCCGTGGGTGTGCACCACGAGGAGCGGAAAGTCGGGTCCACGACTTTTGAGGTGCTCGTCGACGGTACGACGCAACGGCAGGTACTTTTCCCGAGCTGTCGCTCCGGTGTCGATCAACAGTGCGCGTTCGGCCCCGATCAGCAGGAACATGAACGGCGCCTCGTAATGCACGGACATGTTTTGACGCATGACGATCAGATCGTCGGTCAACGGGTGCGACTGGATTTCGGGGGCGGGATCGTGTTTCGAGGAGACGTGCCCGGCATGCCAGGTCACGTCCCAGTTCATCGTGTGCGCACTGTTTGACATCGACGGCAGCGTAACGGCTCGTCGGCCGTTCCGACAGCGCTTATCGTCGGTCGTGATCACCGCCGACCGACGGGCTAACCTGGGGGTTGCCAACCCCGGGAGTGCCCCATGCCTGAAGGCCACGTGATTCACCGCCTGGCCGCCCGATACAAGGAGGTCTTCGCCAACGGCGTGGTCACCGTGTCGAGCCCACAGGGTCGTTTCGCCGACGGCGCGGCGCGCCTGGATCAGACGACACTGACCGAGACCGATGCATACGGCAAACAGCTGTTTCTCGGGTTCGGCTTCCTCGGGTGGGTCCGGGTGCATCTGGGGCTGTACGGGAAGGTGACCTTCGGACGTGCGCCGACTCCCGCCCCGGTCGGCGCCATCCGGCTGCGCATGGAAAACGACGAGGCATTCGCCGATCTACGTGGGCCGACGGTCTGCGAGCTGATCGTTCCGGCGGAGAAGCGTGCGGTCGTCGACCGGCTCGGCCCCGATCCGTTGCGGGCCGATGCCGACCCCGACCTCGCATGGCGACGTATTTCCCGATCCCGCGTGAACATCGCGACACTTCTGATGGACCAGGCCGTGGTCGCCGGAGTAGGCAACATCTATCGATGCGAGGTGCTGTTTCGTCACGGTATCGACCCACACCTGCCCGGCCGTGAGTTGACGGCCGGGGAGTGGCAGACGATCTGGGCGGACCTGGTGACGCTCATGCGTGACGGTTTCGAGGTCGGTCGTATCGACACGGTCTACCCCGAGCACATGCCGGAGACGATGGGGCGACCGCCGCGTGAGGACGAACACGGTGGTGAGGTTTACGTGTACCGCCGTGCGTCCCAGCCGTGCCATGTGTGCGAAACCGCGGTGCTGTCGGCTCGAATCAGCGGACGGAACCTGTTCTGGTGTCCGACCTGTCAGAAACGGTGACCTCACACGGGCCGGCCCGTCATTGCTCTCGCCGCCGCATTCGCCGGGCGCCGTCGGGAGAAGTCAGCCGACCTCGGCGCCGGCGGTGATGTTGACCGCCGAAGCCGTGATGCACCGGGCAAGATCCGATGCGGCGAACACTGCGACGTTACCGACATCGGCCAATGACGCGGCGCGTCCCAGCATGGTCGAGGATTCCGTGAAATCGGTGATCTCCTTGACCGTCTCGGGTGACTCGTCGGAGCCGATGGCCTCGGGAACCCCGTTGGTCTGCATCGTGACCACACGGATTCCGTGCGGTCCGAGTTCGCATGCCAACGTGTTGCGCAACGCCTCCATCGCACCGAGAGCGGTTTGGAAGCCGCCAAGGTCTGCCATGGGACGTCCGTTGCCGCCGAAGAAGAGGATCACCCCGGATTTTTGCGGGATCATGTGGCGGGCCGCCGCCGTCGAGGTCAGGAACGTTGACCGGACGGCGTCGTGAACCGGTCGTTCGAAGTCGGCCAGGGACATCTCGACCAGTGGGGCACCGAAAACCTCGTTGCGGCCCGTGACGTCGATGCAGATGTCCACACTCCCGTGTACGTCGGCCACGGACGCCGTGAACTCGTTGACCTCCCGTTCTTCGAGCGCGTCGACCCGGGTCGTATGTGCTCGCCCGCCCGCCGCCTTCACCGTTTCGGCGACCCCGGCCAGAGGTTCCGGGCGGCGACCGGCAAGGTGCACTGTGGCACCGGCGGTGGCGAACGCCACGGCGATCGCACCACCGATGGAACCGCCACCGCCGTAAATCAGGGCGTTGCGTCGGTCCAGAATGTTGCCGTTACTCATAACGGATCTCCCGTTCTGTGTTTATAAAACGTTGCGCCGATTGCAGCAGAAACCTGTGACGGTTTCGGGTACCGACGCTCGATGGTGGACGAGAAAAACGACGGATCGGCATGAAGAAGCCGCCGTTAAACCCGCCGGCCCGGCGCGCGAACGACGTTCACAGTCCGCCTTCCCATGGACGGCCGACCGGCCTGTCGCTGTCGGCCGAGCGATGCCACGGACACGCTGAACCGAAACCGTCGGAGGTTGGTTTTACGGTTGACGGCATGACCGAACCCGTGACACCGAAAGCGACTTTCCACAGGTACCTGACGATGCAGCGTGAGCAGCTGTTGGCCAAACTGGATGGTTTGAGTGAATACGACATGCGTCGGCC
>DXGR01000143.1 GCA_019113825.1 Candidatus Stackebrandtia excrementipullorum | reverse complement strand
GTGATGTTGACCGAGGACAAGCGGCTGTTCACACAATCGGTGCAGCGTACCCGCAATATACGTGTCATCAAGGAGGTCACGTTCACTACAGGTGGCGCTCACCCGAGCGCGTACGTGGTGACGACGCGCCGCGGCCGGTAGGAGCCCGGTACCGGATCGTCGAGTCGACGTCGAGGTATCGCGTTCCCCGTGCGATGGGCCGAGACCGGTTACGGTCGGGACGGTGAACGTTCGACGCCGTGGCTCGATCGAGAAGGTCCGTGTATGACGGTGCGGCATGCGGGCTCTTCGACGACATCGTGAGGCATCTTCCGGATACCGTGCAACAGAACGGGGTTGAAGAAAACCCTTGAGGTTGAAAGGAACACGGTGGTGGCGAGCAACGACGACATGGGTGCCGACTGGGCGTTGAAAGCGCAGGCGTGGGTGCGTAACGCGCGCATTTTCGATGCCGCGTTTACACCGTTTACCCGCGCGATCCTGGATTCTGCCGCCCTGCAACCGGGTATGCGTGTCCTCGACGTCGGATGCGGGGCGGGAACACTGCTCCAAGCAGCGGTCGAGGCCGGTGCCGAGGCCGTGGGCGTGGACATTTCGCCGGGCATGACGGAGGCGGCCGGTCGGCGCGTGCCCGAGGCGACGACCGTGACCGCCGACGCCCAGACAAGTAACCTGCTGTCGCAGGCACCGGGCAAACCGTTCGACCGCGTCGTCTCCCGGTTCGGTGTGATGTTTTTTGCCGATCCCGTTGCCGCGTTCACCAATATTCGGTCGTCGGTGGCCGAAGATGGACGGTTGACGTTCGTGTGTTGGCGTTCCGGAGAAACCGACATGTTTCGTCATGGAATGCGTTCACTGATCGCCCGCCTGGAAGATTCACCCGAACCGATGTCTGAAGGGGTGCCCGGACCGTTGGGGCTCGCCGACGAGGACCGTATTCGTCAGGTGTTGACCGATGCCGGTTGGTCACAGGTGGCCATCGAACCGCTCGACGAGATGGTCGACTTCTCCGTCGACGGGAGCGACGGTGTCGATGAGCGGTTGTCGATCATCCTGGCCGGAAGCATAGGTCAGATGGCACGGGCCGAGCTCGAGCCGCGCCTCGGCGAAGTCGGATGGCACGAGGTCCTGGAGGAGACGCGTGCCGAGCTCCGCGCCGATCTTGTCGACGGCAGTGTCGCGTTTCGCACGCGCGCCCAGCTGGTCACCGCCGTGTCCGATACCGTCACGTCTCCGAACTGAACAGCAGATCCGGTCCGTCGTCCCCGACGTCGTCGAGGTGCACGGCTCGTTTCAGCCCGATTTTCTCCAACACCCGCCGTGACGCCGTATTGAGTGGCCGGACGCGTCCGATCACGACCGTGCCGGGCAGGTTCGTCAACGCCCACCGGGTGGCCGCGCCGGCCGCTTCGGTGGCGAAACCCCGTCCCCATGCACCGGGGTCGAATCGGTACATGAGGTTGACCATGTCGCGTCGCGGTGTCCAGACGACACCGCAGAAGCCCACGACGGTCGATTCCCCCGACCGTCGCACGCATGCGTAACCGAAATCGTGCTGGTCCCAGTGTCGGATCCACCGGTGGACGACCTGCCGGGCGCCGTCGATATCGGTCACACGGTCGGACGGGTTGTGATGGACGACGTCGTCGTTGCTCATCATGTCCAGCGCGGCACCCGTGTCCTCCTCGAGGGGGCGCCACAGCTCAAGTCGATCGGTACTCAGCCAGGGGGAAATCCGCATCGGGTGAGTGTAAAAGGTCGTTCTCGGTTCGTTGGTGGGTTGTAAAGTGCCCGCGATCGGTGTTCGGTGGACGTACGGCGTCGCGTGCGATCCCGTCCGCGAATGCGGGTTCGGTTCACGGTTGCCCGTCGAGGCCGTGTTGGACGGCCCACAACGCGGCCTCGGTGCGGGAACCGGTTCCGGTTTTGCGGAGCAGGTTCGACACGTGAACTCCGACGGTGCGTACCGAGATGTTCAAGGAGCGACCGATGTGCCGGTTGGACATGCCGGCGGCCAGGCATGACAGCACCTGGCGTTCTCGGGCGGTGAGTTCACCGATGGACCGCAACGTGTCGGTTACCTGTGCGGCATCGTCGGGTTCGAGGCGCCCTGCGACCTGTTCGGCCTGATCGGTGTGCCCGAGGCGAAGCAGTGCCTGGGCGAGGAGAAGTTGCACGTCGGCGTCGGCGTCGAGGCCGTCGCCGGGGAGGCAGTCGTTGATGAGCCGTCGCGCCCGGTCGTGTTCTCCGGCGGCGAGATGGGCGGCGGCTCCGCGAAGCGCCGCCACGGCCGCCTCGTGGTGTCGTCCGATGGTGTGCGCGTATCGAGCCCACACCGCCTCGGTGTCGGCGATGTCGGAGGTGGTGACCGGGGCGAGCCGCAGCCACGTGCGGTCGGCAAGGGTTTGCAGCAGTTGGGTTTGGGCGGCGGGCATGGGCGTGTCGTTTCTGGTCGCGACGAGGAGCAGAATCGGTGAGTCCGCGAGGACCGTCAGGTGGGTTATGAGGGCGAGACTTGCGGGGTCGAGCGCCTGGAAGTCTTCGGCGACCAGGACCGACGGTCCTCGCGATGTGAGGTGACGGACGGCTTCGACCGCGGCGCGAAGGAGAGCCGTGGGCTCCCACCGTCCCGCGGGTTGGCCACTGTGGGTGAGCCACGCGAGGATGTCGGGCGCTACCGGTAGGTCGTGGAGTTGTCGGCCCCGCATGGCCGTGGCGAACCAGTCGTACGGTGCGGGGGCGGGCCAGCCCGCGTGCCCGATGAGGGTTTCATCGGGGCGGGGGTCCAAACCGGCGAGGGCTTCGGCGATGAGTCGACTTTTCCCGGATGCGGGTGGGCCGCTGATGACGACGGTTTCGGGGTGCGCGGAACAGACTCGACTCCATGTTGCGCCCAGCGTTTCCAGTTCGCTCGTGCGAGCGGTGAACGCCGCTGCCTCCACTTTTCCCCTTTTCGCCCGTTCTCGTGTGGCCCTACGCAGAACTACGTATGGACGTGGCGGTTTCCCACCTGGCATTCTCCTTGATTATGGTCGACCTGCGTATCGCCGCCTCCACGCACCCGGGAATGGTTCGAGACCTCAATGAGGACGCCCACGTGACGGGCAGACGCCTCGTCGCGGTGGCCGACGGGGTGGGTGGTGAAGCGGCCGGGGAAGTGGCCAGTGCGTTGACGACGGCGGCGTTGGAGCCGTTGAACAAGGGGCGTCCGCCGCGTCAGCCCATGGAGACGTTGCGCGAGGCGATCGAGACGGCCAGTCGTGACATCAAACGTTCGATCGTGAACAACCCGGAGCAGCACGGTATGGCGACGACGGTGACGGCGTTGCTGTTCACCGGCGACGACGTGACGATCGCTCACATCGGGGATACCCGGGCGTATCTGCTACGTGACGACGACTTCAGTCAGCTCACCCGCGACGACACGTACGTGCAGGTGCTGGTCGAGCAGGGCAACCTCGACGAGGCCGACGTGCGCACGCACCCGTACCGTTCGATGGTGACGCGTGTCGTGTCGGGTCAACCGGTGGAGGCGAAACTGTCGACCCGTGAGGTCCGGGCGGGCGATCGATATTTGGTGTGTAGCGATGGTCTTCCGGATGCCGCCGATGCCGAGGAGATCGCGGAAACGGTGCGTGACGTCGAGAATCCCGACGAGTGTGTGGATCGGCTTGTCGAACTTGCGTTGCAGGGCGGCGCGCCCGACAATGTGACCGTCGTCGTCGCCGATGTTGTGGTCGACGCGCCGCGGCGAGGCCTTCGCGGACTGTTCCGGCGCGGTAACTTGGGGGGATAGTTGTTTGCCTGTGGAACCAATCGGGCATTATGGGCGTCTAACTTGTTCCACCGGCGATCGCTTCGGTGTTTCGTCGGCGGTGTGACAACCCCCAGCCCAGCCCGAGGAGCGCGGCGTGAAACGCGCACTAGCCGCGGCGGTTACCGTCGCATTGCCCATTGCCCTGTCGTCCGTACTCGTCGCTTCACCGGTGCACGCCCATGTTCCGGAGGTTTTCGGAAGCGACTGGGACGACCCGATGACCGCCATGGCCCCGATCGACCGTCCCGACACGCCGTCGTGTGAGGTGGAGTTGGTCGACCATGTCTTTGCCGACGACGAACCGTTCGAGTCGACGTTTGTGCCCGATGACGAGTGCGGCACCTCCTGGTCGAAGGTGGTGCTCGACTTGGCCGGAGAGGTGGAGGGTCGGCAACACGACCGGCTCGCCACGTTGGAGATCGACGGTGTCCCGGTGTTCAAGACGTCGACGCCTCAGCCGTCCCCCGAGGGCGTGGAGTGGAACGTTGAGCGTGACCTGACGGGGTACTCGTCGTTGTTGACGGAGGAACGCCCGGTGACGATGTCGATGGGCAACGTCACCGACGCCGTGCACACCGGTGTCTTCGACATTCGGGTGACGTTGACGTTTTACGCCGCCGACGGCGACAACCCCGCCGGTAACGTCGCCGACCGGGTCGTGCGACTGGACGAGGCCGAGCGTGACGGCGCCGACCTCACCGGGAACGTGACGGTGCCTCGAAACTCGACACGTCTGCTGGCCGACGTGTATGCGACGGCGTCGGGGGGCGGTTGCGAGGAGTTCTGGTACATGACGGCTCCACCGGAGTCGCAGTACCCGTGTGAAGGCGACAGCGGACCGTACCGAGAGGTACAGATCCTCGTCGACGGTCAGGTCGCCGGTATCGCGACCCCTTACCCGGCCGTGTATGCGGGCGGCTGGTCGAACCCGTTCCTGTGGTACACGCTTCCGGCGCCGCGTGCGTTCGATCTGCGGCCGATCACCTACGACCTGACGCCGTATCTGGGGCTCCTCAACGACGGTGAGGACCACGAGGTCACCGTCCGGGTCGTCGGAGCCGGTTCGATGCAGGGATGGTCGACACCGACGGCGTTTCGTGTGTGGCAGGATGCCGACTCGCGAGTCGTCGAGGGCGGCGTGTTGATGTCGAAGACGACGCCGTTGTCGAACACGTCGGTGGTGTCGAAGGTCGGCGGTAAGACGGAGGCCGCGACGGTGGCGGGGCACCAACACACGGCCACCGGCTGGTTGGAGACCTCGCGGGGACGCATCTTGACGACCGTGGACCGTGTCCTGTCGTACACCGGTACACACACGTTCGGTCCGGACGCCAACCCCGACATGCTTGAAGCCGAGCTGTCCGACGTCGAGTCGCGGACGGTCCTCGGGCCGTCGTCGACGAGTGAATCACACGAAACTACGCGCCTTTATCGGCTTGAGGGACATAAGAACCTCGACGAGGACGGTCGGCTGTCCACGAAGATCGACCTCAACGATCGGATGTCGACTCTGACGACGTCGGGACGGTCGATGCCGCGCATGGTGACCGTCGATCACAGTCACATGGGAGAGGCGTCGTGGGACACGCAGGTTCCACGCGAGGAACGTCGTGCCGAGGGCACGTCGGTCAGTCGTTATCACGTCACGTTCACCGTTGGCGGTGACGAACGGTGTTACGACCGGGAGCTTCGCAGCGCCAACGGTTACGTGACGGTTGACCGGCACCGGTGCTGAACCTACTCGTCGAGTTCGACGGCGCGAAACGCCCACAGTTCGTCGAGTAGGTCGCCGACGTCG
This sequence comes from Candidatus Stackebrandtia excrementipullorum, assembly GCA_019113825.1. Lineage (GTDB taxonomy): Bacteria > Actinomycetota > Actinomycetes > Mycobacteriales > Micromonosporaceae > Stackebrandtia > Stackebrandtia excrementipullorum. Next base: position 5,545 of record DXGR01000143.1, on the reverse strand, counting down.
TCGCGTTGATCGGCGGCGACGGCTTCGCGTAGTTCACCGACGGTGGCGGGCCCTCGGTCGAGAAGGTCGAGGAGCGTCGCGACGGCGGCCGGCGAGGTCGTGGTGTGCGCGGTGTACCCGTTGGCCGAGCACAGTGCGGTCGTCTCGGTGAGGCGGCACCACAGGACCGCCGCTTCCGGTTGACGTCGCAGCCGGTCGCCCGTGGACAGTCGATGTCGTGGCCGCGGTGCGGGTGCGGGTTGAAAACCTTCGGCGGTGTAGCGGTTCAACGTGAGTTCGTGTCGGCGTCGGCCTTCCCAGGCCGTCTGAAGGCGTGAAACGACGTGCCGTAGTCCGTCGCGCAACGCCTGCGGTGCTTCGGCGGCGAGACCGTCGGTGAACAGCGGCGCGTCGACTTCGGGCAGGACGGTGGCCAGGTAGCCGGGGACGTCGCCCAGTTCGGCGGCGGGCGTGTCGGCGATGAGCGCGACCGTTTCCTGATCCATGCGCCGTTCCTCGCGAGGAACACCGACGTTGACGCTGGTTGCAGCCTCGTCGCCGATGTTCTCACCGACGTGAAAGTAGCTCGACGGCCAGTACAGCAGTTGCCCGGCTTCGGCTTCGGCGGCGATGGACGAGTCGAGATGACGCGCATAGTCGACGACGGTGCTGGCGTCGTGGCTCCACGGACGTTCCGCCCACAGCCGCATCCGTTTACGCCCCGACAGGACGTACATGAACGTTCCGTAGCGGTCTTTGTGAACACCGACGGGGGAATGCTCGTAGTTGCCGTGAAACAACGTGGTGAGCGCCGTGGTCATGGGGATGCCGACCCGCTGCCACAGCGGCGCGTAGAAGGCACGTTCCCGGTTCCACAGGGCCGGTCCGTACGCGTGAAACGAGGCTACGACCAGAGCGTGACGCCTGCCGTCGAGGTGTCGCGTGATGCGTTGAACGTAGGTGTCGAAGTCACCGTCTTCGGGGCGCGGGACCGTGTCGGCGTCGGCCCGGAGCCGCCGCCCCTCGGAGGTCACCTGGACCGCCTTCGACACCGTGCCGTCGGTGGCGACGGTGGCGGATGCGGCGGCGAAGACCTCGTCGGCGACGAACGGCGGCGCCTCCAGTGAGCGGTACAGTACCGGCGCGCGGTCCCAGTAACGAGACGCGAACACGTCCCAGTCGAGTGTGTCCTCCACGGCGATCACGGTCATGATGCGGCCCCTTCGACGACGGTGACCGCTCGCAGGTCGTGCAGGCGGTCGATGAGCGGTTCGGCACCGTTGGGGTCCCCGTCGGCGTCGCGGCACAACCGCTCGACCGGTACGGGCTCGCCGGTGCGCAGCAGCCGGAGTACCTGCCCGGGGACGGGACCGCCGACGGTGAAGGTCGTGCCGTTGACCGCCCACAGTTCCGTGTCGGGATCGGCGCCGGAGGTGACGAGGATCGGGGCGGCGAGCCGCACCACGTCGTCGGGCCGCAGGGGTGGACGATCGTCGGGGTCGGGCGTCGGGTCGAGGCCGGCGGCACCGGCGCGCCCCGCCCACCACACGTGGGCGAGTCGTTCGGCCTCGGCGACGAAGTCGGGTCGGTGGGGTGGACGTTCACCGGCGTCTGAGGTGGCGAGCACGAGTTCGTGGCCGCGTACCGGGGGAGGAAACGGTGGCTGAGGGACCGGTTCTGCTGCGGTGGCCGCGTCGGCGGCGACAACACCGGTGAGGATCTTCAGTGCTTCGGCGGCGGCCAGCCGTCTCCCGACCGGTACACGCAGCCGCAGGGCCAGGCTCACCCCATCGGTGACGAGCGGTGTGGTCGCCTCGGTAGGCAGATGGACGACCTCTCCAGGACTCACCGATCGACCGTCGAGCGTGATCTCGCCGGAAAGGATCGCCACGAGCGTGACGTGTGTCGACTCGGGCTCGCACAGCACGGTGCTTTTGGCGAGGATCAGTTCGGATGCCACGGGAAGCACGGGGAGTCCGACATCGCTGTGCCACAACGGCATGAGGAGATCCCGTACCCGCGACCACAGGTGGGGGTCGGTGAACAGGGGTTCGGTGAGGCCCAGCCGCCACGATGTGGCGTGTTCGTCCAGCCGGGCGGCGTATCGGGAGAGGGAGGCATCGTCGAGGGTCGGGAGTAGGTCGCCGGGGGAGGTGACGGTGGCGCCGTCGGCTTCGAACGTCAACGCCGGTAGCGCGAAGTGCCGCATGCCGCGAGCGAACGGGGCGCACGCGGTGCACATGAGCGTGTAGGCGCTGTCGGCGTCGATGTCGTGGCCACCGCCGACGGCGGCGTGGCGGTTCCAGTTGCCGACGATGTCGGTCCAGTTCACGAGGCGGCTCCCGGGTCGATGGTGGTGGCGAAACGTCGCCGGATCGTTTCGGCGTACTCGGCCAACGGCGGTAGCCCCATGGCGGCCCTACGGGTGTCGACGTCGTCGGCGTCGGCGAGAAGGCACGGTACGAACCGTCCCTCGCGCAGCTCGAACTTCGTGCCGTACAACTGAGGTTCTCCGTCGGACAGTCGGACGGCGTCGGTGGTGTAGGCGACGTCCTTCAGCGGGACGTCGCCGTGTTCGGCGGCGGTGGCCATTTCGCGTAGACACCGTCGGCGAAACTCCGTTGCCCCGCTCATGTGTTGCAGGAGTCGACATGCCGCGTCTGCGGCCTCCTCGCCGACGGTGGCCGCGGTGGGCCACCCGTGTGCGTCCACGACGGACTCCAGCCAGAGACCCGCCTCCTCGCACAGTTGCGACAGTTGGGTCGCCAGCGCGGTGTCCTGTCGGGCGCCGTCGACCCATGCGGTGCGCAGCGCTGCGTCGGCGCGGTCGATACGGACGAGTTGGGCGGCCACCTCGTCCACGTCTTCGGGCGGAGTCGGCTCGGCGACCTGGAGGCGCACGGTGTCGTCCGTCCAGGTGTAGATCAGCCGTGAGTCGACGTCCGCCCAGTCGACGGCGATCTCGTGGTGGCCGATGCGCACGCCGTGTCGCCGAACCGTCGCGGTGAGGCCTGCGAACTCTTTGGCGTCGCGGAGGACGACGCCGAGTGCGCCGAGGTCCCAGTCCTCGGTGCCGACAAAGCGCTCCTCATCGGATCGCGCGACGATTCCGTCGAGTGTGCGCACACGGGAGTCTTCTGCGGTGACATAGAAGTAGGGGACGTCTCCGGCGAGCAGCTGGGAGCGTTCGGTCTCGGTGAAGCCGTCGTCGGGCTCCCTGCCGTCCAACACCAGCTGTTCCAGCGCGTGAACGTACTCTGCGGTGTCACGTGGCAGCACCCGAGCCGCTGCACCGTCGTATCGACGTGTCAGTTCTTTGGCGAGGTCTTCTCGGTGGCCGCACAACGTCGCCTGTATGTCGAAGGCACCTCCGACGAACTCGGGTAGGTATGCGCCGTAACCGAATCGGCCATCGGAGTCGGACACGACCGTGTCGGTGCGCTCGCGAGCCCAGGAACGGTTCAGCCGCACCAGGTGCATGTCGTCGTCGAAATAGGCCATCGGGGGGTCCACCGTGCACAGTCGTGGACGGTTTTCGAATCCGACGTGATGCAACGGGCCGGTCCCGGCGACGAGACCGGTCTCCGAGAGCCGCCCCACCCGGTTGCCGAACACCTCCAGGTCCACGACGTGATATCGCGGCTCCTCGTCGATGTTGGACAGGCCTGCGACGATGTTGCCCTCGATGAGGTCACCGATGCCGAACGCGTGGGCCGCCGCAGCCAGGGCACCCGCACGGCGCCAAAACCGCGGCGCCTCCTTCGTGTCGATCACCGGACCGGCCACGGTCACACCGTTCTCGTGCAGTGCCTGTTCCGCCGGCGCCGGTTCGACCCACTCCTGCCACAACCACGCCGATGCACCCGATCCGCGCGACAGACATGACAGCGTCGGCAGCAGGTCTTCACCCGCGAGCGCGTTGATCAGTGCGAACAGGCCTTCTTCGGAAGCCGTGAACAGCGCCTCGCCGTGGACCGGTCGCGCCTTGTAGGCGACGGCACGGCCTTCGGCGTCGGCGACCCGCAGAACCTGTCTGCCACCGTTGTGGGTTTCGTTGCCGTGCACGGTGACCGAGACGATCGGGAGGGTGAGACCGAACCGCTCGCGCAGTAGATCGCGGTCGCTGCGAAGACGGTCCTGGAAGGTGTCGAGGTGGCGCAGTCGGCCTGCCACGCGCTGTCGACAGTAGATGTCGATGTCTTTCATGCGTTGAGCGGCGCAGACGGTGAACAACTCGACGAGAAGAGGACCGAACAGCGCGTCGTTGTCGATGCTCCACACGTCGGGTGCGGACAGTTCGTCGTCTGCTGTCCGGCTCCACCGCGTCACCCGGTCGATCGCGTGAACAAACGGCCGAAACCGCGGGTGCGAGAGCGTGTCGGCGACGAAAGCCGCGTCGGCGGGGCCCGCCAGGCGTCGCACCTGCGAAGCGTATTCGCCACGCGTGGTTGCGACGGGAGGAAAAAGGCGGCCGCATCGGCCGTCGGCGACGGCTGCGGCGATGCGTTCGGCCGTCGGTGAGGTCTCGCCGGCGGCGAGACGCGGGAGAATCCTCTCCACGGACATTATGGACCGCTCCCTTCCCGAAGGGTGAGGGAAGGGAGCGGGGCTGCTAGTAGCAGTACCAGTTCATGCACGACGACGTCGCCGGTTTGGCGGCGGGTACCTTGCGTTCAACCTTGCCGAGCATGGCGTCGAGTTTCGCCTTGTCGGTGCTCTTCTTCTTTTCCATGACAACCTCCATTGGTATAAGCCTTGTGGATTCCGCGATCCGGTGGGGCCGTACCGGTACGGGGCGGCAGTGGATTCGTTGTGTGGTGTGACGCGGCCGTCTTCGTGCCGCGTCGCACCGACTTCTTACATCGGGACGCAGTACCAGCTGACGCAGGTGGTTCCGGCCGGTTTGGCGGCGGGTACCTTGCGTTCAACCTTGCCGAGCATGGCGTCGAGCTTCGGCTTGTCGGTGCTCTTCTTCTTTTCCACGGCTACCTCCGGTCGATGAGGGGGATCGGAGTGCTCGTCCGGGTCCGGGGGCACACCGATATGTGCGTGTCCGCGGTCCTCATGATCGAGAACCGTTGTGTCTCAACATATCGGTTGCACGTGCAACAGTCCAGAGCTGAAAATAAGAAGCCCATACGATATCGGCGGTCGTGCATCGTGACGACAGGCACCGACGGAGTGAGCCACGGTTGTTCCCCAAGCGACCGGCCTGCGCCGACGGTTTATCGCCGGGTCATCTCAGGCTTGCGGCTATGCCGTCGAGGATGTCGTGTTCGCTGGCGACAACATGGTCGATACCGGTGCGTTCCATGATGACGCGCAAAACAAGCGCGCCTGCCGCGATGACGTCGGCGCGGCCCGGATGCATAACGGGTGACGCCAGGCGCTCGGCTCGCGTCTGCTTCAGCAGGTTGTCGGTAACCGCGCCGACCTGATCCAGCGACACCCGGGAGTGGTGGATCCGGTCGGGCCGATAGGCGTCCAACCCCAACGCCAACGCCGCCACCGTCGTCACCGAACCGGCCAGGCCCACCAACTCCGTCGTCATACGACGCGGATCGAC
>DXGR01000003.1 GCA_019113825.1 Candidatus Stackebrandtia excrementipullorum | reverse complement strand
CTCCACCTTGAGGTGATCAATCAACACCGGTACTCCTGCTACGTTTCGCGCAGCCCCGGTACGGAGATGAACGACCTGACGGTCATCGGCTTGGGCGGCCCGCACTACAGCGGCCCGCGGCAGGCCTGCTGAGGTGTTCATCCGGCTCGTCGTGGACGGTCGCGCGCGGTGACGACGCGTGACCGTGGTCGGCCCCGGGTCGGGCCCGGGGCCTTCCGACGAACCGTGGGCGTTCGGTCTTCTGGCGCTGGCCGCGGTGATCGGGCTTGTCGCTCTGGCGGTTACTCCGTTGGGGACGATCGTGGCGGAAAGCCTGGACAACCCCCATTCCGACGACGGCCGCAGCTTCGCGACCTCGGAGGCCCTTGAGGCGGTGGCCGAGTCACCCGTATTGGGTTTCGGTAGCACGCGCAAGGCCATCGGTTCGGGTGATTCGATCGCCATAGGCCCCACACCGGACTGTCCACGGTGTGGAGGACGCACGCTCGGCGGCAACGGGCAACTGTGGCAGGTGCTGCTCGCGCACGGCGTGGCGGGGGCCGTGACCTATGTGGGTTTTTTTGTGCCGTGTTGTGGCGTTTTCGCCGCGACCACTCGGCCATCGGAATCGTTGGTTCGGTTGTGATGCTTTTGTCACTGACTTCGATGTTCTATTACAACGCCCTTGTGGCCCCGGCTGTTCTCACGATGCTGGTATATGCACTGATGTGGCGAAACGCGCGCGCTCGTGCCGCGGAGGGGGCGGCATGAGCGAACGTGTGGCCGCAGACGACGACCAAGCCAGGCGGGCCGATTACCTGGCCGAGGTCACGTCGACGTTGTACCCGCCGGTCGAACAGACCGGCGAGACCCGTTACATCGCGGTCCCCGACGCGAAGCGGCCGCGTGTGCTCGTGCCGGCCGCTTCGCGTCGACTGGCGGCGGCGGCGCTGCGTCGTTACGCTCGGCCGGCCAGTCGTCTGGCACGGTTCAAACGTGACGCCGCCGTCGTCGCCCTGCACAGTGGGGTCGACCAGATTCTGTTGCGAGACAGGTTGAGTCTGCCCGCAGGGTCGGCCGACATCAACACGTACCTGCGCAACAGATTGGGCACCGAGATTCACCTGTGTATCCACATCGGTCCAGCTCGGGCCAACCGGAAACCGGTGCTTCAGCTTCTCAACTGCGATAATCGCACCGTCGGGTTCGCCAAACTGGGCACCAATCCACTCACTCGGGCGTTGGTGGGTGATGAAACGTCCGCTTTGCGTGAGCTTGCCGACACGAACCTCCGGTTGGTTCGCATCCCCGCGGTCCTGCATTCGGGCACGTGGCGGGAGAACACGGTCCTCGTTCAGGAGCCGTTGCCGGGGTGGCGACGGCCTGCCCCGACCGACCCGGTTCGGCTGGCACAGGCGATGCGTGAACTGGCGCAGTGCCGTGGAGTGACCACCGACCGACTGATCGACAGCACCTACGCCGTCCGCCTTCGGGAACGGCTCGACGTGTTGGCCGCTCGCGGCACACCCGACGGGGCGACCTTGATCGACGCCGCCGACCGTGTCCTTGCACGGCACTGGCGCCTGGCGATGCGGTTCGGCGCGTGGCACGGCGATTGGACGCCGTGGAACATGTCAATGGGCGCCGACCGGGTCCTGTTGTGGGATTTCGAACGGTTCGGGGTCGAGGTGCCTTTCGGGTTCGACGCCTTGCACTACGCGCTTCAACGGGACATCGTCTCTCGTGGCGGAGACCCGACGACCGCGGTGTTGTCGCTGTTGGCGGACGCGTCGCGCCTGTTGGCCCGTTTCGACGTCGACGAGGACGTGTCCCGTGTGACGGTCCTGTTGTATCTCGTGGACCTCGCCGCCCGTTATATGACCGATCGGCAGGCCGAGGCGGGCGCCGTGTTGGGGGCCCTCGGTCGTTGGCTGTTGCCGACGTTGTTGCGGCACGTTGTCGCCGAAGGAGGATTTGTTCTGTGAAAATGTTGGCCGACAGGATTCCGGCGCCGGTGAAGCGGCTGATCCACACCGGCACTCGCACGTACGGCCGGATGACGGCGGCGAACCGGCTGCTGCCGGGCTTCCTGCTGTGTGGTGGTCAGCGTTGTGGGACGACGTCCCTGTATCGGGCGTTGTCGTTGCACCCGGCGGTTCTGAAGCCCGTTTTCCACAAGGGCGTTCACTATTTCGACACCGGCTACCACAATGGTGTGAACTGGTATCGAGCTCACTTTCCCACGCGGTCAAGCGCTCTACGCATCGCCGAACACACCGGACTGTCCCCGATGGCCTTCGAATCCAGTCCGTACTACCTCTATCACCCGTTGGCCGCCGAACGGTTTGCCCGTGACCTTCCCGGGGTCAAGATGATCGTCCTGGTACGTGATCCCGTTCAGCGGGCGCGTTCCCAACACGCTCACGAGGTCGCGCGTGGATTCGAACCGCTCACCGATTTCCGGCACGCGCTCGACGCCGAAACCGACCGGTTGGCCGGCGAAACGGAGAAGCTGCAACGCGATCCCGATCATTACAGCTTCAACCATCAGCATCACGCCTACACGTCGCGTGGACGCTACGCCGACCACCTGGAACGGATCGCGCGGGTCGTCGCGCCCGAACGCATCCTGGTCGTCGACAGTGGGGACTTTTTTACCGACCCCGAGACCGTCTACGACCGCATCCTCCGTTTCCTGGGGTTGCCGTGGCTGGGTGAACCGGTGTTCGCCAAGCACAACGCCCGCCCGAACAAGGCGCCTCTGGCGGACGACGTCGACCGTCGTCTCGACAACTTTTTCCGACCGCACGATGCTCGTCTGGCCGAGTGGCTCGGCAAGACGCCGTCGTGGCGCAGGTGACGGTTTCCCCACCCCTACCTACATCGCTTCGTGACAGGGCCCTCAGAGGGACCGCACGCGGCGGGTTGCTGAACCTGATGGGTGCCGCCGTTGCCGGCGTCGGCGGGTTGATCGTGACCTGGCTGGTGGCCTACGGCCTCGGACCGACGACCGCGGGGCGCTTCTTCGCGGCGACGTCGGCGTTTTTGGTGGCCGTGTCGATCGCGCGGCTCGGGACGCCCACGGGCTTGATCTACTGGGTGGCGCGCTGCCGTAACGACCCCTCAGCCGTGGCGCGGGTGTTGCGGTCGGCGTTGCTGCCGGCGGCCGTCGCCTCGATTGCCATCGGTGTGCTCGCCTTTTGGGCGGCGCCGCACCTGGCTCTGTGGCACGGCGACGGGGAGCAACAGTACATCACGATGCTGCGAGCCCTGGCGATTTTTCTGCCGGCCGCCGTCGCCATGGAGGCGTTGTTGGCGGCCACGCGAGGGTTTCAACGTATGCGCGCCACCGTTGTCGTCGAGAAGCTCGGACGCACGGTGGCGCAGCTGTTCCTGCTATGGGTCGCGGTTTCGTGGACGACGACCCTCGACACCGGTGTCGTGGTGACCGCGGCATGGGCGGTTCCGTATCTCCCGGCGGGCATCGTGGCGGGCCTTTGGCTGCGGAGGCTTCACACGGAACGTCGCGCCGCTTCGGGCGGCCCCCCGACGGTGATCACACCCGGGCTGTTCTGGGCTTATACGGTGCCGCGAGCCGTCGCCGGCGCCGCGCATCTGTTGTTGCAGCGTATGGACATCCTGTTGGTGGCCGGCCTGCTCGGCTTCGCCGAGGCTGCTTTGTACACGGTGGCCACTCGTTTCGTCACCGTGGTCCGGTTGATATCGGGTGCGGTGGGTTCCGCCGTGCAACCACGCCTGGCGACGAGTATGTCCTCGGCGGACCATCTGACCTCCGGGGCCCTGTACCAGGTCACGACCGGGTGGATCGTGGTCACCGGTTGGCCCATTCTGTTGAGCGTCGGGTGGACGGCGCCGGTGTATCTGGGTCTGTTCGGCGCCGAATACGTCACCGCCGACGGTGAGATCGTCGTGTGGCTGTTGGTGTGCGGCATGCTCGTCGCGACCGTGTGCGGCGTGGTGGACAGCGTATTGGTCATGGCCGGGCGCACCGGTTGGCAGTTGTACAACGTGGTCGCGGCTCTGATCGTGAACCTGGTGCTCAATGTGTGGCTCATCCCCGATCTGGGCATTATCGGCGCGGCCATCGCCTGGACGGTGTCTTTGGCGGTCAACAACATCGTTCCGCTCGTTCAGTTGCGCACCGGTCTCGGGCTGCACCCGGCCGGCCGGGGGACGGCGGTGGCCGTCGCCTTGTCGGCCGGGTGGTTCGGTGTCCTCCCGGCCCTGACGGTTCTGTTCCTGGGCCGCGATGCCGTTGTGGCCGGGCTTGCAGCGGCGGGTGTCGGCATGGCGGCTTCGGCGTGGCGTTTGCGCAAGACCCTGATTCTGCCGTCGTATCAATGAGAATGAGACATATGCAGGCTGACTACACCCGGGTTTTTCAAGATCCGGAGGCGGTGGCGAAGTATCACGACCAGACGTACGCGTCCGGCACGTTTTCGTCGGTGGTGTCTCAACGACAACGGCAGTGGCTGCGCGGTTTCGTCGCCGAGTCGTTCGAAACACCACCCGTCCAACATGATTTCGCGTGTGGCACCGGGCGCGCGATCCGAATGCTGGAGGGCCTGGTGAGTCGCGCCCACGGGTACGACACCTCCGAGGCGATGTTGGCCAAGGCCACCGAGCTTGACACCGTCGCTCGCCTTCATCTCGTCGGAACGACCGGGCCCCTGCCGTCCGATACCGACCGTCCGGCCATCGTGACGATATTTCGTTTGCTGCTCAACGCATCTGACGAGGTCCGTGACCGTGCACTCGAGTTTGCGGCCGGAATGCTGCCGGACGCGGATGCGGGCCTTCTGGTGTGCGAGAACCACGGCAATCGTGGTTCTCTGCGACATCTCACATCGGTTTTCGGTGCGCTCGACACCGAACGCTGGTTCGCCGAACTCGGTGACGCCGACGTGGTCGAGTTGTTCAATCGGCACGGCTTTGAGATCGTTGCGCGCCAAGGTTTCACGTTGCTGACCCAAGGCTTCTACCGGAGGGCTCCGCTGAAGTGGCTCGTCCCGGTGGACGACATCGTCGCGCGGCGCCGCTGGTCGGCGAAGGTCGCCACCAACGTCCTGTACGTCGCGCGTCGTAAGGCGCCCTCACCGGCGCGGTGATCCGTCCCGCGGTGGGGCGGGACGGATCGGGTCGCGTGTCAGTCGGTCGGTCGTCGCAAGCCCGTCCAGCTTGACCGTGCCAGCAGCCCGAAGGCGGTCGGTGCGTCGTGGACCAAATAGCGCCGGGCCAGGCGTCGTGGTTCGCTCGCCAAACGGTGCAGCCACTCCAGGCCACTCCGCTGCATCCATATCGGAGCACGACGGCGATGCCCGGCCACAAAGTCGACGGCCGCACCGCATCCGAGGAACCACGTCGACGGCATCCGTGCCGCCAGTTGACCGATGACGTCTTCCTGCTTCGGGAAGCCGAGCCCCACGAAGACGATGTCGGGTGCGACGGCGACCATGTCCTCGACGAGGGTGCGCATGGTCTCCCTGTCACGGTCGAAGCCCATGGGCGGGCTGCAGGCGCCGGCCACGAAAAGGCCCGGGAACGCCTCGATGAGCCGATCGGCGGCAACGGCCGCCGTCGACCGGTCCCCGCCGGGTGCTCCACCGAGGAGGAAGATGCTGCGGTCGTCCTCGGCTGCGGCTCGGCTGAGGTGCCAAATCAGGTCTGACCCGGCGACGCGTTCGGGCAACGCGCATCCGGCGAGTTTTGATGCCCAGACCAGGGGCGCGCCGTCGGCGACAACCAGGTCTGCGGTGGAGACGACGTCCGCCACACGGGCGTCGTGCATGGTTTGCCGAACGATGTCGACGTTGGGTGTCACGATCCGACCGCCTCGGCCCCCTGCGAGGTCGGCGCGGACCCGCGTGGTCACCTGTTCGAGGGTCACGGGATCAAACGCGACACCGCCGACGGTCACTCGAGTATCGATACCGAAACGATCTGTGATTGCATTGTTCACGCCGAGACGCTAACCGCCACACGGGCTCGAGCGGGTGATTTTGCGTGCCTTCCCGCGCTGTTACAAAAAATAACGTGCCCGACCAGCGGTAATCCATAAAACAGTGGCGTCTTGGGCGTGTCCTGGGGGGCACCTTGAACGGTTATACAGCTGACGGATTCTCAACCAGGGGGGCGAGATGACAGAAACAGCCGCACGTATCAAGGTCGTATTCATCGGTGGTTTGGGTAGAAGCGGCACCACCCTGCTGGAACGACTTCTCGGGCAGTTGCCCGGCGCGTTGCCGTTGGGCGAGGTCGCCCACCTGTGGGAGCGGGACGTACGCGACGACGAGAGCTGCGCCTGCGGGTGCGCATTCTCCGCCTGCGAGTTCTGGCAGCGTGTCGGCCGGGCGGCCTTCGGTGGTTGGGAGCAACTGGACGTCGACCGGGTACTCCAACTGCAAGCCACCGTGGACCGTACGCGTCATATCCCGGCGTTGGCGGCGCGCACACTCAAACCGGCGCAACGAGAGTTGGTCGACGAATACGTCGATCACTATCGGCGTGTTTATGCGGCGGCGGCGGCCGATGCGCGCGCCTCGGTCGTCATCGACTCGTCGAAACACGCGTCGCTGGCATACGCGTTGCGGTGGAATCCCGCGATCGACCTCAAAGTGCTGCACGTCGTGCGTGACGCTCGCGGAGTCGCCTACTCGTGGACGAAACAGGTTCGGCGTCCCGAGGCGCACCGGGACCAGGAGATGACCCGCTACTCCCCGGCTCGCGCGGCAATGCTGTGGAACGCACAGAACGCGGCCTTCAGCCTGCTTCGGCGACGGGGTGTCCCCGTCCGCAGAGTCCGGTACGAGCGACTCATCAGCGATCCTCGCGGTGTCGTCGCGCGGTTGGCACGGTGGGCCGAGATCCCCGTGAGCGCCGACGGACTCCGGTACATCGGTGAGGACTACGCCGACCTCGGACCGAGCCATTCGGCCGCCGGCAATCCCCTGCGTTTCACTGTGGGCCGCATCCCGTTGCGGCACGACGACGCCTGGACGGAGGCGATGCCGGTCGGTCGGCGTCGACTGGTTTCGACGTTGACCCGGCCGCTGCTGGGGCGCTACGGATACCTGTCCGACGAACCTTCCGACGGTCCCGCCGCCCTCGACGTCGTTCCGCACCAACAGTCCGATCCCGACCACGTGAAAGCCGAGAGCCCACAATGAGCGACTGGCCGTCCATCGGCGTCGTCATACCGACGCACAACCGACCCGACCTCATGCGCGCAGCGCTGCGCTCCGTTGTGGCGCAGAACTACCCGGGACGGCTTGGCGCCGTGGTGGTCTACGACCGGGCCACCCCCGACCCGTCCTTGGAAGCGGACGGCGACATTCCCATCCGCGTCCTGAAAAACTCCAGGACTCCCGGTCTCGCCGGTGCACGCAACACCGGAATATGTTCCCTGGACACCGATCTGGTGGCGTTCTGCGACGACGACGATGTGTGGCTGCCCGGCAAGCTGACCGCGCAGGTCGCGTCCATGCAGCCGTCCACCGAGATGTCGACGTGTGCCATCGCCGTGAGTTATCAGGGCCGTACCGTGCCTCGCCTGGCCGGCACGTCGATAGTTCGGCAGGTAGACCTGCTGCGGTCACGAATGATGATGCTGCACTCGTCGACGTTCCTGCTGCGTCGCTCGGCCATGCTGGGCAGTCTCGGTCTGGTTGCCGAGGACGCGCCCGGTAGCCAGAACGAAGACTGGGACCTGCTGCTTCGAGCCGCCCGGCGACAGCCCATCAGCCACGTCGACGCGCCCTACGCCAAGGTGCATTGGGGTAGGTCGTTGTTCCAGACCGAGTACGACACCAAGATCTCGTCGCTGCGTTGGATGTTGCAACAGCATCCGGAGCTTCACGGATCGCCGGCGGGTGCGGCGCGTGTTTACGGTCAACTGTCCTGTTGGCATGCGGCCGTTGGGGACAGGAGGGCGGCTTTGCAGTGGGCGAGTCGTGCCACGCGAACCCAGTGGAAGGAGCCGCGCGCGATGATCGGTGCCGCTGCGGCGCTCGGTCTGGTGAAGGTACCAACGGTGTTGGATCTGCTTCACCGTCGTGGACGAGGAATCTGAGGTTGTTTGACGGTGGCGGGACACCACCGTCGAAAACGTCGCGGCTCCCCTGCCGGTGTGGCAGAGGAGCCGCGACGAAGCTGGACATGTGCGGATCGTGCTGTGCTTCGGAGCCGATCCGTTTCCCGTGGTCGGGGCGGATGCGTTCCCGGGCGGGAAGGATTGCGCACACCGGTTGTATGCGCGAACTTCACCGACGTCGCCCGGCCGCTGCTCGGCCGACCTTCGAGGACGAAATCGACCTCTTAAGCGGAAGCTCCGGCTGTCCGTGAGCGGTGCATGGACAGCACGTATTCGACAAGGTTGATCAGGACGGACTTGGTGGACTCGCGATGGCGGGCATCACAGGGCACGATGGGGGTCTGAGGGGCAACGGCGAGCGCTTCACGAACATCTTCGATGTCGTGGAACTGCTTACCGTCGAATTGGTTGACGGCCACCAAGTAGGGCAGACGGCGGTGCTCGAAGAAGTCGATGGCGGCGAAGGAGTCCGCAAGCCGACGGGTGTCTACGAGAACGACCGCTCCAATGGCGCCGCGCACAAGTTCATCCCACATGAACCAAAAACGCGTCTGTCCCGGGGTTCCAAACAGGTAGAGGATCAGATCGTTGTCGATGGTGATGCGGCCGAAGTCCATCGCGACGGTCGTGGTCGTCTTCTGGGTAACCAGGTCGTTGTTGTCCACCCCCTCAGACGCAGCGGTCATGATGGCTTCGGTGGTCAACGGAGTAATCTCCGATACCGAACCCACCAGGGTGGTTTTTCCTACGCCAAATCCACCGGCGATCACGATCTTCGCCGATGTCACCCGTCCGTTTGCTGGGCGGTCAGCCACGTTCAAAGCCTCCGAAGTCCACTGAGCACTCTTTCGAGCAGTTCGGTGCCGACCACATCGTCACCGTCGGTTAGGGCCGCCGGTTCGTGGACTGCGAGCAGGCCGTCGGCAGCCATGTCGGCTACCAACACCCGCGCGACTCCCAGTGGCATCTGCATGCGCGCGGCGATCTCCGCCATCGACTGCAGACCGACACCACACATTCCGGCGATCGTCTGTTGTTCCTGTCCGGCAAGAAATCCACCGGAACGACCTCTCGCGGTCGTTTCTACCAACGCTTCCATGGCGATATCCACCCGGGGCCGGGTACGACCGCGTGTGACTGCATAGGGACGCACAAGCGCGCCCACGCCGACCGACTCATCACGATCGATTACCATCGCTTCTCCCAACGCTGTTATCCGCTGTGGACAACCAAGTCACGGGCATTAATTGCCACATATGTCCAAGTTCCTAAATATTTTTCGTTGTCATTCAGCCACGCGAGCCGACATGGACTCTACCGCGCCGCGACGATTCACGCACCCCCCACAGCGCCACCACCGCGGGCTTCCGGCGTCAACGCCGCACCTACGCGGTCAACAAGAAGTGCCATTTCATAGCCGACTTGGCCCGGGTCGCAAGTGCGCGCCGCGAGGACCGCGAAAGACGAGCCGTCACTGATGGACATGAGGAACAGAAAACCGTTGTCCATCTCGACAACCGTCTGCAACACCGCGCCGCCTTCAAAACAGCGGGATGCGCCCTGCGTCAAACTCACCATGCCCGAAGCCACCGCGGCCAACTGGTCCGCACGGTCGCGCGGCAGATTGCGGGATGCGGCCATCAGCAGGCCATCCGCCGACACCGCCACCGCGTGCGCTACACCCGGTACCCGCTCGGCGAAACCGGCAAGCAGCCAGCCGAGATCTTGCACGCCTGTCTGCATCGTCATCAGTTGCGCTCCTTGTCAGACCTGTTCCTCAGGTTGCTCTTCATCGATCGTTACCTCGTCCACGTTGAACGCCACGGTGATATGCCGACAGCAGTCCCCTCACATTTTCCGGGTTGCGTTTGGGCGCCGGAATCGCGGGCTTCCCGGATTCGCTCACCGAGCCGGGGACCAGGCGTTCCATCGGGCGCCGCTTCGGGAGCCCGGCACGGGTCGACTCCTCGGCTTCCATGGTGGTCTTCTCCGAGGCCACCTTCCAGCCCTGATCGGCGGCCGTCTGCCAGCGGGCGCCCTCGGGGGGTGCATCCGATCGATCTGCGATCGGGCTGAACTCCGGCACCTCGGGAGGCTCCGGCGCCTTCTCGATGTTGCGTCGAGGCAGGGCGCCGGACTCCGACGAAGACCTCGGGGCAGGCGTCGGATTCCGGGTCGGCAGTTTGTCCTGCGACGCGTCCTCCGGCTCGGGTGCCGTGTCAGGGCCCACTATGGAATTTGGAGCACCACCGTCCGAACCGTTGGCGGAGCGGGGCTCCTCCGGTTCCTCGCCGATGGTCGTCTCTCCATCACCGTAGCCGACGGACTCCTTGTCCGCCACGGCCGGTCGTGGCGCCGGAGTACTCGTCTTGAACCACGCCGACTCGACTTCACGGAAGATCGGCAGCTCCATGGTCTCGTCCATCTCCGGGCGGCGACCGTTGGTCTGCGCCACGGGATCTGCCGTCGGTGTGTCACCGGGACCGGCCGGCCAGGCCGGCGGCCCGTCGGGTCCCTCCGGAGCCGGACCGGGAAGCGGCGCGGCGTCCAAACGGATCATCGGCAACGCGACCGGACCCTTTTCGGGCGCGCCCTCGGCGACGATCTCACCGGTGAGCTCCATGATCTTGCGCCGGGGAAGGCCACCGTCGGCCTGTTCGCCACCCGGGTAGAACGACACTCCACTCGCCCCGGAGGACACGGCCCCCGAGTCCGGGTGCTCGGCACCGGTGGACGGCTCGAACGGTTCGACGGAAGGAGCCTGCGGCACGTCCAACGGTTCGAACAGGCTGCGAGGTGCATCGCCCAACGTCCCGTACGGCGGGGCGTCGGCCGGAGGCGGTGGCGGCGGCGCGGCGTCGAGCATCCGATTACCGGAGCCCTTTCCACCGGTCAAGATGTGTGCCGGGATCAGGGCCTCGGCGACCGTTCCACGTCCCGAGCCCTCCTGAAGGGTCACGCGGACGTTGTGCCGGTGCGCCAGCCTGGCGACCACGACCAGGCCCATCATCCGTGAAGCCGCGATCCCGACGTCGGGAACCTCGGCCAGCTGCGCGTTGAGATCGGCCAGCTGAGCAGGCGACATTCCGATACCCTGGTCCGTCACCCGGATAAGGATGTCGCCGCCGATCTGACGCGCTTCGGCGATGACCGCGGTGTCCGGCGGAGAAAACGTCGCCGCGTTGTCCAACAGCTCGGCGACAAGGTGGACCATGTCGTTGACTGCCGCGGGCTGGACTTCGGAGTCGGCGAGGACGGTGCCGAACTCGATGCGGGTGTACTGCTCGACCTCCGACTGGGCGGCGCGCAGGACGTCCCCGATGGTGGCCGGGTTGCGTTCGACACGGCTGGAATCCGCACCGGCCAACACCATGAGGTTTTCGTCGTTGCGGCGCATTCGGGTCGCCAAGTGGTCCAGCTGGAACAGTTCCGCCAACCGGTCCGGGTCTTCCTCACCGCGCTCGAGACGGTCCAGGTGGCCGATGAGCCGATCGACGAGACTTTGGCTTCGACGAGCGAGGTTGACAAACATCTGCGACACCGACGCCTGCAGTGCGGCCTGTTCGGCGGCGGTGCGGACCGCCTCGCGGTGCACCAGGTTGAAGGCACCGGCGACGGTGCCGATTTCATCCCGGTTGTCCATTTTGAGGGGGTCGTCGAGTTCGGCGACGATCTGGTCGGGCGTCCGCTGGCTTGCCGGGTCGGCCTCTCGTATTCGCGCGACGGCCTGCGGCAGGCCCACGTGGGCCACCTCCAACGCGCCTTCACGCAGTTTCCGCAGCGACAACGCCATCGACCGCGCGATGACCAGAGCCAACAGGACCGCGGCGATCAAGGTGATCAGAACCAGCGCGGTCTCGATGAGTACCTGCTGCACGACCCGATTACGCACATCGTTGGCCAACGCCACCGCGTCTGCTTCGATCGAGGTGACGAATCCGTGCGTCACCTCGGTGCGGTCGTCGTACGCCTCCAGAAGATCCTGGTGGTTGATGGACGGCTCGGTGCCGGGCGTGCCGTTCTGAATACTGGATTCGAACGTATTGGCGTTACGGCTCGTACTGGAGGCCAGGCCGGTCTCGGCGTCGTTCAACGCCTGGTTCTGCTCGGCGGTGCTGGTCTCGGTCAGTTGTTTCAGAGCCTGCTGACGACCGACCAGAAGCAGCAGCAGTTCGGTGTAGTTGCCCTGACCGATCTCGGCGCCGTCCGTCATGGAGTAGACGATGATCCGCATACGCTCGGAGTTCTCGTTGGCCTCGGTGGCCAATCCCGCCACGCGCAGGTCGCGGGTGAGGTTGAGGTCGGTGCTGACGTCGACGGTGTGATCGTTGATCTGGTGCAGCCAGTGGATCAGTGCGCCGTATTCGTTGAGGTCGGCGACATCGGCCTCACCGTCGTTGACGGCGGTTCGCAACAGGTTCAGCCGGCTGAGACCGTCCTCGATGTTGTCGAGCATCTGCGCCAGCCGGGGAGTCTCGCTCTCGGAGGGCAGTTGTCCGCGACCGGACTGGTAGTCGGTGATCAACGAGTTGGTTGCGGCGACCGCGTCGCCGAAGTTGCTGGGCTCGGTGTACTCGTCTTTCAGGCCGACCGTGTCGCCGTTGATCTGTACCGCCGCTTCGGCTCGCTCCTCTTGGAGGCCGTACAGCAGTTCGTTGGCGAGTGCGTTGAATTCGACGAGCGCGGCCACGTCCCCCGACGAGATCGCATGGCTGCTCGATTCGTAAAGCCTGATCCCGGCGGTTCCCGCGAGAACCGTGATCGGCAGGAGAAGAATCAGCCCCAGTTTGGAACGGATCCGCATGTCGGCCAACCGCGGCAAACCAAACCTGCGTCGCGGCGGGGCGGCCGACGACTCCGTCGTGCTGCGCTTGCTCACCGTTTCGAACCCTCCCGGGGCTTCAAGACTGATCGTCGACTACGACGCCATGCATATCTCGGGCGTTCGCATCTCGCAAGGGCCCAGGCGATTCCACCACGCGACACCTTGAAAGGGAACCCCAGGGCAAATCTCACGTTTATCGCCCTGGACAAATGGGACATATGGAACCGCTCATTCATTCACATATCGACCTAACCGTCAGTGACGAGCTGACATCTCATCTGGACGGCTTATGCGAACTCCTCCGAACGGGGAGTACACGCCACGTCGCCTCTACATGCCCAGGTCGATGGCCGAATAGGGGTGGTCAAGGTATGCCGACACCCGGCGCCGCTCGACGCGTCGCCACACCAAAGTGTAGGCCTCGCCTTCGGATTAAAAGAAACCGGCACCGGTCGCCGACGATACCGTGACCGGTCGGTATCCGACGGCCACATTCGTCGCCGAAAAATACCCGATGTGACCACCTGGGCGTATTATCCAATGCCGCTACCTTTCGGGGGATGCTCAACCGACTTTCGGCGTATGCAATTATTTTTCGGCCATTTCAGGTCCGCCGATAACGCACGCGGTGTGCGACGCAACCACTCCCGGTAACGGCAGGGTTGTCGATGCCAGCACCGGTCGCCTCGGCGGCTTTCCACTTCAATCTCATTGAGGGCCTGCACGTGACACACGCACACTTCGCCTACGGCTGGGTCAACCCGCTCATGGCTTTGGGATTCGGGCTTGCCGGCTCGTTCCTCGGACTCCACTGCATGATGCGGGCCAGGGACCTTCCCCCGGGCAAGGAGCGGAACAAGTGGCTTATTCTGGCGTCACTGGCGATCGGCGGTATCGGCATCTGGATGATGCACTTCATCGCCATGATCGGCTTCAGCGTGCACGACAGCATCGTCCGCTATGACGTGGCCATCACCGCCGTCAGCCTGTTGATCTCCATCCTGTCGGTCGCCTTCGGACTGTTCGTGGTGGGAGTCGGCGACGCCTCGGTTTCCAAAATTCTGCTCGGTGGACCCCTGACGGGTACCGGTGTCGTCGCGATGCACTACACCGGTATGGCCGCGGTCAACCTGTCGGGAACCCTCCACTACGACACGGGGTGGGTCATCGCATCCGTGATCATCGCGATCGTCGCGGCCACGACCGCGCTCTTCTTCACGGCCTGGGTGACGACGCGCGGGTCGCTGTTGATCGCATCGTTGACGATGGCGGTAGCGGTGTGCGGCATGCACTACTCGGGCATGGGCGCGATCTCGGTGACCATCTCGAACCGAGGGCTCGACCCGGTGGCCGGCGTCGACCCGCTGCTGCTTCTCATTCCGATCCTGCTGCTGGCAACCGTCGTCCTCATCGTTCTGATCGCCGGTGTGCTCGGAGGCCAGGACGAGGTTTTGGACGCCCATCGCACCGAGATGGGTGCCGACGACGGAAAGAAGAAAGGCGGCGCCCGTCGTTCGTCGCGACGCCCCGAGCCCGAGACACAGGAGGCGCGGCCGTCGACCGGTTCCTCTTTCTGGGACAACGACGGCGACGGCTACCGGGATCCCGTTTCGGCCGGTATAGGTCAGCGCCGCGCGGCGCGAGAAGCCACCGGTTACCGGGAGCCGGCCATCCTACCGCGACCTCGAGCCCAAGTAGACGACCGCAGGGACGGGGACACCTCCGGCTGGGGATGAGAAACAACCGCCCGAACGACGGCCGTTACCCATCCGGTTCACCGTCGGACAGGCTTTATTGCCCCCAAAGGAACGGGCGGGTCGATCGGTTCCCACACCTACCGATCGGCCCGCCCGCCGCCTTGTTTACGCCGGATCGATGAGCTTCGCGTACGCAGGTTTGATGACGTCGTCGATGATGGCCAGTCGTTCGTCGAACCGGATGAACGAGCTCTTCATCGCATTGATCGTCAGCCACCGTAGGTCGGCCCAACCGAAACCGAATGCGCTCGACAACAACGCCATCTCCCGCGAGACGCTCGTCGCGCTCATCAGCCGGTTGTCGGTGTTGACCGTGACACGGAATCGAAGTTTCGCCAGCATCCCGATGGGGTGCTGTTCGATGGAGTCCGCGGCGCCGGTCTGGAGGTTCGAGGACGGGCACAGTTCCAGCGGAAGCCGCGTGTCCCGCACGTATGCGGCCAGGCGTCCCAGCTGTGGCACACCGTCGTCGTCGAGGGTGATGTCGTCGACGATGCGGACCCCGTGGCCCAGACGGTGGGCGCCGCACCATTGAATGGCCTGCCAGATCGACGGGAGCCCGAACGCCTCACCGGCGTGGATCGTGAACCGGGAGTTTTCTCGTTGCAGATATTCGAAGGCGTCCAGGTGACGGGTCGGTGGGAATCCCGCTTCGGCACCGGCGATGTCGAATCCGACGACGCCCTTGTCACGGAACCGCACCGACAGCTCGGCGATCTCCATCGACCGTGCGGCATGGCGCATCGCCGTGACCAACGCACCGATACGAATGCGACGGCCGGCGGCGGCACTGTTGTGCGCGCCCTCTTCGAAGCCGTCGAGAACGGCCTGCACCACCTCGTCGAGGCTCAGGCCCTGTTCGGTGTGGAGTTCGGGCGCGAACCGGACTTCTGCGTACACGACCCCGTCGTCGGCCAGGTCCTGCGCGCACTCCCTGGCCACGCGCCGCAACGACTCCTTCGTTTGCATGACCGCCACGGTGTGAGCAAACGTCTCCAGATACCGTTCCAGCGAACCCGAGTCGGCGGCGGCCTGAAACCAATGGCCCAGGTCGACCGGGTCGTTGGTGGGAAGCTCGTGCCCGATCTCGTCGGCCAGTTCGACGATCGTTTGGGGACGCAGTCCACCGTCCAAATGATCGTGCAACAGTGCTTTGGGGGCTTGACGGATCTCTTCTACGGACAGTGTCATCCATGCAGAATACGCGGAAAGTCCGTCACCGGATCACGACGTTGTGTCCCCGCCCGACGTCACCACTGGACTCGGTCCCACGGCGGTCCGCCACCGAGTTGACGACCGGGCCCCGAACGTACGCCCCATTCCAGAGCCCATCGACGGTGCCACACAAGGGACGGGTCCAGTGGAAGGTTCGTCGGGCCGCCGTGCCGTTGCGCATCGGAGAACACCCAGTCCAGGCAGCAGTAGAGGTCCAGCATTTCGGCGACCTCGACGGCGTCGCGCGCCGACGGGCGGGCCCGCATCCGCCACGTAGTGATCGATTCGCTGGTCCTCAGGTCCGGCATCAGGGAGGGCAACCCGTCGGAGCAGTACTGGCTCGGATCCAAGTGGGGCACGAGACCCAACATCCAGGCCAGTGCGTAAAGGGCTTCCAACTGTTCGGAGTATCGCTGTGGGTCACCGTTGCCGGTGGCGATGAACTGCCATTCGTCCCGGGTGAGCTCCTCCAGAACCCGCGCGTCGAGAAGCCAACGCATCGCCATCTGGGGAGGCATGTCAAAAACCCGCGCCTGGACGATGTTCAAAATCGCGGCGCGGGCTTCG
>DXGR01000142.1 GCA_019113825.1 Candidatus Stackebrandtia excrementipullorum | reverse complement strand
TTTCTCCGTGTGGTGAGCCGCCCTGGGGTGGCGGCATCGGTTGCTGTGGTGGGGGCGGATACTGCGCCCCGTGCTGGTGGGGCGGCTGTTGCGGCGCATGGTGCGGCTCGTAAACCACAGTGGATTCCTTTTGTCGAACAGGGCATGGGGAGGCAATCGATCCGTGAATTCGAATGTCCCGTGCCCCACAGTCTAGAGCACCGTAACCAATACGCTTCAAAGCGAAGTCGACGGCACCGACTCACCGTGATCTTCATCGACGGTTGCCGTGTCGAACATCCTCGACGGGCCTGGTACGCCGCTCGTCGAAAACCGAACGGAACTTCATGTGCGGTGGCCATCAAGATTTTCGACGCAGAATCAGACCACTTCCGACGCCTGCACGTGGATGTCGGTCTGCGCCGTGCGTCGTTGGGTCGACCGCTCTCGTGCGGGTCCCGCGACCAGGTGCCCCACAGCCGCGCCGACCGCCACGACTGCAACCACCAGCCAGTGCCAGTCGCCCAGATACTGCAACGTGAAACCGCCGACGAGCGGCGCGACGAACGCGGCAGCCGAGAACGTCAGGTTGAACACTCCCTGATACCGGCCCCGCATGTGAGCCGGCGAGAGATCGGCGATCACGGTCGCGTTGGGTGGGGCGGCGAGCATCGAACCGATCGTCCAGACCATGGCACACGCCAGGTACATCAGGAACGGATCGGATACCCCGACGAGCCCGAACCCGACCGCCATCAACGTCAACGCGACAGCCAGAACGCTTGCTTTCGAAAACCGGCGGATCAGACGGGGTATGAACAGCTGCCCACAGATGATCATGGCGGACCCGACGGCCAATGTCATGCCGTAATCGGTTTCGGACAGGCCGTCGGCGGTCATGCTCAGCGGCAGCGTCGTAGACGTCTGCGCGTACACGGTCGCCTGTAGGAACACCAATCCGACGAACACGAGGTAGACACGGTCACGCAGTACGTCGACGAACCGGCCCGCCCGCACCGACGTCACGTTGCGACGCCGACGCTGTGAGGTCTCCGGCACCGCCGACAGCACGATGAGACCCGTGGCCAACGCCCCCAAGGCGTCCAGTTGGAACAACAGTTGATACGAGTACTGCGCCAGGAAACCGGCCAACAAGGTCGCCAGTCCCATTCCGACGTTGACGGCCCAGAACATGAGATTGAATGCGCGATCTCGGTCGCTCGGCGCGACCACGTCGGCTATTGCCGCGATGGCGGCGGGGCCATGTGCCGCATTCGCGAAACCGAACAGCGCGACCAGCACGCAGATGCCGGGCAGCCACGTCAGGACCGACAGTCCGAGAAGCGCGCCACAAGCTACGAACGACGCGGTCACCATCGTGATTTTTCGGCCGTAGCGGTCGGCGACGACACCTCCGAGCAGCACTCCCACCGCGCCCCCGGCTCCGAACAGGCCGACGACGATACCCGCTTCGGACACGTCCAGGCCCCGCTGCGACGTCAGGTACAACGTCAGGACGATGACGACGAATCCGGCGGCCTTGTTGACCAGCAGCGACGACCAGATGAACCAGAACGACCGTGGCAGGCGGGGGGACACGAAGGGCTCCTTGGAAGCTGTCGTTGACCCGCCGTCCGGACGTGCGTCACTGTTTGTGGAGGTTCCGTCGTGCACACCGGTGTGGACCGTCGCCTACGGCGAACACCGACCGACGGCGGCTGTCCTCGGGGGATCTTCGGTGACTTTACGGCGGTTCGCTCGATTCATCGCCTGAAACGCCCGTGATCTTCGCCTCGGCGGCGGGACGGTTTCGATTGTGCTCGGCGTGTAGGTGTGTTCGGTACGTTACGCCTTAGCGTCCCCTCAACGAATGGAAAGTTCCATGATCCGACGATATGCCGACCGTGTATTGGATCGGCTCATTGCGCAGACGTCGGCTCGCGCCGATATTTGTGACGGCTGGTGCGTCTACCTCCAGTGCGAATCGGGCGGCTGTTCCAACAGCGGCCGCGAGGTGTACCGGTGTCAATTGCCCAACTGCACGCGTTACACGCGTTACGTCTGCAGTAACAACTGCTGATCGCCGTCGGTGGGGTCGGAGAGCGGGTCCCCGGCCCCACCGGTTCGCGTGAGAGGTCCGTGTCGGCGTGACGGCTGCCCTAATTGCGCCCGGCGTGGTGTCCCGGCATGCGGATCAGGCAGGATCAAAGGTATGACTGCGACACTGGTGCTGCTGCGACACGGCGAAAGCGAATGGAACGCCAAGAACCTGTTCACCGGTTGGGTGGACGTCAATCTGACGGGCAAGGGGGAATCGGAGGCCCACCACGGCGGGAACCTTCTGGCGGAGCACGATCTGCTTCCGGACGTCGTTCACACGTCTTTGCAGCGGCGCGCCATCCGCACGGCAGAGATTTCGCTGGCGGCCTGCGGGCGGTCCTGGATCGACGTGAAACGGTCCTGGCGTCTGAACGAACGCCATTACGGTGCGCTTCAGGGCAAAAACAAGGCCGAGACTCTCGAGGAGTACGGCGAGGAGCAGTTCATGACCTGGCGCCGTTCCTATGACACGCCGCCGCCGCCCATCGACCCGGACAGCGAATTCTCGCAGGCCCGGGACGCGCAATATGCGTCGTTGCCTCGGGAGTTGGCTCCCATGACGGAGTGCCTGAAGGACGTGAAGGAGCGCATGCTCCCGTACTGGTACGACCAGATCGTGCCGGATTTGCAGGCGGGGAAGATCGTTCTGGTCGCCGCTCACGGTAACTCGCTGCGGGCGCTGGTCAAGCACCTCGACTCGATCTCCGACGAGGCGATCTCGAAGCTGAACATTCCGACCGGGATGCCGTTGCGTTACGACCTGGACGAGAACATGCGCCCGATTACCGTCGGCGGCACCTATCTGGATCCGCAGGCGGCGGCCGAGGCCGCCGCTGCGGTGGCCGCGCAGGGCCGCAAGTAAACATGTCTGTGCCCGGCACCGCCGAGACCGACACGGTCTCGGCGGTGCCGGGTTGACGGTCCCTTGATCCGTGTGCCGACGATGTCGCCCGGCGTGACGTTTCGACACGGGCGTCGATCGAACACCGCGAGGGGCGGTTAGCAGTTGTCGAAGGTCGCCCAGTTGGTGCAGGTGATCGTGCACGTGGGGAGGGTGGAGCAGCGGCGTCGCTGACGTCGCCGGCCCGAAGTGCAGCGGTACTCCCAGTACGTGCTGGGAGGGCATGCCGCCGAGGCCGATGCTTCTCCGAGAAGCTTTGTCAAAAGCAGGTCGCCGAGTCGAGTCATTTGTGGTTCCTTCCGGTTGACGTCGACGGCCCTACACCCCCGACGTTTGTCGAGCGTCGCCGAGCTGCCCACAATCGATCTACAGCGGTGGCGCGGCCTACGGGAGTTCATTAACCGACCGATCAGTTAATCTGGTATTCTCGAACCGTGGCACGACCCCCCGACCCGCAACGCACTGCGGCCAGGCGCGAGGCGATCGCGGTGGCCGCCGCGCCATTGTTTGCGCAGCACGGATTCGAAGCGACCACGGCCGCACAGATCGCCAAAGCCGCCGGTGTGAGCTCGGGCAGCGTCTTCTACTACTTCGAGGACAAACGGGCCGTCTTCCGCGCCGTTTTCGAACGAGACCTGCCACGGTCGCGCGCCCTGATCGAACGGGCTCTCGCCGAACCCGACCCGTTCGCGGCCCTGCTGGCGATCGTCGACACGATCGCCGCCGAAGCCATGGACCCCATCGCCTTCGGCCTGATGGTCGAACTATTGCGGCAGATAGGCCGTGACGAGGAACTGGTCTCGGTCGTTACCGACAACGATGCTCTCATCGTGGACGGCCTGGCGGAACTCATCCGACGCGCCACCGACACCGGAGACGTGGACCCCGCATTGGATCCCGCCGAGGCGGCTCGTTGGATCCAAACGATGATCGACGGCTCCTTCCTGTCCGCCGATCCGTCCCGCGATCCCCGACCGATGCTGCGCCGTACCGTCAGCCGATTTCTCGCCCCACCCGCAATCGAGGAGACCGATGTCTAAGCAACCCGTCGTCGTGCAGATGCCGCCCATCTGGGGCTGGCTGTTTCCCCTCGGGTTGGGAGCGGTCGGATTCGGTCTGGGTTTTGCCGTGCGTCCGGTGTTCACGTGGATGATGAATCTCTTCGACGGTGCCCCCGCGCCGCTCCGCGTCGTCGCGGTCCTACCGACACTGTGGGCGGTGCTGATCTTGACGGCCGTCGGGGTCGCCGCCGGCGTTTGGCTGGCACGTCAAGCACGCGAAGAGGCGCTGGTAGTCATTGTGGACGATATGGGTGTCTACTTCACGCACCAAAGCCACGCCGGATTCGTACCGGCCGAGGCGGTCGCCGCAGCGATGCTCGACGGCAAGGAGTTGATTCTCGTGGACGACCGCACCCGCGAACTGGCCCGCCACAAGGCCGAAGACCTCAACACCGCTGAGCTGGAGAAGGCTTTCACCACCTTCGGCCACCGCTGGGAACCCAACCACCTCTACGACGACCAGTTCAAGCGTTGGGTGGACGGACGGCCCGGTCTCGATGAACGGACCAACAATCTATTGCGTGACCGCGGCCGCGCCATGACCGACGGTCAAGCCGGCACCGTTTCCGCGATGACCGACAAGCTCTTCGAGGTGGGCGTCGTCGTTCGGGACCGAGACGACCGCCAGGAATACCGCATCGCCGAACCGGGCGAGACGGACTCTTCTGCGGTCGAGGCCCGGTCGACGAGCGACGGCGAACACCCCACCACCCAGTAGGGCGACCAACCCGCGTTGGGGCTCAGCCGAACCGGAAGCCGAACAGCCCACCCGATTCGCCACGGTCCGTCAACCGAGGTTCAATGGTGTAGCGGTCGGCGTCGAATCCATATGAAGCGGCCTTGGCCACATCGTCGGAGTCATCGTGACGATGTATTGCATGTTCTCGTCCCGTGCGACTTCGGCACCCAGGTCGAGCGCGTGCGCTACCTGACGTGCGTCGACACCGTCGTAAAGATAGCCGTCATGGACCAGAAAGTCGGGAGCGCGACCGTACCGATGCGCGACGACTGCCATGGCGAGATCGAAACAGAAGATCTTCATCCTTCCGATGCCGCTGCTCGCGTCATGGTCGATGACGGGGGTGATGCGAAGGCCGGTCTCCGTGGCGACAAACGTCAGGTACGCGGAGCGCTCCGAACCGTAGAGGCGTCGAACATATTCCAGAAACAGTGTGGAGACTTCTGCTTCCTGTTGTCGTCGTTCCACGAGATCCCGGCTCATCTTTTGCACGAGGTCCGCCCGTGCCTGTTTGATGTCCTGGGTCGTCGCTTCCAGGTCTTCGAGTGCCTCTATCCGTTGACTCAGAGCAGCCAGTTCCGCTTCTTTTGCTGCAACTGCTCGGTGGAGGATCTCCAGCGACTCCAAGGCCCCGCCTTCGGAGAGCTGCTTAAGGATTTCTTGTTGCTCGGTGCCCAAGACCCGGCGTTTCTCCTTTCGCTCCTGGAGCCTTTCGCGTGTCTCCCGAAGCTCGTCCTCCCGGTAGTGCCGCCGGTTGCGGATGACAGCTTCGTGAAAAGACTGAACTTCCGAGAACCGATGTTGCACATGGTCTGGCAACATGATTTCAACCTCTTCGAAGACCGGTCGGAGGTAGCCGATGTCGACATCGGTTTCTGAAGTAAGGGCGGTTTCGACGTCTTCCAGGTTTCGTTGATCCGCGATGTCGGCATTGGACATGGCTTGTATGGATTTGGTTAGCTCGTCGGCTCGCTGTTTCAGCGTTTCATACTCGGGAACAACATGGAATTCCCGTACCTGCCTAGACAGTCGTTCGAGATCGGCTTTGACAACAAGCGTTCTTCCGCGAAGTTCAGCTGCATTACCGACCAAGCTTCCCAGGCCGGATCTTTGGCCACTTTGCGGAGTTCTCTGCGCATGCTGTCCCGCTTGTTGATGTCTCGGTGCCGGTCAGCCGGCTGCCAGTCCTGGCCGAGGAGGTAGGCGAGGTTTGTACTGATATCCACTGAGGATACGGCGCGACTGGTCCACCTTGTCGGGTCGATGAAACCGTCGATGGATTCGCGTCGAATCAAGTAGGACAGCAACGCCCTCCCGGATACGCCCCGATGCTCCGTTGGGAGGCCGAATAGGTCCTGATCGATAAGTTCACGCCATCCGACAAGGTTCGTGCCTTGGAGTTCCACATAAGAACGTGCAATGTCGGGATTCAGCAGAATACGGCGGGGACTGTTGCCGGTACGGCTGATGCGCAGCGGTTCGGTTTGACCGGGCCAGTCCATCTCCAGGCGAAACGTTGTGTCCTTCAAGTGTTTGTTCGTGCAGATGTGCTTGGTCGCGTCTGAGCCGAGCAGGAAATGCAGCAACTCGATGACACTGGATTTGCCTGCACCGTTGCGGCTTTCAGTACGACGTGACAGGGGTGTGGTCTCGGCGATCAGCAGGTTCAAACCGTCGCGGAAGTGCACGGTTTTGAATCGGGGATCGTCAGCTGACAACGATCGCAACATCAGGAAACCGACTTTCGGTTGAGTACTTCGCCGTCCAGCCAAACCACGCCGAGCATGTAGAGCACATCCAGCGCGAGTACGAACCAACCGAAAGTGATCGGTTGATGATGGTTGTTTGCCGCACGCCACTCTTGCAGTCGGCCCCAGGTTTGGCTTACGGTGGCGGGCTGTCCAAGCTGTATCAGGATCTGCGCGGCAACACTCAAGAGAGCTCGCTGAGGCGAAACACCTCGAGTTGGCAACAGCATTTCAAGCGCCACCCGTCCGTAGGCTGAATCCAATCCGGTGGCGGATTCTCAAATATATGGCAACGCTCGAAGAAGTGAGCCAGGATGATGTCGGCCGCATATTGTGTTGCCTGTCGGGGCCGGACCGTACCGTAGATGTACCCGTTCAACTCCCAGATGATCTCTCCGGCGTCAAGCTCTCGTTGCCGGAGGCCCCGGTAATAGCGGTGAAAACCGTCTGCGATCTGGTCCTGCTCCAGGATGTTTCGTTGGCGTTCAAAGTATTGTTCGACGAGGAAGCTCTGGCGCATCCCCTGCAGTAGGGCCAATCGTTCGTGTGGTGGCAGTTCGTTGAAGTCCAATTTGTTGTAACTTTGTTCCGGTAGTGTGGCCATTGCACCGGAAGGTTCGAATCACACCACCGGCGCACATCGCCGGTACGGACCGGCCGGCTCAACGAATCGCCCGGAGTTCGAGGCCGTCGTGTCGGAAGATGTGAAGCGGTATCGCCGCCGTCCTGAAGCAACGGTCTGTTGTGTCTGCGGGGGCCGTGTCGCGGGCATCCCGCAATCGATGGAGGTTCGATCCGTGCACAGCCCGATCGTTACCACACATCGTCAAGGGCCGTTCTGTTCGAATCAACTAAGAGAACGGCCCCGCAAATAGGCCTGCATCTCATCGAGACCACGGCCCGGAACATCCATGCACGCGTCGGGAGCGCTCTTCGCGACTTGAAGATCTTTACCGGTCGGTAAACCGCATCCGTCTCACGACCGCCCTACCGTCTTACGGACCGACGCCGCCCGCGAGTGCACGCACCCGGTGTCGTCGCCACCGGAGTCGGTATCCGGGCCGGACGTCTCGTGACAACCGGCCTGCCGTCGTCGGTCAACGGCGTGGTGGTTCCGGCTTTCTTCTGCTCGGGTGGTCGAAGTACTCCGGCCGGGTCTCTCGATGCAGCTTGTCCAGTAGCAAGGCGTTTTTCTGTTGGTACTCGTGCAGCATCGGCGGAAACACCGAAACGGCGTCCGCGCAGAACCGACCCTCGGTGAGTTCTCGAACAGTACGTGGTTGTACCTCGAAACGCCATCGCGTCCACCCCGTCATGCTCGCCGAGATCCTGCCGGACTGCGATATCGCCGAGACCTCGATCTCGGTACGTTTTTCGAAGTACCTGGCCTCATCGGGGTTGCGGGGATCCTCGAACGCCATGGCCGCGTCATCGCCCATCGCTTCCCGACGAGCCATGAGAGACGCCCGTCGACGGCCCACCCACAGCAGTTGAGCGAGGCCCGCGAGCTGCCGCGACAACGTCCACTCCGCGTACAGCGGATAGGTGTCCGGTTTGAACATCAACGTGATCTGTGTGCGATTCGTCAACCGGGCTTTGATGTTCTTATCCGGGGACTGAACCGTCATGTCGAGCCGGTTCATCATTTCCAGGTACTTCGACATTATTCTCCCTGCGAATCGGCCACGACGTCGGCGAACACCTCGGTCTGGTCACGGTCGGCGACTTCGGGTACCGGGCAGTCCAGGATGCGAGTCAGGGCCCGGTTCCCGACGATGTTGAACGGATGTTTGCAACCGCCCACCACCTGCCCGTCGCCGTCGCGGAACACGGCGACGGCGTCATAATCGACCCATGTGCGGTCCTGTTCACGAGTCAACGTGAACTCGAGGTTGCTGAGACCGTCGTAGGTGTCGCGAAAGTCGACGGGCCCCGAAAGCGCCAGCTCCTCTTTGGGCGCCAGGTCTCCGGCGTCAGACCACCATTGTGCGGTGGCACCGACCTTCACGGTCACGTCGACGACGTCGCCGACGTGACCGGACGGTATGACGACGGCACCCGCCATGCGAGCCTGGGCCGGCACGGTGTCGACGACGATGTCCACCGGTTCCGTCACCGGGTCCCCGTCGACGTCGACGGGGGTCATTTCGACAATGGTCGTGCGAGCGATCAGGTCGGACGGGTTGGCCACCACAACCGCCAGCGACAGAGCCGACCCCGCCTCCTCCAGAATCGTCCAGCCGTGCTCGACGACGTCGAGGCTGTGGTCGGCGTCGACGGGACCGCTTACCGCAGGGGATGGCGGATCCGGCTCATCGGGCCACAGCGCGACTGCCGCGCCGCCGACCACGAGCGCGGCCACGCCAATACCCACCAGCACGTTTCGATTCACCGTCGGTTCTCCTCCCTGCCCTAAGCGTTGATCATCAGGCCGGCGGAACATAGTCGTCGCGGTAGTCGTCGTCCAGATCGCCACCATCGACGGGATTGTTGCCGTTGGCGTCGAGGACGGCCGGGCCGACGATTTTTCGGCGGGTGTCCCCGGAAAGCCCGCCGAGGAACCCCTGAAGGGTCGTCTGAACGTGCTCTTCCCGGTTGTCCCGCTTCGTTTTGATGTCGTCGGCGGCGTTCTGGATGTCGAAGAACAGGTAATACGTGCTGTCGCCCGCCAGTTTCTTCTCGTCCGCTTCGTCGGGCGCCAACGCCCCCAAGATCGTCGCCGAACTCGACAGTGCCGCCGCCACAACGGGTAGGGCCGCAGTGGCGGTCGCAGCGGCAACCGGAACGGCGACCACGGCAGCAGCCACCGTCAACAGGGTCGTGACGGATCCGCCGGGCGTCAGGTCACCGGCGGTCCCAGCAGCTTCGAGCGCTTTGTCGAGCAACTTCTCGACATCGTCGCGGGTCCTGGCGTAGACCGCCTGATGTGCCTCCATCATGGCTTGAAGGCTGTTGAGCATCCACCGTTGATTGACCGCGGCCTGACCCGGCCCGACGTAGTACTTGGCGAAGTTCTCTTCGAAACTGACTGCGGAGTCACCGCTCCAACCGGGGTCGCCGGGGGTGCCGTCACCGGCGATGGTTTTCTCGGCGTTCCCGACGTACTCCGAGACCGTACCGGCGGCCGTCGTTTCGGGATTCACCAATTCGATCGCCTTGTCGTGCAGCTGGTCGGCACCGATCAGCAACGCGGCACGTGAATAGGCGACGATGGCGGGGTCGAACGACGCCGGGTCGACACCGACCAGGTCTGTCAACGTCCCGGCCAGGTGATCCGTCGACAGGTACGGTGTATCGCCGGGGTAGCCGGTGTTGTGCCCTTCTTCGCTCAGAGCCATGTCACCTTCGATGAGCTTCTGCATCAGCTCGTCGATCTTGCCGTTGATCCGGTCGATGTATCCGTTGCCGGAGGTGCGGGACAGTACTGATTCGATTTCTTCAAGTGTCATGGTTAATCCTCGTCCGACCAGCCGTCGGGGGTCAGTTCGGGCACGGAGTCCAAGCCGGTGCGCTGCAACAGGTCGGAGGTAAGTCCGTCTCGTTCGGCCAGTTCCCATGCCAGCAGCCGAAGCACGTCGCCGGCCGCCTGCAGGTTGCCGCCGGCTTCGGTGAGTATCGCCGCGACTTCGGCGTTGAGCGCCGACCAGCCGCCCGTTCCTACGGGCGGCGCGACATTGGTGACGTCGGCGCTTGCGGCGTCGTAGATCCCGGCTGCGGTGGGCAGATGGGTGGCACCGGCTTCATGTATTAGTTGGAGATTCGCAGCCAGGGTCATATGTTGGGCCTTTCGGTCAGGGGCGTTTCGTGATCGTTTAATGACATTCAGATAACCCAGGGGGATCGGTTTGATAATAGAAGTACCCGGCAACCGTTGTTCTCCGTGAGGCAGTGGACATCGCGATCGCCGGTTACCGAATCGACGCGGGTGTGTAACCGTGTGTTCGATGTAGATCCGGTGGGGCTCGGTCCCGTGTCGCGGACCAATGGTGCCCGTGCCGCCTCGCACCACGAGCGGCTGATCGACCGGTTCCCCCGGCCCTCGCGGGAAACCCGCGGGCCGGGGGCCCATTTTTCGAAAGCGCGAAGAAGCACTCCCCGTGCGACCTGGGGTTTTCCGTGGCCCCGTACGTCGACCGGTGCTCGCGTCGCATTGTGCGGCCCAGACCGAGAGGACGCTTTCGCGGAAGTGAATCGTGTTCGCCGGCCGACACTGCTGATCGTCACCTCCGCCGTCACGTGCGCCGCGCCGCAACCAACCGCGTCACGGGGCCCTATCGGTGAGAGCGAGAACACATCTCTCGGATCGTTTACCTCTCGTTCACCTTTCCGTCTCGAAACGGGTAAAAACCTCGTTACGATCGACTCGTGACCCCCGAATCCACACCGGTAAGCCGCCGTTCCGCATCGACCTCGGCGGCCAGTTTCGGGCTGGGCGTCGTCGCCGGTGCGATCGGTTACACCGCCGTCCGACGCCGGGAGAAGCCCGTGTCACCACAACCGCCCGAAGGGGCGGCGTTCTCGCAGGTGCTCGCCGCACTCCAAACCGCGGTCGTGTTGATCGACGAAAGGGACCGGGTCGCGCACGCCAACCCGGTTGCCGTCGACTTGGGCGTCATCCGGGACGGAGTATTGGAGCCGACGGAACTGCGGACGGTCGTCGCGCAGGTGCGCACCACCGGTCATGACCGCACCGGTGAACTGGAACTTCCCGAGCCGTCAAACGCCGCGGTGCGCATTCACGCGTCGCCGCTTTCAGGGGGCCGCATCCTCATCGAGATGACCGATATCTCTGAACTGCACCGCGTTGAACGGGTACGTCGAGACTTCGTCGCAAACGTGAGCCACGAACTGAAAACCCCCGTTGGCGCCCTGCAACTGTTGGCGGAGGCGCTGTCGGACGCCGTGGACGACCCCGAGGCCGCGGAACGTTTCGTCACACGCATTCAGCACGAGTCGACCCGCATGGCCCGGCTGGTCTCGGAGCTCCTGGAACTGTCGCGGCTTCAAGGTGCAGAACCGATGCCGACGTTTGAACCCGTCCCGGTCGAATGGATCGTCACCGAGGCGCTGGACCGCAGCCGGACGGCCGCCACCGCCAAAAAGATCGACATCGACTACGCCGGGGCGGCCGGTGCGACGGTCTCGGGAAGTGAAAGCCAACTCGCGACCGCCGTCGCCAACCTCGTCGGTAACGCGATCGCATACTCGCCCGACGACACGACGGTCACGATCGACGTCACCGAAGCGCGCGGCTGGGTACAGATCGCCGTCGCCGACGAGGGGATCGGCATCGACCCGGGTGACCTGGACCGTATCTTCGAACGGTTTTATCGAGCCGACCCCGCCCGGTCCCGCGCCACCGGTGGTACGGGTCTGGGGTTGGCGATCGTCAAGCACGTCGCCGGTAACCACGCGGGACGTGTCGAAGTGTCCAGTATGCCCGGAAACGGGTCGGTGTTCACCTTGCTGTTGCCGTCCGTAGCCCTACCGGTCCACGAAACAGCACCCGTCCGGGATGAAATCGAATCGCAGGTTAACAGTTCTGAGGAAGGTCGGCCGTGACCCGTGTTCTCGTAGTCGAAGATGAAGAGTCCTTCTCGGACGCTCTGTCCTACATGCTCCGCAAGGAGGGATTCGAGGTGGCCGTCGCAGCGACCGGCGGCGAGGCGATCACGGAGTACTCACGGGCCGGAGCCGACATCGTCCTGCTGGACCTGATGCTGCCGGAGAAGTCCGGCACCGAGGTGTGCCGTGAACTGCGGTCGACGTCGAACGTTCCGATCATCATGGTGACAGCGCGCGACAGTGAGGTCGACAAGGTTGTCGGGCTCGAGATCGGTGCCGACGATTACGTGACGAAACCCTATTCGCCGCGTGAGCTGGTCGCGCGTATCCGCGCCGTGCTGCGCCGCAACGCCGAACCGACCGACCCGATGGTCACGGTTCTTGAGTCGGGGCCGGTCCGCATGGACATCGACCGGCACGTCGTGTCCGTCAACGGTAAAGAGGTGCAGCTGCCGTTGAAGGAGTTCGAACTTCTGGAGATGTTCCTGCGAAATTCCGGTCGAGTGCTTACTCGTGGCCAGCTGATCGATCGGGTATGGGGCTCCGATTATGTGGGCGACACCAAAACCCTTGACGTGCATGTGAAGCGGCTGCGGTCGAAGATCGAATCGGAGCCGGGGCGGCCTCGTCTCCTTGTCACCGTTCGTGGTTTGGGGTACAAGTTCGAGGGGTGACGGGCGGGTATCCGATACCTGAGAAGAGGAGTCGTCGGCTTGTGGCCTACGACTTGGGGTTGATGGATTTCACTCTTGA
The DNA here is from genome assembly GCA_019113825.1 of Candidatus Stackebrandtia excrementipullorum. Lineage (GTDB taxonomy): Bacteria > Actinomycetota > Actinomycetes > Mycobacteriales > Micromonosporaceae > Stackebrandtia > Stackebrandtia excrementipullorum. The sequence continues at coordinate 3,612 of DXGR01000142.1, read as the reverse complement.
ATCGTCCAAATGAATGACCGTCCCCGCTGGTGTGGCGCCCTATCGTTTGCTTTGTGAATCGAAATGGGAGACAGCCGTGCTTGAAGTGAAGGATCTGCATAAACGATTCGGGGACAAGGTTGCGCTCGACGGTGTGTCGTTGACCGTGGAGCCGGGAGACATGTTCGGCTTCGTCGGCGCCAACGGTGCCGGTAAGACAACGACGATGCGTATCGCCATGGGGGTCCTCGAAACCGATACCGGTGACGTGCTGTGGAAAGGCGACAAGCTGACGTCCTCGGGCCGCGCCGGGTTCGGGTACATGCCCGAAGAGCGCGGGCTGTATCCGAAGATGAAAATCGCTGCGCAGATCGCTTACTTCGGAGAACTCCACGGTATGCGACCCACCGACGCCAAACGTGCCGCCGGTGAATGGCTCGACCGACTCGGTCTGGCCGACCGGCACAATGACTTCGTGCAGGACCTGTCGCTGGGTAACCAGCAGCGGGTACAGCTGGCGGTCGCCCTCGTCCACGACCCGACCATGCTCGTCCTCGACGAACCGTTCTCCGGGTTGGACCCGATCGCCGTCGACACCATGGCGTCGGTACTGCAGGACCGCAGCGCCGCAGGTGTGCCCGTGATCTTCTCCAGTCACCAGCTTGAGTTGGTGGAACGCCTGTGCAACACGGTCGGCATCATCTCCGACGGAAAGATCGTGGCCGCCGGAAGCGTCAAACAACTCCGTGCCGGCACGGCCCGTCGGCTCCGAGTCCGCATCGTCGACGCCACGCCCGGGTGGGAAACGAACCTGCAGGCGCCGGTGACCACCGTCGCCGACGACGAATGGTTGATCGAATCCGACGACGACCGGACGGTACTGCAGGCCGCGACGGCCGCGGGCCGTGTCGTCCAATTCGGATTCGATGAGCCGTCCCTGGCCGAAATCTTCAGAGAGGCGTCCGCATGAAAGGCCTATGGTTGGTCGCGCGGCGGGAAATCGTCACCCGCGGCACCTCCAAAAGTTATCTGATCGGGTTGGCGGCCAGCACCATCCTGATCGCCGCGCTCGTCGTGCTGCCGAGTCTCCTCGACAGCGAGAGCGAATACCGCGTCGCATTGACCGGCACCGACTCCGCCGAAATGGAAGCCGCCATAACCGGTGCAGAACAGGGCTTCGAGGGCTTCACGGTCGTCGTGGAACAGGTCGACGACGCCGAAGCGGCCCGAGCAGTCGTCACCGCCGGCGACGTCGACGCCGCCGTCATAGACAACGAGACGCTGCTGTCCGAAAGCGGCGTCTCGTCCGACCTCGGCCTCGTTCTGGACGCCGCACACCAACAGGTCATGGCACAACGCCAACTCGCCGACGCCGGCTACGACCCCGAAGCGGTTTCCGCCGCGTTGACCGTCGAACCGTTCCAACAGGAACGACTCGAAGGCTCCGACATGGGCGCCCGGTCCGCCATCGGATACATCCTCGTGCTGGTCATGTTCTTCATGCTCATGATGCCCGTCATGTACGTGGCCATGGGAGTCGTCGAGGAGAAGAGCAGCCGCATCGTCGAGATCCTCCTCTCCTCACTCAAAACCTGGCAACTGCTGGGCGGCAAGATCGTCGGACTCGGTGTCCTCGGGTTCCTCAACCTGGCGGTGCCGTTGGCGGCCGCGATCGCCGCCGGCAGCATCGGTGGCACCCTCGGCCTTCTGCCGCCGGGCATCGCCCCGACCGTCGTCACCGCCCTCGGATGGTGGGTCCTCGGGTTCGCCTTTTACGCAGCCTTCGCCGGATCACTGGCCTCCCTCGTCTCACGGCAGGAGGACGTCAGCTCCGCGATCGGACCGATGACGATGCTCCTCATCGCCACCTACGTCGTCGCGACCGTTTACGCGTGGGACCCGACGGCGACCGTCACCAAGGTGTTGTCCTTCATTCCGCCGTTCTCGGTGTTCATGATGCCGGTGCGAGACATCGCCGGAGACGCGCCGGTGTGGCAGCAACTGGTCTCCGCCGGGACCATGGCCCTCGCCGTGGTGGGAATGCTCACTCTGGGCGCCACCATCTACAAGCGCTCCGTGATGCGAACCGGCAGCAAGATCAAACTCACCGAGGTGTTCCGCAAAGCCGCGTAACCCCGAACATACCGACGGCCGGCCGATACACATCGGCCGGCCGTTCGCGCACCCTCACCCAAGGGCTTACTCCTGGAACACCGCCGTCAACCAGTCACCGAACAGCGTCCCGGCGATCAAACCGATCAACACCAACAACGCGCACACGAAAATCAGGATCGACACCACCCGAAACGTCCGGCTGGGCTCGGACTGTTCGCCCCGACGCAGAATCCAACCCGTCAACGACGTCGTCATGTCCGTGGCACGACGCCACGACGTCGACACCGGCGACACCGATGGCCTGTTGCGGTAACGCCGCAAATCCACCGGCTGCGACGAATCCTGATGATGTCGACCGTGATGCTGCGTCATGGCTGGAATACCTCCTACGGCCCGCTGAGCCCGAACCGTTCAACCACGACACTACGGACACACTCCTGCCCAGGCCATCCGGCAATCGGCCATGGTCGGGGCGCCGGTTGCAGATAAACGAAACCGGGTCGGCCACACACGGCCGACCCGGTGACGGTCGATCAGAACCCGCCCGCCGGAGGCGGCCAGTCCTGAGGTTGCTGTTGAGGTGGAGTGCCGTACACCCGCGGTTGGGGACGCGGCAACTCCGCAGGGAGGTCCGCCGCGCTCAACTGCGAGACATTCGGAACCCTGGCAACGCCCCTGGCCGGGCCGCTCGCCTGAGGTTCCGCCGGAGCCGGTGGCTCGTAGGCCGGTGGCGGTTCGGGCACGACCTCAGATGCGGGTGGCTCCGCGGTCCCGCCGGGCCCTTCGGCAGCCCGTTCGGACTCCAGCCACGGCTGCGCGAACTTCTCCCACGGTGACTCCTCCGGAGGAGCCTGTGCCGCCTTCTGACGCTGCCCGAACGCGTTCCACGGTCGCATCTCACCCGGCGGCGGAGCCGCCGCATCGGCCGGTTCCGGCGGGGGAGCCGCGGACCAGTCGGCGATGTCGGGAGCGTCGGTCACCGAAGCATTCGCCGTGGGGGGCGGGACATCCCCCGACCGGTAGGTGTGCCCCTCGAAAGCACGAGCCTCAACCTGCTCGTCCGGCGGCACCAGATTCGCCACACTCACGCGGCCGGACGCCGGTGCATGCGGCGGTGGCTCAATCGGCGGTGCCGGTTCTGTCCACGATGCCGGTTGGTCCTGTGCGGGTTCGGTCCCGGCCGTGTCGGCGGCGGGTGTGTCCCATGAGGATGGTTCGGCTTGTGCGGTTGGTGTGGAGAACAGTGGTGCGGGTGTTTCCTCGGCGGGTACGGCCGGTTCGGCTGCTGCCGGTTCGGTCCACGGCGCCGGTTGGTCCTGTGCGGGTTCGGTCCCGGCCGTGTCGTTCCACGGTGCGGGCTCAGCGGGGGCGGTGGGGTCGTTCCACGGTGCCGGTTCGCTGTGCTGTCCGGTGGTTTCTTCGCCTGCCGGTTCGAGCGGGGTCGCTGGTTCGGTGCTTGGGGCGGGTTCGTCCCAAGCTGCGGGTTCGGCTTGGCTTGACGGGGTTGAGAACTGTGGC
>DXGR01000022.1 GCA_019113825.1 Candidatus Stackebrandtia excrementipullorum | reverse complement strand
CACCGGATGTCCCATGATTCCGCCCGGACATCCGGTGCCTTCGACAACGCCGTGGGCGGGCACCGCTTCAGGTCGTCGGCATGTCATGTCCACGGACGTGGCGCGCGCCGAAGTTGGACCGCGCGCCGAGCCGGATGTTCTCCTGATCCAGGGCGCATCGCCGCCGAGGCCGTGTCGTCCGACATTCGACGGTGGAACGTTTTCGGCGCCTGCCGTGACAGCATCCTGTATTCCGCATGCTGAAATCCTTGTCAATCCGAGCACCGATGCGACGTATCCATACAACCGGTCTACTTGCCACAGGGCGCGATACCACGATTCGGAATCGGCGAGAAGACCGAAATGACGTGACGGGGTGGAGCGCCGCCGTCTACTCGTCGCATGAGGCTCCGCCGCAGTCGAGACCGCTATCCGCTCGGCGTCGGGCGGTTCGGGTGATGTACCCGCCCACCGAGCGATGCGACTTGGTCCACTAAGGAAATCGCGGATCGAAAGAATCGAAGCCACCGTCATGGAGTCCACACCGTGGGGTGCGAGGCGATGCGTGTGCCACCGAATCGGATCAGCACCCCATGGGCACACGCGACCCCATAGGCACACGTGACTCGTCGATGAGCTGTTGCAACATGACGTCGAAAACGCCGACGCTTTCGGCAGCGCGGCCGTTTCCGCCGGCGGTGGGAGAGTGCGCGGCGCGACCGGACGATGGCGTCGGATGGTCGGCGCAGTCGGTGCTCTCACCGCGGCGCGAGTCGCCATGACGTGGCCACTGATCGCCGCCTGTCTGGCGCAGCTGACGTTGAAAGACCCACCAACTGACCGGCCACCCGGGAATAAGACATCCCCGGACCGATCAGCCTTCGACGGAGGTGTTGGAGTGTGCGCGGCGCGACCGGGCCCGTCTGGCGCGATGGCTGAACGAAGCCGCCGCCGCTCGGCAGCGGTGTCCGATCGAAGACGCCACACCGATTCGTGATCGTCCCGTCGGCTCGCAGAGGACACGTCCGGTCACTCTGAAATCGGCTCGACAAAGAACGGCCGTTGTGGGCAGTTGCTCGACGGGCATATTCAGTATCGACCTGTTGGTGGTGCCACCGTCGAGGTCACTGATACCAACGTTCCGAACAACGCTCGGTCCAGCATCACCACTGCAACGCTGCCTAATGGTGAGTACGAGTGGCGCGTCAGGTCCAAAGATCCCTATGTCTATAGTGCCTGGTCCTCGTGGTGCCGCTTCGAGGTCGAAACCTCTCGGCCCGAAGCACCTGTGATCACCTCGGACTTTGCGGAATGCACCGACGTGTCCTGTCCTGCAACCGGTGGACCGGGCGAATCGGGAACGTTTACCGTGACCTCGGCGGATGACGATGTTGTGACCTATCTCTACGGTTGGTCATCCCCGCCGGCCAACATCGCGTCCACACAGCAGGGGGATTCTCGCACTCTGCAACTGACCCCGCCCCGGTATGGAGACAACACCCTTTACATCCAAGCCGTGGACCTTGCCGGGAACACCAGCGTCACTGGGGCCTATTCATTCGTGGTCGGTCGCGCCAAGGGACCGGTCGCCGGGTGGGAACTGGAGACTCGTCCCGACGGAACCCAACCGCTGAAGTCGGTGGTGCTCGACGGACCGAGTCTGACTACCAACAATGCGGTTGGGTGGACACCTGACGTTCGTTTGATGGGTGCGACGACTGCTGACTTCGACGGTTCTGCCGCGCTGATGACTGATGCCTCGGTGGTCGACACCTCTGAATCCTTCAGCGTCTCCGCCTGGGTGCGGCTTGACGGGAGCGGCTCGGATTTCCATGTCGGTGGCTTCGACGGCATGTCGATGAGCGCCCTGTCCTTCGGTTACACCCAGGCCACCGGGCATTGGTACCTAACCGTTCCGAGCGCGGACTCTGCCAGTGGAGGAACCTGGGTGCGCGCCGAATCGACGAATTCCGCCACCCGTAACCAATGGACCCACTTGGTCGCGGTCATCGACCACGCAGAAGGGACCGGACGTCTCTACGTCAACGGAGAGTCCTCGGGGGCGGTTAATCTTCCACAGGGATGGACTGCCGACGGTGCCTTCCGGATCGGCAGTTCATTGCACAATGGAGCAGCTGCGAACGGTTGGCAAGGTCAGATCGCGTCGGTGCGGGTGTTCGATCGAGTGGTCGTTCCTGAAGACCTGTCGGCGGGAACTGACGACTTCTCGGCTCTGATGGCGCCGCAACGGGTGGGCCAGTGGAGCTTCGACGAGGACTGCTGTGGCCTCGCTCGTGACCAATCGAACTGGAACAACGACCTGTCATTGTTCGGCGGATCCGAATTCGCACCCGGGTACCAGCCGGGAAGTTACGGCATCTCCGTCGATGGTGTCGACGGCTTTGCGGCCAGTACCGACGCGGTGTTCCGTACCGATGATTCGTTCAGCATCTCGGCATGGGCACGGCTGGACTCGAAAACGTCCGATTTCACTGTCGTGTCATCCGAAGCGGTAGTTCGACCGTCGTCCTATGTGAAATATAAGCCGGGGACCGACCGGTGGCGAATGACGATCCCGGATGCCGATGTCGAATCGCCCGGGTGGTACATCGCGGAGGACACCACCACGCCAGAGGTGGGCGAGTGGTACCACCTCGTCTCGATTTATGACGCCGCCACCGATGAACTACGCCTCTACGTCAATGGCGCCCTGGTCTCAACGGTCGCCGGCCCCACCGAACCCTGGCATGTCGATGGTCGGCTTCTGTTGGGAGCCGCCGGTTCGATCGACGGCAGTCAATGGTCTTTCGCGCATGGGGCGATTGACGATGTCGCTATCTACCAAGGTGTTCTGACCGAAACACAGATCGCCGAACTGTCCGCCCGCCCTCAGTCCGACAACTGACCTGGATTGCCCAACCAGACCGGAGTCGTCACCATGACAAGAAAACACCGTCCGTTCCATCGGAGTGTCGCGGGCTTCATACCGCTCACCTTCGTTGCCGCGATGCTGTTGTTCGTCCCCGTTGCCGATCAAGCAGTGGACTTCAATCAGGATGCTCCGGAGGAGGTGCCATTCGCTGATGGTGGAGATATCGAGACCACCGAGCCGGAATTGGATCCCTCGCAGGTCGAAGCCGAAGAGGCCACTGGAGTGTTGGCTGCGCCGGTCTGGCCAAGTACCGCCGTGGTCGATACTGCGGTCGATGCGACGCTGACGGCTGCCGGGGACACGCTGGTATCGGTCAGATCGATCACCGGAACAGATGCGCCGGAGTCGGTGCAGGTTCGAATCCATGATCAATCGGCATCCGCTGACGCGAATGTGACCGGTGTGCTGGTGGACATCGAGGCCACCGAAGGCTCCGGATCGGTCATGGTGGAGCTGGACTATTCGGCCTTCGCGCACGCCTACGGTGCCGATTGGGCGACTCGGTTGCGCCTATGGCAGCGAACTTCCAGCAGCGTCGAGTTGATGGACTCGACGAACAATCGGGCCGACCAGACGGTCACGGCTACGGTTTCGCTGGCGGACGACACCGTCGGTCTGGCGTTGATGGCCGATGTCTCGGGGCCCACCGGCGACTTCTCGGCAACGGAACTCTCGCCCTCGGCGACCTGGAGCCACGGTGGCAACTCCGGCGGATTCAACTGGTCCTATCCCGTGGGGGTTCCCAACCCGGTGGGAGCCGGACCAGTGCCGGACGTCAGCCTTGACTACTCATCCGCCTCTGTGGACGGTCGAACCGAGGCGAGCAACAATCAGCCCGGCTGGATCGGTGAAGGCTGGGGATTGACCGTCGGCTCCATTGAACGCCGATATGGTTCGTGTGCCGCTGACATGGAAGATGGAGCGAGCAACACGACGAAGACGGGCGACAAATGTTGGGTTGTGGACGGCAGCGTCATGTTGACCATGGCCGGTCGTGGCGGTGAGGTGATTCGGGACGACGACACCGGACAATGGCGCCTGAAGAACGATGATGGTACAAAGTTCGAAAAATTGACCGACACCGTCAACGCGGACAACAGCAACGAGTACTGGCGGGTCACCACACCTGACGGTATGAAGTACTACTTCGGACTCAATCGGCTTCCCGGCTGGGCATCTGGTGACCCCGAGACCAAATCGACCTGGACGGTCCCGGTTGCCGGCAACCATCCGGGGGAGCCCTGCTACTCCGCCACCTTCAAGAATTCGTTCTGTGACCAGGCATGGAAATGGAACCTGGACTATGTGGAGGACCCTCACGGCAACACCATGTCGTATTGGTACACCCCACAGACCAACAAATACGGTCAGGCGGGCGATGCCAGCAACGCCGTGAGCTACATCCGGGGTGGCGAACTCAGCAGGATTGACTACGGCACTGACAACCGTGACGGCACGGAATTCTCTGGTAAGGCCCCCGCACGAGTATTGTTCACCTCTGGCGATCGTTGCCTTTCGAACTGTTCGACCCACGACGAATCGAACTGGCCAGACACCCCCTGGGACACCGAGTGCACCGGCTCCAGTTGCGAGGGGAAGACGTCTCCATCGTTCTGGTCGTCCAAACGATTGACGAAGATCGCGACCCAGGTGTGGGACGCGGCGAACAACAAGCACCAAGACATCGATTCATGGAGCCTGACCCACACTTTCCCGAACCCAGGTGACGGCAGCCGGGCGGGTTTGTGGCTGGACTCGATAACGCGTACGGGTCACGTCGGTGGGACCGAAGCGACTCCGAAGGTCGACTTCGACTGGGTTCAGATGCACAACCGTGTTGAGGTTTGGGACGGCATCCCGACCATGAACTGGATGCGGATCGCCAACATCTGGACGGAGTCGGGCGGGCGTCTGGCACTTGAGTACTCCCCCCAAGACTGCACCGACGGAGATCTGCCAAGCTCACCGGGAAATAACACCCGACTGTGCTACCCGGTTCTCGTTCCACAGCAGGCTGACCCCGACAAGCTCGAAACTCACTGGTATCACAAGTACGTGTTGACCACTGTCGTTGAGTATGACCTGCTCACCGAAGCGGACACTCGAGTCACCGAATATGAGTACGTCGGCAACCCGGCTTGGCGATACGCTGAGCCGGATGAGCTGGTTGAGAAGAAATACCGCACTTGGTCGGACTGGCGCGGCTTTTCCAAGGTTCAGACCCGAGTGGGCAAGGGCGACTCTCAGACCCTCACCGAGTCGAGCTACTTCCGTGGCATGCACGGAGACAAGAACCCCGCCGGTGGCACTCGATCGGTGACGGTACCCGGGTCGGTCGGCGATCCCATCACCGACGACAACCTGTTCGCTGGCATGATCCGTGAAACCGTCGTCTACAACGGAATCGCCAGCGATCCGGTGTCACGGCAGGTCTTTGAGCCATGGAAGTCGGCTGCAACCGCAACCAGAACCAGCAGCGCGGGCGACACATCACACGCCAGGTACGTTCGAGGCCAGGGAACGGCATATCAACAGACCATGCTGGACGCTGGGCGTGGCTGGCGGACGACGAAAACTGAGAACACGTTCGACTCCTACGGCATGATCAGCCGAACCGCTGACCACGGAGACGTCGCAGTTTCCGGTGATGAGCAGTGCTCCTACACCGAATACGCGCGTAACACCGCAAAGAACATCCTCGACACGGTCAAACGCACCTACAGCTATGCAATCCCGTGTGGCCAACAACCGCAGTCTGATAAGGACATCCTCGCCGACACCCGACATCACTACGATGACCTGGCGTACGGAACGGCACCGACGACCGGGACGGTGACACTCACCGAGACCATTAATGAGTTCACCGATGCAAACCCCGGGTACGTTACGCAATCACGGACCGAACATGACGCGGCTGGTCGCATCACCTCGGCGTGGGACATTCGCGGAAACCAGACCTCGACCACGTTCACCCCACCGACGGGTGTCATCACCGGGACCACGACGACCAATCCGATGAGCTGGACCGAAAGCACCGACCTGGACCTGCGGGGCAACACTCTCCGGAAGACTGACTACAACGGCAAGGTCACCACGATGACCTACGACCCGCTGGGCAGGCTCAGCAAGATTTGGCTGCCGAACCTGTGGAACGTTGACCCGAACATGCCCAGCTATGAGTTCGACTATCAGCTGTCCCGCACCGGTGAGAACTCGGTCACCACAAAGGTCCTCAATGCCGCCAGCACCGGAAGCACTCCGTACTACACGGTGTCGACGGCCATTCTCGACGGTATGCTGCGGGTGCGGCAGAACCAGACAGTGTCACCGGGCGACGGTGGCGGCCGAATCCTCACCGATGCCCTCTATGACAACAACGGGCGCTCTGCGGGGACACGCGGTCCCTACCGGACGACTGGGGAACCGACGACAACCCTGTTCGTGCCAGCGGCAGGCTCTGTTCCCAACCTCACCGAAACCGTCTATGACCGTGCCGATCGAGTTATCGCCTCGATCCAGTACGACCTGCACGAAGAGCTGTGGCGGACGGTGACTAAACACGGCGGCGACCACACGACCGTGATTCCACCGGACGGCGGTACTCCTACCACGACGGTCACCGACGCCCGGGGACGCACCGTTGAACTGCGGCAACATCTGACTCCCGATGCCACCGGGGCGTACCAGTCGACCGTCTACGACTACACAAAGGCCGGGCAACTGAAGTCTGTCACCGACCCCGAAGGCAACTCCTGGGAATACGGCTACGACCTGCTGGGGCGTCAGGTATCCACCGACGACCCGGACAAGGGACTCAGCAGCACCGTTTACAACCTCTATGGCGAAGTTGCCAACACCACGGATGCGCGCGGTGAGACATTGGCCTACGAGTACGACCAGATCGGTCGCAAGATTGGGCTGTATGAGGATGATTTGACCGGTACGAAGTTGTCGGAGTGGCGCTATGACCGGCTTCTCGACCGTGATGCGCTCGGGCAGTTCGCCGGCTGGTCTCGCTGGGTCGACGGAAACGAGTATCGGTTCGACATCCGTACCTACAACGAGCTCTACCAGCCCGGCGGGGTTCAGCATGTCATCCCCGCTAGTGAAGGGCCGTTGGCGGGAAGTTACATCTCCAGCACCGGATATGCGCTCGATGGATCGCTGAAGAGCTTCCAGTACGCGAGAAGTACCGCCCTGACCAACGAGAACGTCGTCTACAAGTTCGATCCGCGCAGCGGCTTGCCGGTGCGGTTGGATGAGGGCTTCAATCAGTACGGATACGTGACCGGTGCAACCTACACCGGGCTTGGAGAGCTGGAATCGGTTCGGTACAGCCATAACAGCTACTACACCCAACAAACCAACTTCTACGACGACGTGACTCGGCGACTGATCAAGTCCACGGTCTACGCTGAACGAGCCGACGCCCTGCTGTCCGATACTCGTTACAGCTATGACGACATGGGCAACATCCTGAGTATCGGGGAGCAGATCCGCGGCGACTATCAGTGCTTCGGATATGACGGTCTGCGTCGGCTGACTCAGGCGTGGACGCCTGGCGATGGTGATTGTGGAGCGGCGCCGGATACCGCCGCTCTTGGTGGTCCGGCTCCGTACTGGACGTCGTATGAGCATGACGCCGTTGGTAACCGGGTCACGATGATCGATCACGCCAACCCGTTGGGGCCATCGACCACCAGCTACAGCACTCCGGCGGCCGGTCAGGCGCAACCGCACGCGGTTGTCGGAACCACTACGACGGTCGGTGAGACTACCGCCGAGGCGGTGTTCGAGTACGACGCGGCGGGCAACATGATCACCCGCCCGGGTCAGGTGCTGACCTGGGATGCCGAGGGTAGGTTGGACACCCTCACCACCGATGATGGTGATGTCACCTCCCACGTCTACACCCCTGACGGTGACCGTTTGATGCGAAAGAACAGCGACGGTTCGGCGACCCTGTATCTGCCGGGCCAGGAGATCTCGGTGAACACTAAGGGTGTGTTGTCGTGTACCCGGTACTACAGTTTCGCCGGCTCGGCCTTCGGTGTCAGGACGGGATCCACCGCCACCGGTACTCAATTGTCGTGGCTGTTCAACGATCACCAGGGCACGGCGTCGATGTCGCAGTTCGCCGGCGGTGACACCGCAGTGTTCCGTTACCGCGACCCGTTCGGCAACGAACGTGGCGGGCCGGTGACCTGGCCGGGGGAACGTGGATTCGTTGGTGGGACCGACGACCCCTCCGGATTGACGCACCTGGGTGCCCGCGAGTATGACTCAGCTTTGGGCGTGTTCATCTCAGTCGACCCGGTCATGGACTTGACCAACCCCAAGCAGATGCACGCCTACACCTACGCCAACGGCAACCCAACCACCTTCTCCGACCCGACAGGTCTATACACGCCCGAACGCGGCGGAGTCCCCTGCATCGACGGTGACTGCTCCTTCCACAACAAGGACGGCTCCCTCAAAAATAAAAACCAATGCGCCAAGACCGGCTGCGGCACGAACCCGTTGTACTCACCCGGTTCCAAACCGCGGCCCGGTACTTCAGGTGCGAACAGCCCGACCGGCGACCCTTCGAAGTGCATCGACGGCGACTGCTCCTTCCACAACGACGACGGCTCCCTCAAAACCGAAGACGAATGCGCACGATCCCACTGTGGCACCAACAGCATCTACACGGGATGGCAGGCATCAGGACAAACAGCTGGATGCGATGCTATCTGCGAGTCACTTTATTGGAGCGGAGAAGCCTCTTCGGCCATAGGTACTCTATCCGAAATGGCTGTGGCTCTAACCGTTATGACCGTTAAGGATATGCGAATACTTATCGAAGCCCTGGGAATGAATGATGCTGCAACGGTAGGGAAATACGCCAAGCGCCTTGCCCAGGTCGGGATTCAGGTGAAGCCCATACCGAAACTCGGTTTGGCCGTGATCGGCAGCAAAGGACCGGTACAAATGCTTGCCAAGCGACTGCCGTATATCGGTGCAGGTATAACACTCGGGTCAGCTGGATACGATCTCTACTCAAATGGAGGTCAATATGACAGCTCCAAGAAAGGTGAAGTAGTTGGTGCCGCTGTCGGTGAAATAGTGGGCGCAGCAGTAGGTGGAGCTGTAGGCGGCGCAATCGGCAGCAGTTTTGGTCCCCTGGGTACCGCTGTTGGTGTTGGAGTAGGTGCAGTGGTTGGCGGGGTACTGGGTAACTGGGCTGGTGGTTGGATCGGAGGAAAGATTGGGTCGCTATGGTAGATGGTGAATATCGTCAGGTTGGTGTGAGCCTCCATCTTTTAGCTGAGAACCAACCTAACTCGACGGGTCAGGCTTAGGAGAGAGAATTTATGGATGATGCAATTGTATTTGGCTTCCTTGCTGCATTGAGTCTAGCAGCGGCAGTGTTTCAGGTGGTTTATCAGCTTCCTCGTCATTGGGATGGCCGATTGCGCGAGAAGGAGGAAAACGCTTGGGCGTTTCTTCCGTACTCGGATGAATTCAAGTCCGGCTTGAAGCGGATTGTTCCAGTCGCCGCGATTGGCGTGTACTTCTTTGTGCTGGCGAGTATTTCAGCGTTCGGGACATCGATGACGGGCGCCGAAGAACCGACAGGAATATTCGCTCTGCTTCTTTGGCTAAGTGTTGTTCCTTTGGTCACGTTCATTCCGTTGGCTTACCTGGTTGTTTATCATAATCGGCCGAAGTTTTTGATTGCGCCGCATTATCGTGATGAGAAGGGTGTTGTTCAGATTCGGCGGTCGCAGGGGCGGTTGGGCAGGTCCAGGATTCGAACGTTGGTCGAGGTGATTATCTGGCTGGCGGTTGCTGCTGGCATCGCTGCTTTGATCGTGTTGTTGAACCCTCGGCCTTGACGGTTGGCCGAACAGGCATCGAATAGCGGAGGAGGCTACTCAAGTTGAGAGAAATGGTGAGCATTTTTTGGCCGTTCATGATGCTCGGCACCTCCGGGTGTATGTTCTTTCCAATTGTCGGCTGGCAGCGACCCCTTGACCGTTGATTACCTTTTCGAGGACTCGAGTGGTAGATCTAGTCCGGGCTTGTATTCGCTTGCGGAGATTCGTGATCAGATGGGTTGCGCGAAGCAGCATTTCTAGCTGATTGCTCGAGTCTGACCTGAAGGGTGTTTCCAAGTGATTATCGGCAGCTGATGAAGTGGTTTCCGTCGATGCTGTTGCAATATTTGGTTGAGGTGTGGCATTCCAATGAGCGTTTCCGGGCAAGGGTGTGGTGACGGTGTGTTGGGTGGGGTTGGTGTGAGGTATGCCGCGGAACTTCTGGTATGAAACGGAATGTCTAGTTTCGTTGCGTACCAAGGAAGTTCCGCGTGTCTGAGA
>DXGR01000141.1 GCA_019113825.1 Candidatus Stackebrandtia excrementipullorum | reverse complement strand
CGGACACCCGGACACCCGGACACCCGGACACCCGGACACCCGGACACCCGTCGCCGGAGGTTTGAGGCGTGAGTCGTCCGTCTTCGTCCGCTTCGTTGTGGGACACGTTCCGGTCGCGTCGTCGGGTGCTGGCCGTCGGCCGCACGATCGCCTCGACCACGCGCGTGATGGACGTTCTGGCGCTGCTCGACGACGACCCGCGGATCGACCTGTGGTCGACGATCGTCCCCGGGTCGGAGTTCGCGCACGGCGTCAACGACTTCTTCGACGGCGTCGGGCTGCCGGTTCTGCCGTGGCGGCAGGCGGTCGAGACCCGGTTCGATCTGGCGGTGGCGGCCAGCGCGAACGGTGACCTGCACGATCTGCGCGGTCCGCTCATGCTTCTCCCCCACGGCGCCGGCCACAACAAGCACGACCCGGGTGACCGGCGGCGGTTGGCGGACCTGTCCGATGATCGGCTCGTCCGTAACGGGGAACCGGTGCCGAGTCTGTTGATGTTGCCGGGCGTCGATTCGATGGAACAGTTGCGTCGGTTCTGCCCGCAGGTGGTCCCGCGTGCGCGGATCGCCGGTGACCTGACGGCGCAACAACTGCGGTCCCACCGGCGGCTGCGGAGCGGCTACCGCACCGCGTTGGGGGTGTCGGCCGGGCAGCGGCTCGTCGTGGTGTCGTCGACGTGGGGGCCGCAGTCCACATTGGGTCAGGATGTCGAGTTGTTGGCGCGGCTGCTCGCGGAGCTGCCGGTCGACGAGTACCGGGTCGCGTTGATCGTTCACCCGAACGTCGCCGCCAGGCACGGCGATTTCAATCTGCGGCGCCGGTTGCGGCGAGCGCTGGACGCGGGTTTGATTCTCATCCCGTCCACCGCCGGTTGGCAGGCAACGGTGTGTGCGGCCGACTGCGTTCTGGGCGACAGCGGGTCGACCACGTTTTATGCGGCCGACGTGGCGCCGGTCGTGATCTCCGCGCATTCCCCGAACGAATACCCGGCGGGCGGGCCCATGGAGGCCCTGATCGGGTTGTTGCCGCGGCTCGACGTCGACGCACCGCTGCGACCGCAGGTGGACGACGCCATGGAGGGTTGGAAACCCGATGAGGTGGGGGCGGTCCTTCATCGGTCCATCGCCTACGACGAGGATGCCGCCGCCCGGTTTCACGGCGCCCTGTACGAACTGTTGGAGCTGCCCGCGCTCGCGAAGCCGGAGCCGGTTCCGCTTGCGGTCCCCGTCGTCGATCGGCGTTCGCCGAGGTCGTATGTGGTCGGTTGTACGGTTGTCGACGGTCGGGTCGTCGTGGAGCGGCGGCCCGCGAAATCGGGGCTCACGGTCGAACACGGGCACCTGGTCGTGGCTACCGATGAGCCGTCGCTGCGGCTGTGGGAGACCGCCGTCGTCCTCGTTGCCGGGGATGACCCCGGGTCGCTATTGGACCGGTTCCCGGCGTGTAAGGCCGTCACTGTGGACATGCCCGGCGGCGGTTGTCGGGTCCACACCCGTCTGGGGGACGTGTACGACTTCGATGGGGCGTCTTCACCGGTCCCGTTGCGTGATGTCGCCGGTTCACTGTGGTATCGGTTTCACCGTGACGGGACGGCCCTGCCCGGGGAGCTGAGTGTGGTCGTCGGTGGTCAATCGTTTGCGGTATCGGTGTCCCCGAGCTGATTCAGCCGTTCCTGTATCGCGGCCAGGTCCGTGTGGCCGATGACGGCGTAGAGGTCTCGGACCCGTTCCAGCGCTTGGCGCGTGAGTGTCACGTCGTCTTCGTCTTCGGTCACGGCGGCCAGTCGCAGTAGTGCGGTGGCCTCGTAGCGGCGCGCGTTGACGTCGGCCAGCAGGTTCGCGGCTTTCACCAGTGCCTCGCGTGCGCCTTGTAGGTCGCCGTCGGCGTGGAGGGCTCGGCCCAGGTCGGTGCGGATTTTTGCGACGTCGCGGTCGTGTCCGGTGTTCAGTAGGCGGTCCTGTGCGGCACGCAGGTATTCGACCGCCGGTTCGTATTCGGCGTTGTCGAGGAGGTTCTGGCCGATGAAGTGTTCCTGCAGTGCCACGCCCCGTCGGTCGCCGGCGTCCTCGAATACTCGGCGGGCCCGGTGGTGGCGTTCCCGTGCGTCGTCGAATCGTCCCTGTCGTCGCAGGAGCCGACCCTGAAATTCGATTGCCGATGCCCACAGCAGCCGTGTTTCGGTGTTGTCGAGTAGTGCGACGGCGTCGGCGAGGTGTGCCGCGGCCGCGTCGTGGTCGCCGTGTTCCATCAACGCGCGGGCCACGAAACGGCCCATGCGTCCTTCGGCCGTGCGGTGTTCGGCTGCGCGGGCGGCGGCGAGCCCCAGCTGGGCCGACTCCAGCATTTCCACAAGGTACGGGGAGTTCATGTAGAACGGGTACATGGCATCGGCGAACAGGTAGACGATGTCGTGTCGGGCGTGGTCGGCGGCGGCGCGTTGCATTGCCGTGAGGTTGTGGCGCCAGGCGTCGAGCCAGTTCATCGCCGACGTCGCGTCGTGGAACGGGACGTCGACGGTGGGTGGTTCGTCGATCTGTCGGAGCCGTCGGGGTGTGGTGAGGTGGTCGGCGGCGCGGGCGAAACGCAGGTATACGTCGCACCAGCGTGCGATGTCGGTCGCGTCGTCTTCGAGGTCGGCCGCCTTGCGGCGAGCGTGTGCCTTCACCAGGGGGTGGACTTCGAAGCATCCCGGCTGTGCCTCGTCGATGAGGTGATGGTCGAGTAGTTCCTCGACGGCGGTGTCACCGTCGCGGCCGGACTCGTCGACCAGTGCCACGAGGACGTCGCGGGGCACGTTCAGGTCCGGGTGCCACGCCAGTCGTCGGTATGTCCAGGCCGCGTCGTCGGACAGGGACCGGTACGACCTGTTCGCCATACCGTCGATGATCGGCTGCCCCGACCGGACGTATGTGTCCAACAGCAGCCTCTCCACATCGGAAACGAGTGTTGCCAGTGTCATGTGTGGTCGGCGGCGCATCAACGCCACCGCCATACACAGGGCCGCGGGGACACCACCGAGAAGCCTGACCAGCCTCGCCGCCTGGGGCTTTTCGGCGGCCACGCGCTCCTCGCCGAGCAGCTTCACCAGCAGGGTTTTCGACTCCGTGTCGTTCAGCGGTTGCAGCGGACGGTACTTCAGGTTCGCGACGAATTCGTCCTGGCGATGTGAGGTGACGATCATCGCGCAGGAACGGGAGTTCGGGCGCAACAGTTCGACCTCGGCTTCGCCGGTGACGTGGTCGACGACGACGAGTGCGCGTCGGGTCGCCGTCCATGAACGGAATCGGGCTTGGCGAGCTGCCAGGCTCGCCGGTATCTGGTCCGCCTGCCAACCGCACTCCTGCAGGAAAACAGCGAGGACGTCGGACACGGCGACGCCCTCGTCGGTACGGGCGCCGCGCAGGTCGGCGTACAGGACCCCGTCGGGGAACAGTTCCTCCCACGTGCGGTGTCCCCATTCGACGGCGAACGCGCTCGACCCGACCCCGCCGGCGCCGCTTACCAACACCACGACGGTTCCGTCGTCCTGTGATGTCTCGACCCAGTCGCGCAGTTCCTTCGCCTCGGCGGCCCGGCCGACGAACAACGTCGACGGCGGCAGGTTGTTGGGTCGCACGTTCGGGGGCGGTGCCTGCTGACGCAGGATCACCGTCTCGGTCTGGACCAGGTCACCGCCCACGATTCCCGAGTTTTCGTTGCGCGTCCGGTCTCCCGTCGTGTCGTTCACGCGGGCCCTCCCAGGTTGGTCTCGGTCACTCCCGACACAAAGATACGCTGCGCATCATATCGGTGACACCGGCGGCAAGGCGTGGAAGCGGCTGCGCCCCAACGGAACGGTCCGTGTCGGCCGTTTCGTGCCGTGATCGGCGACTTCGTTACGTGCTGTACCTGTGACAAGTCTGGCGGAAAAAGGAGTGGCGGAGCTCGATGATCCTGACGTACCTTCTTCGTACACGTGAAAGGAGGTGGTCCCAAAAAGTGATGTTTTTTTGGACTCGTGAGGTGATCGCGCGCTAGCCGTCGCGCACCGATTCGTTTAACGGACCGGCCGCGCATCGCCCCTTACCGGGAAGAGGTCTCACGGCTTCTTGACGGCGGGCGAATACAACGCGACCACCGGGGCCCACGGGTGTCGTGGATTAGTCCACCGCGACGCGGGACCGCCTCCTGAAGGATGCGTACCAGCCCGTGGGCTCTTAGCTGCTCTCACTCACCCGGCGCGGAACGGTTTCGCACCGAGCGTGCCCGCCGTGATCCGGAACTGTTCCACGGATGCGGCCGTCCCCGACGGCGACGCGGTCTGCGTCGTACCGATGAAGTTCGCGTGGAACGTCTCGCCGGTCGCCGTGCACCGCAAATATCCTTTCAACGGTTGCGGCTGCCGGAACGTCGTGGAATCGTCGCGAAGACCCATCCACTCGATGACGTTGGGGTTGTCGTCGCGACGTGACCGCCAGTCCATCCCGGTATAGCTCGACATCGGCGGCACGGAAAACTCCGTGGCCACGAAGTCGTCGCTGCCGGCGTCGGCGGGCCGGACCACCTTCGATACGAACGGACAGTGCACGTCCCCGGCCAACACCACCGGGTTTCCGCCGGCCGCGCCGCGAGCGCCCAACGCGTCGGTGATCTGTTCCCGTTCCGGTGGATACGCCGTCCAGTTCACCGGATTCGTCGGGACGCCCGCCTTCGCGTAGTACACGCTCAACGGGCCGGCCGTCCCCAACACCGTCCACGTCGCCTCCGAATCGTCGATCGCGTCGACGACGGCCTCCCGCTGTTCGGCACCCAGCAGGGTCGGGTCCGCAGCGTCGGGGTCGGTTCGGTATTGGCGGCAGTCCATCAACGTCACGTCGAGGTGGGCGCCCCAGCCGAGGCCGACCCGGTGCAACGGGAACCGCACCTTGTCGTCGCCGTCGAGCGCCGACGGGCGCGGGCCGCGGACGGGCATGTTCTCCCAGAACGTGATGAGGCCGTGGTTGAACGCCCGCAACTGCCAATCGGTGCCCTCGCCGAAACGGGGTTTGATGTTGGCGCCCTGATAGTTGTTGTACATCTCGTGGTCGTCGGGTACCGCGTACATCGAGTACAGCCGCCGCGTGCGCTGAATGTTGTCGCGTTCGAGGTACCAGCCCCAGCGGCGCCGATAATCGACCAACTCGGTGCAGTGATCGTCGGCGGGGACCGTGTTTTCGTGGCTCTCGCGATAGATGTAGTCGCCCAGGTGGACAACGAAGTCGACGGGGTTCTCCTCCAGGTGTGTATAGCCGTGCCAGTGGGAGGGGCCGTTGTTTCCGGTGCGGTCGGTGGCCGCCGACTGGCAGCTGATGACCGCGAATTCGGCCGACACGTCGGCGGAGCGTTCCGGGGCGGTGCGTGTCTGCCCGATCCACGCCTTGTGGGACATGTCGGGTAGCGAAAACTGGTAGTGGTACAGCTTGCCGGGCTCCAACGGGCCGCCGGCGTCCTTGACCTCCAGGTGGACCGACCATGCGTCCTTCTTGTGTGCGTCGACGTCGCCGCTGTAGAGGCTGGTCGCGTCGTCTTGCACGTCTTCGTAGGTTTCGGCGATGCGCCAATGGATGGGGATGGTGTCGGGTTGCCCGTCCATTCCAAAGTCGGATGCGGTCGGCTTGGGTGCCAGGCGAGTCCACAGGATGACGCTGTCGGTGGTGGAGTCGCCCGATGCCGAGCCGAGCTGGAACGGGTTCCGGTCGAAGGTGGCGGCCGTGGCCGTTCGGCCGACCATCGCCGCGGTGACACCGGCACCGGACACGGCGAGAAACGTGCGGCGGTCAAGCATGGGGCTCCTCGGAGACGACGACGGGCATCGGAGTGCGTCAATATTGTGCCCGTCGGAGTCAAAACCGAAAATCCATTGTGGTCCAAGTTTTCACGGATCGGTTGCACGGAGCCCGAACCAGGTCGTCGACGAGTGAACTATCTCCGCAGCCTCAGCCGCTCCTGGACGGGCGCCGTCACGACACGGGTGGCGGCGTACCGTTCGTCGAAATCAACGTCCATCACGGCGATCGTCACGTGGTCGGGCTTGGCTTCGACAATCTGCGCGTTCATCCACTCGCCGTCCTCGAGGTACTCCCACTTCTCGATCAGGACGCTCATACCGATGCCGCGAAGCAGGTCTTCGGCGTCATCGCGATCCATCCCGGCCGCCAGGGGGTAACCGAACACGGTGGTCGGCACCCATTGCCCATCCTGTTCGTACACATATCCGACGAGTTCTCCGTCGTCGCGATGGCAGGCGATCCGGCTCACGCTTCACTCCATTCGGTCTCGGCCGCCGACCGTACAGCCCCCGCCGGGAACACGCCATCGCATTACGATCGCTCACGAAAACCTCGGGGGGTGGTCGCCCGGCCGACGAAAAACCCGCCTCCTCAACCAGCGGCGAGACCGGTTGTACGAGAGCGACGAGCCGGCTGACGGTTCACGGGCCTGGAACCGTCGGTGCCGCGCCTGCCGGGCGACCTGGAGCAAAGTTCGAAACCGCCACCGACCGCGATACTCGCCGAGGGGCGGGCCGGTGTCGGCACTGGTGGCTCCTTGGTGCGCTGGTGATCGACACCCTACCGGTGCCGCTCCCACTGATCGTCGACGGAATCACCGGTGACTCACCGTAGCCCGGTTTATGTCCATCCCACCGGCCAAGTCACTCCCCTCCTACATGGACTGACTTGTCCAGGCTATCCGCCGTGACGCAGTGGTACGCCCGACTGACGGGCTCCTCCGATTACAGCCCGATACCGTGTGCAACATCAAGGGCGGGTTGGAATAGGTTGGAAAACCCCCTCTCGTGACACTTGGGCGTTTTCGCCTATGCCAGGAGGTTGAACTTGCCTGTTTCGCAGGACATTCGCTCCATCGGGACGAAGCCGGAATTGGGTGCTTGGTTGCGGTCCCGTTTCGACGCGCTGGGATTGCGAGTCGAGGACGTGGCCAACGAACTCGCCGAGGTGAGCAAGGCGACCATTTACAACTGGCTCAACGGACGAAACATTCCCAAACCCCCCAAAGGCAACGCCACCGACCGCTTCTACCTCCTCCTGTCGCACCCCGATCTCGGATTGACCCGCGCCGAACGGTTGGCCCTCGACGGGATACGGGAACGGTTGACGTCGGACGTGGAACGGCACCGCCCGATGCGGGGTCTACCGGCCGACATCGCGAGTTTCTCCGGCCGTGACGTCGAACTGCGTCGCCTGGACCGACTCATGAGCGGCACCCGGCGCGGCAACACCGTTGTCGTGTCGGCGGTGTCGGGTATCGGCGGCATCGGGAAGACGGCTCTGGCGGTCCGGTGGGCTCACCGCAAGGCCGCGGCGGATCGATTCGTCGACGGCTGCCTGTACATCGACCTGCACGGCTTCAGTACCTTCTCGCCACTGTCAACCCGTCGCGCGATGCACCGCCTGCTCGTGAAACTGGGGGTCAAACCCGCGTCGATCCCCGACGACGACGACCTCATGGCCGCCCTGTACCAGGAAACGCTCGACGCCAAGACGCTTCTGCTGATTCTGGACAACGGCCGAGACGAGGCACAAGTACGTCCGCTGCTGCCCCGGAACCCGGAATGTTCGGCCATCGTCACCAGTCGGCATCATCTGGCCGGACTGACGGTCAGCCACGACAGCGCGCACATCCACCTGGGGCGTCTGTCCACGGCGGAGGCGAACGCGCTGTTGGCGAAACTACTGTTCACCGGCGGGGTGTCGGCGGACCGGGAGCAACTGTCGGAGTTGTCGGCCAGGTGTGCCCACCTGCCGTTGGCACTTCGCATCGCCGCCGCCGCGTTCCTCGCCGACGGCTCGACTACGTCGGTGGGTGAGTTCGCGGCCCGGCTGCGGTCGGAGAGTCTTTCCGATCTGTCGCCCAGCCCCACCGACCCGAGCACCGCCGTGCGCACGGTCATGGACGTGTCGTATGAACGCCTCGGGCCGGAGCTTCGACGTGCACTGCTTCTCGTGGCCACCCACCCGGGGTCCGACCACGACGTCGGTGCCGCCGCGGCGCTGCTGGGTTCCACCCGCACATCCGACGTCGCGGCGACCATGCGGCAACTGCACGAGCTGAGCTTGTTGGAGGACGTCACCGACGGTCCGACGGCACGTCACCGTATGCACGATCTCCTCGTCGAATACGCGCACCGTCACGACGACCTCGCCGACGCCGATCCGAACGCGGCGGGACAACGACTGCGCGACCATTACCTGCACACCGCGTTGGCCGCCTGCAACGTCCTGTACCCGTTCGACGCCGATCGTCGTCCCGTGTTGGACGAGACGCAGGTGTACGTGCCGCGTTTCACGACGGCCGGGCAGGCGACGACATGGTTGGACGCGGAACGGGCGAACCTGGTGTCGGTCGCGGTGCGGGCCGCCGAAGCCGGGTGCGCCGATTACATCGGGGCCGCCGCGGTGACGCTGTACCGCTACCTCGACACGGGATGTCACTGGCAGGAGGCCATCCGGCTGCACACAGCGGCCTTCCGGCACGCCGCCGGTCCCGACCGGGGGCGAGCCGCGAACCAACTGGCGATCACCTACGTCAATCTCGGTGATTACGCGCAGGCTCGGGATTTCGCACGTCATGCGATCGCGGTGGCGCGGGCCGAGGGCCGGGTCGTCGACCAGTCGATGGCGGTGGCCACGTTGGCTCGCGTCTATTTGGGACTCAATCGGTATGAGCGGGCGGCGAGCCTGTTCCGGCACAATCTCCGGTTGGCCGAAGAGGCCGGGCACCTGACGTACGTCGCGTGGAGCCTCAGCAATCTCGGCGTGGCCACTTTGCGGTCCGAACTCGACAAGACGATGACGGTGGAGTATTTCCGCCGAGCCGCCGACCTGTGCGTCGAGTTGGACGCGACCGCCGGCTTGACCGTCGCGTTGGGCAATCTCGCGCTCGCTTTGGAGTACCGGGGCGAAATCACCGAGGCGTTGGAGTATTCGCGTCGCGCCCTGACCATCGCCGATGAGAGCCAGGACGTCCAACAGCAGGTACGGCTACTGTGCAACATGGCCAAACAGTTGAGCGGCGTCGGCGACCACACGGCGGCACTGGCCCATGTGGATGATGCGGTACGTCGGGCGCGGCGGCTCACGTTGGACATCCTGGAGTGCGAGGCCGTCAACGTGCACGCCGCGACACTGGCGTCGAGCGGACGGCTTCTCGACGCCCGCGCGCCCGCCGAAACCGCGTTGGCCATGGCCGTCGAGCTGGACGACCGTATTGAGCAGGCGATCGCGCATCAGACACTCGGCACCGTCGCGCATCACGTCGCCGAACACGACACCGGCGTCTACCACCACGACCGGGCCGTACGACTGGCGACCGAAGCCCGCGAATGCAACGTTCTGGTCGAAGCGCTGGACGCGGTCGGAAACGCCACGGCCACAACGGATCCAGACCGGGCACGGCGCCACTGGGAGCGAGTGTTGCCAATGCTTCGAGAAATGAACCCCACACGCGCCGACGCCCTGGCCGCACGCCTGACCGCGCTATAGCATCGCCTTTCGCGCCGCGCCACCCCACCAGAGGTCCCTTGTGGGCAAAAATTGCGGACGCTGCGGGGAGCCTCCTTTGCGTTGCCGAAACGCCAACCGACACCGCGCGCTTTATCGTTCGACGACGAGCTCGGCGTGATCTAGAGTCACGATCATGTTGTTGTTCTTTGTACGGCTCCGTTCGGCGTAGTCCGCCGTGCCAAGCGACCGCGTGGTTTTGGACCGCCC